>JBDGUD010000040.1:0-38582 GCA_042216165.1 Halanaeroarchaeum sp.
GGTGAGCACGCACGATCTTCGGCGGTGCTGGGCGAACCACCTCCTCGTCGAGGAAAACGTCAGTCCCCGGATCGTGATGGCCCTAGGCGGGTGGAACTCCTACGACGCAATAGAACCGTATCTGGCGGCACCGACAGAAAGCAACATCAACCAGTCAATGGCCCGGGTCGAGCTCTAACTACTCTAACTGCTTGCGGATCCAAACGCGGGAGACCCACAGCGTGTCATCGCTCACGTCCCGGTTTTTCCAGTATTCTCTCACAAGCTCTGTATAAGCATTATTGAACGCCTCCACATCCGATACCCCTAAATTACGAAGGCCAACAAAGTCTCCATCGTGGTAGTGGTGGAGCAAGACGTTTTCGCGGGCGTCTTCGACGCCGAGTTCCTCGAGGCGGGAATAGATAAGGTCTTTCACACGGTCGGTGACCTGACTGTTACCTGGGTGAGCCTGGATCGTGACGTCGGTTGAATTCGACATAGGTGTTAGCTCTGGCTCCGTGCGTTGAACGATCCGCATTTCCCTAATGTGTCGTTCCATTCGAGGTCTGCCGACCTCTCAGGTCATTCCATTCCCCTCGGGGACTTCTTTATTTGGGGAATCGGTGTTTGTCCCCTTCGGGGAATGCGATAAAACGCCCCTTTACCTGGGGCGTTGGCCGCTATACCGCCAGTCCGTTTTCCATGTTTTAGGTCGATATTGCCCCAACCCGTCGGGGCTCACCGGTATTTTCCCGGCCTACTGGCGTTTCACGGCGAAGGAGATATACTTCATGACCAACAAGATGGGAATGTTCTGGGTCCCATCCCGGGCCGTTCTGTATATCTCGCCTACTAACTAGTTCAATCTGACTAGATTTAAGCTTGTTGGATGCACGGTGAAAGTATAAGCGTGAGGTAAAACGGATATGCAGCGTGTTATCTACACTTGGTCCCTAAATCAAAGGACCTACCGAAACTGCGGTATAGGTGTTATTAAGATTGGGGGAAACGATTAACAAGACAGGACTGTTAGGCAGAACCATGGGAATCCCTGATAAGACAGTCCCCTGGGACGCCGTGGCAGCGATACGGTCTAGCGGTCTTCGCAGAGACGTATTTGTAGCCCTGGGTAACAAGCCAAGGTATGCATCTGAGGTAGCACGTGATCTTGAACGTGAAGTAAGCAGACAACAGGTGTCCAACAGGATCCACGAGCTGAAGGCCAAAGGCTTGGTCGAGTGCCTGACGCCGAATCGCCCCCATCACCGTATCTATGGGCTCACCGAACGGGGACTGAAAGCCTTCAATTCGCTATGATACCGAAACTAAGGGAGGCCTGGGGCCTGTTCCGAACTGACGAGACCAAGGACACCTTCTTGGCCGTAATCCTTCTTCTCGCGGCTATAGCACCGTTTGTCGTCCGTCTGTGGGCACTCTATACGGATGATCGATAGCCTTGGGTCACAGGTCCCGGACGTCCCTGTATGGGTTTGGGCGTTAGGTATAGCGGGAACAGTCGGGGCTATCGCGGCGGTCTTATCCGTCTATACCTTCCGGGAGATAGCCCGGTATGAGGCTGCCCAATACGTTCACTCGGAAAGCTCGACGAAGACGTGATCCCCGACTACGAACCGATCTATCTCCCCTTCAATCTCCAGTGATTCTAGCTTTTTCCTGGCCTGGAGTTGATCGAGATGAGTTTTCTCGATAACGTCAGTTAACCGCATAGGGCCTTGACGTCGGAGAAGGATGGCCTTTGGGCTAGTCCCTCCAGGGGTATCGATGGGAACTGCTTTGATTTGGACCACGGGTACTCTATATTGAGCTACTAGGTCGGGGATACAATTGTTTGACGCCGTTCGCGGTATTAGAGACGGCTATAGAGTTTAATATTGTGTTTGAATGCCTATTTTCCAAATCTTACCTTGTTGGCACCGGATACACCAACAAATCGCTTAGAATCTATCTGTCGGCCTCTCATGGCGATTGAGACGGTTAGTGGTGATAACCATCGTTTAGTTTCAGGCAATTGCATGGCTTCATTACGCCGGTCTATATCTAGCCAATCACGGGACAGCATGAAGCCCCGCTACGTCACGGGTCGGACTCCAATATACCCGGAAAGTGCGGAAGTGCTTGGTTCCGGACCAAGCATGTCTCTGCCGGGTGAATACGTTGGTCACAGAACGGGACTAGTAGGAGCGGACCCGACGGGATTTGAACCCGCGACATCTTGGTCCGGAACCAAGCACTCTGTCCACTGAGCTACGGGCCCTCGAATCCCACTCGACCGCGGATCCGTTTAACCGTTCTGACTGACACGCAGTAATAAGACTACACGCAAATCGCGGACCCGACGGGAGTCCCGCGAGCAGCGAGGGCGAGCGAAACGAGCCCTCGAGGTTGCGAGCGGGACGCTGGCAGGGAGCGAGCGCTCGCGAGCGTACTGCCAGAATTTGAACCCGCGACATCTTGGTCCGGAACCAAGCACTCTGTCCACTGAGCTACGGGCCCTCGAATCCCACTCGACCGCGGATCCGTGTACCCGTTCTGACTGACGGGTGCCCGATCGGTTCTCCCCAACCCCGGACCCGGCCACCCGAACCGACCGAGAGGCGCGGCATTCCCCCTCGACCGTGCTCACGCGGGAGACGTACACCGGGTCCCTCGTGCCCTCGAGAAACCGGGCGTCTCGCGGCCGCGATCGCCTCGGAAAATCGTGGCCCACCCCTCTGGATCGCGGGGATTCGAGTCGGCTCGCGGAGGGATCGGGACGGAACACCGCAGTCACCGGGTACTCGGCGTCCCCAGGGGTCACTCGTCGGGCGGACCCGCTTCCCCGGCTCCGTTCCTATTCGGCGAGGTCTCCTCGGTTCGGTTTCCCCCCGAACAGCTGCCGAAGCCGATCCGTGTCGCCTTCCTGGGTGACTGCCGTGACGATGTCGCCCGACTGGATCACTGTATCACCGCTGGGGGTGATCATCGTGTCTCCCCGTTCGATCGCGACGATGACGGTCTCGTCGCGAAACTCCTCCCGTTGGGAGAGTTCCTTGACGGTCGCGTCCGCTGCGAGTGACGTCTCGGCGACGGTCACGTCGACGACCTTGGCATCCCCCGCCAGTTCACGCAAGTTCAGCAGATCGCTCTCGTACGTGAACGGCTCTGCGTTCGGGCCGAACGGTTCGTAGGGATTGAACCACTCGTTCTGTATCAACGCCTCGTCTTCGATTTCGAGGCCCAGATTCGACAGGTCCCGTGATATTCGCCGTATCTCTTCTTTGTTGTCCCCCACCGCGACGATCTGGAGGTTTCGCCGGCCGCTCATGATCTCCTGTACCCGAACGACGCCGGATATCAACAGCGCCTTCTTGGCGAAATACTCACTCTCCGGAGGGTCCGCATTGCAGATGAACAGGTACGTCAGCCGCCCGCCCGTCTTTTCGTAATCTATCTGGGCGTGATACCCCCCGATGACGCCACGCTCCTCAAGTTGATGGATGCGGTTCCGAATGGTGGCCGGAGAGACGTCGAGGTCGGCAGCGATGTCCGGTGCCGACGTCCCCCGCGCGTCCTTCGCCAATGCGTAGAGGATCCGCTTGTCGATCTCGTCGATCGCTCCCATTGACTCGTCCTTCGCATGCCTCCGTTATCGGATTTTCCCCGTGCTCCCCGGGCACTCCCCCACTCAAATTCTACGGATAGGCGAATTATTTCCCATTTTCAATACTGACTCGTGAACATACCGTGGTTTTATCTTCTGTGACGCAAAACCCGTCGGCTATGCGAGAGGCGGACGGGTCCAGAACCACCACCCCCACCGACCGAGAACCCGGGGACGTACCCGCCGCCGATCACGACGGCGTCCTGGTACCGGTCGATGGCGATCCAGCCCGTGCGCTCTTCTCGATTGCCTGCGACATCGTGGCCGATCGTGGCGGCGACCTCACCCTCGCTGCGCCCGTCGTCGTTCGCCGACAGACGCCGCTGGACGATGACGGGTTGCACGAGCGGGGCAACGATCTATTGGCGAAGGCACTCCCGAAGGTGTTGGGGGCGTGTCCCTCGGAGACGGCCGTCCATCAACGGGTTCGGACCGCCCATAGCAGAAAATCGGCCCTCGGGGCGATCGTTGGGTCGGACGCCAGTATCTCGACGGTGCTGGCAGATCGCTCCACCTCGACGGATCGGCGACCGTTCACCGAATACTCGGTGTTCGGGTCACTTCCGCTCGACAGTCACGTCCATTCGATCGTCGCCGGGGGACTCGACGGTCTCGGCACCATCGACACGATTCCCGTGCCAGTCGGCCGAGGGCCGCACTCCGAGTGTGCCATCGGAGTCGCCGGGTCACTGGCCCGACGAAACGACTCGCGGGTGACGTTGTTTCACGTGCGTGCGGACGACGGGCGACGTTCGAGGCGAGAATCGGAGCGGTTGATGGCGGCCGCGAGGAGCGTACTCGACGATTCTGTGGCGACTGAAACCTCCGTTGTGGCGGCCGACGAGGTTGGTGAGACCATCGTCCACCAGTCTGAGGGATTCGATATCACGATCCTTGGCGCACCCCGGGAGGGGGTCCTACGACAGTTCGTCTCGGGGTCGATCCCCGACCACGTTTTCGAACGATCTCCCGGGGCGGTCGTGGCGGTCTACAAGAGGGGATCCGATCGGTCCTGGATCGACCGGACGATCTGAAACCACCATGAGTGATCACGAAACCACGTCGACGGGCGAATCGAACCGAACAGACGTCGAGACGGAATTGTCAAGAGACATGAGTCTCTTCGACATTACGTTCATCGGCGTCGGCGCGATGATCGGTGCAGGGGTGTTCGCTTTGACGGGCTTCGCTGCAGGGATTGCCGGCCCGGCCCTCGTCCTCGCGTTCGCACTCAATGGCTTCGTCGCACTCTTCACGGCGGTATCGTACGCCGAACTCGGTGCAGCGTTCCCGGAGGCCGGAGGAGGGTACCTCTGGGTCAAGGAGGCCCTGGTCGATCCCAACGGGTTTTTCGCTGGCTGGATGAGTTGGTTCGCTCACGCCGTCGCCTGTTCGCTGTACGCCGTTACGTTCGGCGCGTTCCTCCTCGAATTCATCATTTACGGGACGGGCCTCGAGCACGGGTTCGTCCTGTTCGGCTTCCTGACCCCGTCGATGGTCGACAAGGCGCTCGCGGTGTTGATGATCGCCTCCTTCGCGTACATCAACTTCCGGGGGGCGGAGGAGACGGGCAAGGCCGGCGTGATCGTCACTGCGATCAAGATCGTCATCCTCGGCGTCTTCGTCGTCTTCGGTATACTCGCCACCATCTCGACGCCGACGTGGCCCCAGAAGTTCCTCTCGAATCCACGGTTCATGCCCAACGGAGTCGTTGGCATCATCGGGGCGATGGGGTTCACATACATCGCCTTCGAGGGCTACGAGATCATCGTCCAGTCCGGTGAGGAAGTCGTCGATCCCGGAACGAACATTCCCAAGGCGGTTTTCTACTCGTTGGCACTCGTCGTCCCGATCTACGTCCTCGTGGCCTTCTCGGCGATCGGGGGCATCGACGTCACCCAGCGGGCACTCGAGATCGCTGGACCGTTTGCCGGTTCGCCGCCTGAGTACACCTGGCAGCTTCTCGGGCAGATGGGCGAACTCGGCATCATCCGGGCCGCCGGCCAATTCGTTCCGTACGGCGTTCCCCTGTTGTTGATCGCTGGCCTCACCGCCACCATGAGCGCATTGAACGCCACGATCTACTCCTCATCACGGGTCTCATTCGCGATGGGTCGAGACCGTTCGCTCCCGGGGTTCTTCGACAACGTCCATCCCGAGAAGCGCACGCCCCACTGGGCGATATTCCTCTCCGCGATCCTCATCGCCGTGATGGCTGTCGTCTTGCCCATCGAGGCCGTCGCCGCGTCCGCGGACATCATGTTCATCCTCCTGTTCGTCCAGGTGAACTGGACGCTCATTCGGATGCGCCAGACGCACCCCGACCTCCCCCGCACCTACGAGGTGCCCTACATGCCGTGGCCGCCCCTGATCGGAATCGGTCTGCAACTTCTCCTGACCCCGTTTCTCATCCGCGCCCTGGGTCTCGAAGCCATCGGCATCGGCGAGAGTAACCACGGGCTCGTCGCGCTCGTCACGACGGCGATCTGGATGG
The DNA here is from genome assembly GCA_042216165.1 of Halanaeroarchaeum sp. Classification (GTDB taxonomy): domain Archaea; phylum Halobacteriota; class Halobacteria; order Halobacteriales; family Halobacteriaceae; genus Halanaeroarchaeum. The sequence continues at coordinate 6,138 of JBDGUD010000040.1, forward strand.
GCATCGGACTCCTGATTTACTACGGCTACTCGAAACAGAAGGAGGCGGAGAAGCTCGAACGAGAGTCTCCAGCCGTGGTCACGGAGGAGACCCCCACGGACCGTGACTATCGGATCCTCGTCCCGGTCGCAAACCCCGATACGGTCGATCAGTTGATGCGGACCGCGATCGACATGGCCCGGGAGAACGACGGCGAGATCACCGTCATGAGCGTCGTCACGGTGCCCCAACAGACGCCCCTCTCGGAGGGGCGACAGTTCGTCGAGGAGGAGCGTGCGGTCCTCGATCGCGCAATCGACATCGGTGAAGACGCGTCGGTCCCGATCGGGGGCACGGTCAGGATCGGTCACGACGTCGCCCAGGCGATCCTGAACACCATCGAACACGAGGAGTTCGACGCAGTCCTGCTCGGATGGCGGGGCCGGCCCCGTCGGCAGGACTTCGTCTTCGGCAGCAACGTCGACGAGGTCATTACGCGCGCCGGGTGCGACGTTCTGGTCGAACGGATCGGCGAAGCGAAGACGTCGGTTGACCGAATCCTCGTCCCGACCGCTGGCGGACCCCACGCGGAAATGGCCGGTGAGGTGGCACGCGCCATCGCCCACGCGAACGATTCGTCGATTCACTTCGTTCACGTGATCGACCCCGGTGCCAGTGACGCCGACCGGCGGGCAGCCGAAACGCTCCTTCAGAACGCGGCCGAGACGGTCGACGAACCGGGCCGGGTGACGACGGAATTGATCGAGGACGATTCGATCGTGGCGGGGATAACCTCGATCACCGACGAGTACGACCTGACCGTCATCGGAGCGACGCGCGAGGGCATCTTCCAGCAACTGCTCTTCGGCGCGATACCGGAGGAGATCGGTCAGCGGGCAGGAAACACGGTGATCATGACCAAACGGCACATGGGTCTCGCCTCCCGGTTCCGTCGCTGGTTCAGGCGGCGCGACCGGAACTCCTAACGGAGAGAACGTGGGTGATCGACTCCACCGTCTTCGAACTGGTCGGCCCGACAGACATCGAGGATACGAGACCCGGGACGTCGGTGGCGTGGTCGTCGAACCGCGCCCCAACCCCCTCGTCCCCTGCGCCGGTCTCGACGACGACATCGGGCGAGGGACGCCCCGGGAGAGGCCTTTCGGCCCAATGGGCGTCGACCGGAATGCCATTCGGTGGGCATCGGCATCACGACGAACGGTCGGAACGAATCCCGACGCATCGATTGGGGCTCGCGCGTACGTCGAGACCGTGCGGGACGGCTGACGGAGCGAGCGGGGCCGCGCGCACCCGGGTTGGGTTGGAAGTGACCACCCGTCGGTCACCGGTCACCGCGGAAGGCGGGCCGCCTCTCGCACCGGTACACGACCGCCGACGGTGTCGACCGTGCGAGCCACGCTCTCAGTCCTCGTGTTGCGGGTCGGTGACGACCTGCGTGCCCGGACTGCGGTCCTCCTCGATGACCGTCTCGCGCCAGGTCCCGCGGAGGAACCAGGCCACGGCCACGATGGCGCCGAGGACGTTGCCCAGCGCCATCCCGATCCAGATGCCGGTCGGGCCCAGGCCGAGGGTGAACGCCAGGAAATAGACGGTGGGGACCCGGCCGATCCAGAGCGCGACGATCGAGAGGCCCAGGGCCGTCTTGGTGTTTCCCGCGCCCCGGAAGGCGCCGAGGAGGACCTGGAGCACCCCGATGAACGCGAACTCCACGGTCCGGATGCGGAGGTATTCGGACCCGAGTGCGATCGTCTCGAGGGCGTTCTCCGTGTCGGCCTTCATGAAGACCGAGATGATGGGTTCGGGGAACAGCGCTGCCACGACCGCGATCAGGAGCAGCACGCCGGCTGCCACGGCCGCCGCGAGCCGGACTGTCCGTGCGGCCCGGTCGGCCTTCTGGGCCCCGAGGTTCTGGCCGACCATCGTGTTGGTCGCACGGCCGAGGCCCATCGCCGGGAGGAAGACCAGCGAGATCAGGCGGTTGCCCAGGCCGTAGGCGGCGACGACCGGCGGGGAGAAGGACGCGACCATCGCGGTCAGCGTGATCATCGCGAGAGCGCTCATCGACTGCTCCATGGCGCTGGGCACGCCGATGGTGACGATCTCGCGGATTATCGAGAGATCCGGGACCATGTCCGCGACCGAGACGGAGGGACCCACGCCCGCCTGAAAGAGGATGTAGACCCCGATGATCGTCGCGACGGCCCGCGAGAATATCGTCGCGATCGCTGCACCCTCGATGCCCATCGCCGGGAAGACCGACCAGCCGAAGATGAGGAAGGGGTCGAGCACGACGTTCAATCCGACGCTGATCGCCATCACGCGCATCGGCACACGGGTGTTCCCGTAGCCCCGCATGAGCGAGGAGAACACGAAGAACCCGAAGAGGAACGGCTGTCCGAGGAAGAAGATGCGCATGTAGTCGGAGGCCAGCGGGATGACGAACTCGGCGGTCTTCGCGTCGGCGGGAAGCAGCCCTAGCATGGCGTCGGTGGCGAAGAAGCCGACCACGCCGAGCACCACGGCGAGCATCGTCACGAACGAGAGCGTCTGGCCGGCTACCATCCCCGCCGAACCCTCGCTCTCGGCCCCGGTGTACTGGGCGACGAGGATACTACCGGCGGTCGTGAACCCGCCGCCGACGGAGATGAGCAGGAAGATGAGGGGAAACGCGAGGCTCAGCGCACCGACGGCGTTCGCCGACAGGCGGCCCAGCCAGAACGTATCGGCCAGGTTGTAGGCCACCTGCAGCAACTGGATGACCACCATCGGCCACGCCAACTCCAGCATGGGGCGGGCGAGTCCGCCCTCCGTGATGCTGCTCTCGACGCTCGTCGACGTCACTGTTCTGGGCGAGCAACCGCACGCGTTTCAACGTGTTGGATCGCCGATGGGGAGCGGGCGCCGGGACGCTCGCAAAACGTGCGGGATTTGCGAGTCGGTAACGAGGCATCGATTCCGGCGTCCCGCCACCGGGACCCGGGTCGGCACGGGGGGTGGGCGTCCTGGTGCCACTGGAGGGAGGGTGCGCGGGGACGCATACTATCGGCAGGACGCGGATCGGGCAAATGTATACCGGTGGTCCGTGAACGACCCCCACACCAGTTCGCGTCGGCTCGACGGTCGGCCCGTCTCGTCGTCCGCTGGGCCCGTCCACGGGCTGTCGTCGCGTCGCTCGAGAGGGTCGTCCCGGGTCGTCCCCAGAAAACAGATAACGGATGCGCGCCCACTCACCGGTAGGCGGAGGGGACCAGCCCGGTATGGAACCCTCGCTGCCCACCACCTCCGCCAGTTCCCGGTCCCTCGTCCCGATCGCTCCCCGTTTCTGGACCGGAGGTATCGGTCGACCCGGAGCGGGCCGTTCGGAACGGGCCCGAAACCGGCGGTCGCGCACGTGGGCGGATTACGTCTTCTTGACGTAGATGGCGTAGTAGTCGCCCTCGTCGACGGTCCCGAGGAGTTCGTGGCCGGCCTCTTCGACCCACTCGGGGACGTCGTTCTTCGATCCCTCGTCGCCGGTGAGGAGTTCGACGACGGTGCCCGCGTCCACGCTCTTGATTTTTCCGATCAAATCCATCAGGGGTCCCGGGCACGCGGATCCACGGGCATCGACGGTCACGTCGGCGTCAAATTCACCTTCACTCATTGTTTTTCACCTACTCCGGAGTTGGAGTGGAGGGGTATTCCGTTGTTCCCTGATTCCAATATTGTGGAAATACTACCGACGCGACGCGTCAACGCGGCACACGGGCGGAACGGGGGGCACGGAGTGGGCGCCGGTCAGTCCGCGGTCCCCTCGCGGGCGACGTCCATCGGGTCCTCGAGTTGGCCCGTGATCTGCTCGAAGGCGTCGGTCGCGGTCACCAGACCGACCACCGTCTCGTCGTCGATGACCAGCGCCATCTCCTGGTTTTCCGCCTGGAACCGATCGATGAGGTCGCTGACGACGGTCTCCGGGGTCACGGTCATCGGCGGTGCGGCGATCGCCCGCAGGTCCAGGGTGCCCGCCGAGAGGTCCTCGACGTGTTTGAGCACGTCCGGGGTGTAGACGATGCCCTCGAACTCCTCGAGGGCGTCCCCGACGAGCGGGAAGCGGACGTGTGGGGCCTCGGCCATCCGATCGACGTTGGTCGCGAGGTCGTCGGTCGTGGAGACGAAGACGATGTCCTCCCGGGGGACCATCACGTCCGCCACCGGCATGTCGCCGATCGCGAGGGCGTTGATGATCTCGTCCCGGCGGTCCGGGGAGACGCCGACCCCCTGGAGGGCGTCGCCCATCTGTTCTCTGAGTTCCGCACGGGAGGTCGGGGGTTCGCCGACCTCCTCCTCCTCCTCGGCCCAGGAGCGGGCGATTTCGACCCCGAACAACCCGAGCAGCCACTTCGCTAACCGATCGGAGAGGGTGATGACCGGGTACATCGCCTTCGTCCACCAGTAGAGGATCGGGGCCCCGTACCGGGCGACGAACTTCGTCCGCTCGATCCCGAGGTAGGTCGGTGCCTGCTCACCCACGACGACGTGCAGAAGGTTGATGAGCCCGAACGAGAGGATCACCGCGAGAGCGGTGTGCCCCGATCCCGGAGCAGCCATGCCGAGCGGCGCGAGGAGGGCGGCGAAGACGGCCGCCACCGCCGGTTCAGCGACGACCCCCAGGCCGATGCTGGAGATGGTGATCCCGACCTGACAGCCAGAGAGATAGATCTCCAGGCGCTCGGTCATCTCCCAGGCGCGCTCGAGTCCCGCCGTCTGGAACTCCTCCCTCGGGAACTGGCGGATCCGGGTCATCGCGAACTCGGTCGTGACGAAGACGCCGTTCGAGAGCAACAACGCCAGTCCCCCGACCAGGCGCACCGCCGTTTCCAGGCCGACCATTCCGGGCTGACGTAATCGTGCGGCGCTGATAATAACGGTGGTCCGGGCCGACCACCGGCACCCCGGTGGTCGGGCCCCCTACCGGAGCGATTTTGCCCCCTCCCCCGGATTGGCGGATATGAACGACGACGGGACCGTCGGCGTGCTCGTCTTCGAGGGCGTCGACGCCATCGCGACCGCGGGGGTCGTCCAGGTGCTTCGTGCCGGCGCTGCCGACGGTTGCGGGCTCGATACCACCCTCTACAGCCTCGTACCGAGCGATCGGGTGGAGACGAGCGCGGGGCTCGCGATCGTGCCGGACGACGTGCTCATCGGGACGCCAGACGTGGTAGTGATTCCCGGCGGCGTCGGGTCCGAAGGGACGGGCGGGTCGGTCGCGGACGACCTGCCCGAACGTGTCGCCGGACTGGCCGACGGGGGAGCGACCGTCGCCGGCGTCGGACCCGGCGTGGGCGTGCTGGCCGAGGCCGGCCTCCTCGACGGTCGCACCGTGACCGGCCCGCCGAATCTCGCGGCGGACCTCGAGGGGGTCGCCGGAGAGGTCAGCGAGGATTCGGTCGTCGAGGACGGGACCGTCCTGACCGCCGCGACGCCGTCGGACGGCGCCCTGCTCGCCATGCGTCTCCTCGAATCCCGGGGCTGTCGAGCAGTCGAGGACGTCGCGGCGCGAGTCGGGCGGGACTGGCCCGACCGATCCGGTCAGTCCTGACGCGCGACCTCGTGACGCCCGAAGCCGTACCGAAGGCGGTTCGCCAGCCGGCGGGAGAACCGTGCCGGGTCACGCGAGGCGAACCGCTCGGCCAGGGCCTGGTAGATCAGCGGCACCGGGACCTCTCGCTCGAGTGCCTCCCGGACCGTCCAGGTGCCGGTGGAGCCGCCGGCGACGTGGTCAGCGACGTCCCCCAGGTCCGATCCCTCCTCGCGGAAGGCCTCCTCGACGAGTTCGAGCAGCCAGGAGCGAATCACGGCCCCGTTGTTCCAGGTTCGCGCGACGGCCTCGAGGTCGAGGTCGTAGCGCCCCTCTGCCAGGAGCTCGAAGCCCTCGCCGTAGGCCTGCATGAGGGCGTACTCGACGCCGTTGTGGACCATCTTCACGTAGTGTCCCGAGCCACTGGGACCCATGCGCTCGTGGCCGTCCGGTCCGGCCGCGACGGCGTCGAAGATTGGCACCATCTCCTCGTACGCCCACGCCGGGCCGCCGACCATCATGGAAAATCCGAGGTCGGCCCCCGCCGGCCCGCCGCTGGTGCCACAGTCGAGGTAGCCGGCCACGGTGTCCTCGGCCCGGCGGATCGATTCCTCGAAGTGCGAGTTGCCGCCGTCGACGACCACGTCGCCCTCGTCGAGGTGCCCCTCGAGTTCGGCGAGGGCCGCGTCGACCGGGTCGCCGGCGGGAACCATCAGCCAGATGCGCCGCTCCTCGCCCAGCGTGGCCGCCACGTCGGGGATCGACTCCGCCGCCGTCGCACCGGCGCTCGCCGCGTCCGCCACGGCCCCCTCGTCGACGTCGAAGGCGACCACGTCGTGCCCCGCCGCGAGGACGCGATCGACGACGATACGTCCCATCCGCCCGAGACCGATTACGCCGAGTTCCATGCCTGGACCTGACCCGGACGGACCGTGAGCGTTGCGATCGATCGGACCGCCCAGGCAGACCCGCACAGTCTGCCACCATGCCAACGACTTCAAGGGACGGCGCCGAAGGTCCGGGCGTGCCCGCCGACCTCGAGCGCGACCTCGGACTCTACGCAACGGTGACGATCAGCATCGGCGCGATGGTCGGCAGCGGCATCTTCGTCCTCCCGGGGCTCGCGTCGGAGATCGCCGGTCCCGCGGTGATCCTGGCGTACCTGCTGGCCGGACTGCTCGTCCTCCCCGCCGCGCTCTCGAAGGCCGAGATGGGGACCGCGATGCCGGAGGCGGGCGGGACGTACCTCTACATCGATCGCGCGATGGGGCCCCTGCCGGGGACCGTCGCGGGCATCGGGGCGTGGTTCTCCCTGGTGTTCAAGAGCGCGTTCGCCCTCGTGGGCCTCGGGGCGTACCTGCTGTTGTTCGTCCCAGTCGAGTCCGGACTGTTGACCGCCGTCGGCCTGGTCCTGGCCGTGTTGCTCGCGATCGTGAACGTCGTGGGCGTGAAACAGACCGGTCGTCTCCAGGCGGCCATCGGCTCGCTCGTCCTCCTCGCGCTGTTCTTCTTCGTCGCCGACGGAATCACGTACGTCGATCAGGCGCGGTACCACCCGTTCTTCCCGGGCGGTACCGGGGGCGTGCTCGCCGCGACCGGGTTCGTCTTCGTGAGTTACGCGGGCGTGACGAAGATCGCGAGCGTCGCCGAGGAGGTCGAACGACCCGGTCGCAACATTCCGATCGGCATCCTCGGGTCGATCCTCGTGATGATGGTCCTCTACACCCTGGTCGTCTTCGTCGTGGTCGGCGTCGCACCCGCCGACCGTCTCGCCCACTCGCTCACGCCGATGGCGCTCGCGGCCGGCGAGTACGCCGGTACCGCCGGCCGGATCGGCGTCGCCGTGGTGGCCGTTCTGGCGTTGACCAGCATGGCGAACGCCGGCGTCCTCTCGGCGTCGCGATTCCCGCTGGCGATGAGCCGGGACTCCCTCGCACCCGACGGCTTGAGCGAGGTCCACGACCGGTTCCGGACGCCGTACGTCTCGATCGGCCTCACGGGCGCCTTCTTGCTCGTGCTCATCGCGTTCGTCCCGGTGCGGGAACTCGCGAAACTGGCGAGCGCCTTCCAGATCCTGGTGTTCGCCTTCGAGAACGCCGCACTGGTCGCGTTCCGCGAGGCGGACCTGGCCTGGTACGACCCGGGGTTCACAGCGCCCGGATATCCGTGGGTGCAACTGCTCGGGATCCTGGGCGGGCTGGTCTTGATCACGCAGATGGGACCGGTTCCGCTCGCGGGTGCCGCCGTTTTGATCGCCGTCGGCGTCGTCTGGTATCACCTCTACGGCCGCGAGCGAACCGAGCGCGAGGGGGCCGCCCTCGACGCCATCAGGGGCAGTTCCGCCGATCGCGCCCTGACAGAGACCCGGGAGCGCGTGGACGGCGGGGAACCGATCGACGTACTCGTTCCGCTCGGCCGCGACCCGACCGGTGAAGCCGGGGACCAGTTCGGGGCGATGTTCCGACTGGCCGCCGACGTCGCCCGGCCGACCGGCGGGACGGTGCACGTCGTCCGGTTCGAGGAGGTACCCGAGCAACTCGACCTGGCGGCGGCGTCCGACCGGACGGACGACGGTCCCGAGACGGGGCCCGATCCGATCGGCGACGAGGTCGGCGTGGACGTGGAGTACGGCGAGGTGGTGACACACGACGCGAAGCGATCCGTCGCCAGCTTCGTCGTCGACCACGGGATCGACCTCGTCCTCGGCGAGTGGCACGTCAGCCGCTGGCACGCCGAACTCCTGGGTGCGGACGTCGACTGGTACATGCGCCACCTCCCGAGCGACGTGGTCTTCGTCCGCAACCGCGGCTACGAGGGGATCGATCGCGTCGTCGTCGTGGCCGGGGTCGGACCGCTGGATCCGCTCGAGCCCGTCCTCGCGGACGCGATCGCCCGTGCCACGGGTGCGACGATCGAGTTCGTCGCGACGATCGATCGGCCCACGGACGATCACCGAGAGATGGCCCGGGACTACCTCGACGAACTGGCGACCATGTGCGAGGCGGAGACGGAGACCGTCCTGCTCGAGGGCGACGATCCAGTCGTGGCGGTCTCGGGTCGTCTCGGCAGGACCGACCTCGTGGTCGTCGGAACGGAAGCCCACCACCTCGTCTTCGACGTGCTCTTCGGGACGGTCCCGGACCGACTCGTCGAGCGGGTTCCGAGTACGGTCCTCGTGACCCACGCGTCGCGCCCCCGCACGCACACGTTCATCAGGGCGCTCCTCGAGCGATACGTCTTCTGAGCCGGGACGGCAATCTTTATCAGCGGGGCTTGACACCCTACGTGTATGCGCGTCGTCGCCCCCGTAGTACGTCGGTGAGTTCGCGCAGTCATCGATGGCGCGCGATCCTCCTGACGACACCCGACGCCCAGCGACGACTCCGGATCCCCCACCATGACAGAGATCCCAGACACCTACGAACCGGACGACATCGAGCCGAAGTGGCAACAGGCGTGGCTCGAATCGGACGTCTACGAGTACGAAGACACCGGCGCCACCGACTACGTCATCGACACGCCCCCGCCGTACCCGACCGGGGACCTCCACATCGGACACGGCCTCAACTGGTCGTACATGGACTTCGCCGCCCGGTACCACCGACTCAGTGGTGACGACGTCCTCTTCCCCCAGGGGTGGGACTGCCACGGCCTCCCGACCGAGGTCAAGGTCGAGGAGATTCACGACATCCACCGGACGGACGTCCCCCGGGACGAGTTTCGGGAGATGTGCGTCGAGCAGACCGAGACCCAGATCGCGTCGATGAAGGAGACGATGCGCGAACTGGGCTTCTCCCAGGACTGGTCGGCCGAGTACCGGACCATGGACGACGAGTACTGGGAGAAGACCCAGCGATCGTTCGTCGAGATGGCCGACGGGGACTACGTCTACCGGGACGAACACCCGGTCAACTGGTGTCCCCGGTGTCAGACCGCCATCGCGGACGCCGAGGTCGAGAACGAGGAGCGCGAGGGGACCCTCTACGAGATCACGTTCCCCGGCGTGGACGGCGCGGACGTCACCATCGCGACGACCCGGCCGGAGCTCCTGGGAGCGACCGGCGCGGTCGCGGTCCATTCCGACGACGAGCGCTACGAGGGCCGAATCGGGGACACCGTGGCGGTGCCGCTGTTCGGCCAGGAGGTCGAGATACTCGCGGACGAGGAGGTCGACCCCGACTTCGGGTCGGGAGCGGTGATGATCTCCACCTTCGGGGACAAACAGGACGTCGAGTGGTGGGCGGAGTACGACCTCGAGTTGCGCTCGGTCCTGACCGAGGACGGGACGCTCTCCGCCGAGGCGGGCGAGTACGAGGGACTCGCCATCGACGAGGCCAAAGAGGAGATCACGGCGGACCTGGAGGCGGAGGGAGTGCTGGTCGATAGCGAGCCCGTCGAGCAGTCCGTGGGCACCTGCTGGCGGTGCGACACGCCGATCGAGATCCTCTCGAAGGACCAGTGGTTCGTCGAGGTGCGAAAGGGAGAGATCCTCGAGAAGGCCCGCGACGTGGAGTGGATCCCCGAGCACATGTACACCCGCCTGGAGGAGTGGACCGAGGGGATGGACTGGGACTGGGTCATCTCCCGGCAGCGGGTGTTCGCCACACCGATCCCGGCCTGGCAGTGCGACGAATGTGGGCACTGGTACGTCGCGGGCCGTGACGAACTCCCGGTGGACCCGACCGACGAGAAACCCGCCGTCGACGCCTGTCCCGAGTGTGGCGGCACGGAGTGGACCGGGGAGACCGACGTCATGGACACCTGGATGGACTCCTCGATCACCCCGCTTCACGTCTCCGGGTGGCCCGACGACCTCGCCCTCGAGGACTTCGAGCCGGTCACGCTCCGTCCCCAGGGGCACGACATCATCCGGACGTGGGCCTTCTACACCCTCCTCCGGACGGGCGGCATGACGGGCACCAAGCCCTGGGAGACCATCCTCATCAACGGGATGGTCTTCGGTCCCGACGGCAACAAGATGAGCAAGTCGCGAGGCAACGTCGTCGAGCCGGACGAGGCCATCGAGGAGCACTCGGCGGACGCCGTCCGACAGGCGCTCGCCCTCGGCGGCCAGCCGGGCAGCGACGTCCAGTTCCAGTGGAAGGAGGTCACCGCAGCCTCCCGATTTTTGACGAAACTCTGGAACATCTTCCGGTTCGCCAGCAACCACGTCGACGAGGACACCCTGGCGGTCGAGGACCCGGCCTACCGGGACGCCGACCGCTGGATCCTCTCGAAGGCAACGCGGGTCGCGGCGTCCGTGGACGAGGAGATGGCCGACTACCGCTTCGACGCGGCGCTGCGCGAGGTCCGCGAGTTCGTCTGGAGCGACCTCGCCGACGACTACGTCGAACTGGTCAAGGGCCGACTGTACGGCGGCCGCCCGGGCGAGCGAGACGCCGCGCGGAAGGCACTCTATACCGCGATATCGGCGTCGGTCAGGATGCTCGCACCGTTCAGCCCCCACATCGCCGAGGAGATCTGGCATCACCTGCCCGGAACCGAGGGGAGCGTCCACGAGGCCGACTGGCCCGAGATCGGCGTCCGCGACGAGGCCGCCGAGACCGCCGGCGAGATCGTGGCGGAGGCGGCCCGCGAGATACGGGCCTGGAAGTCCGACCGGGGGATGCCGCTCAACGCCGACCTCGACCGCGTGGAGGTCTACTTCGACGATCCACCGGAGAAGGCCGTCGATACCTACGATCTCAGCGAAACCGTCAACGCGCCGATCAGGATGATGGAGGGGCGCCCGGACGTCGACCTCGTGCCCGTCGAGGTGATCCCCGACGAGGCGACGATCGGTCCCGAGTTCCGTGGCGAGGCGGGCGCCGTCATCGAGGCGATCGAGGCGGCCGATCCACAGGAGATCGAGGCATCGCTCGACAGCGGCGGCCCCGTCGAACTCGAGGTCGACGGCGAGGTCGTCGAACTCGACCCGGACATGGTCGACGTCGAGGAGGAGTTCCGGGCAGCCGGCGGCGAGACGGTCGCCGTCCTCGAGGTGGACTTCGGCACCGTCCTCGTCTTCCCGTAGCAGTCCCGGGCGCTTTTTTGTACGGGACGCGAGGGGCCGGTATGGATCACCGCGTCCGCGAACACGCCACGGTACTCGTCGACTGGAGCGCACGGATCGAGGCGGGCGACGACGTCGTGCTCAGCGTCGGCGAGGGCGCCCACGACCTGGCCGTGGCCGTCGCGGAAGTCCTCGGGCAGCGCGGCGCGAACCTCGTCTGCACCTACTCGTCCCCGGAGATCACGGGTGCGTACCTGGAGGCCCACGACGGCGACTTCGATTCGGACCCGGCCCACGAACTCGCCCTCCACGCCGAGGCCGACAGCGTCCTCCACCTCGACGGCCGCCGGAACACCGCCGAACTCGCGGACGTCGACGCAGAGACGCGCCAGGCGTACGACCGCTCCCGCGAGGGAGTCCGGGAGGCCCACATGGACACCGACTGGGTCACGACCCTCCACCCGACGCGCGCGCTCGCCCAGCAGGCCGGCATGTCGTACCGAGACTACCGGGACTTCGTCTACCGCGCCACGTTGCGGGACTGGGAATCCCTCGCCGAGGAGATGGCCACGTTGAAGGAGGTCCTCGACGCGGGCAGCGAGGTCCGCATCGAGACGGCCGAAACGGACCTGACGATGTCGATCGAGGGACGGACGGCCGTCAACAGCGCGGCCTCGGTCGCCTACGACTCCCACAACCTCCCCAGCGGCGAGGTGTTCACCGCTCCCACGGCGACTGAGGGGACCGTCCACTTCGACGTGCCCATGACCATCCACGGCACGCGCGTCGAGGACGTCACTCTCGTGTTCGAGGACGGCGAGGTCGTGGACTGGTCCGCCGAGCGGGGCGGGGACGCGGTCGAGGAGACACTGGAGACCGACGAGGGAGCCCGCCGCCTGGGCGAACTCGGCGTCGGTATGAACCGGGGCATCGATCGGTTCACCGACAACGTCCTCTTCGACGAGAAGATGGGCGAGACGGTCCACCTGGCGCTCGGCCGTGCCTACGACGCGAACCTGCCGGAGGGCGAGACCGGCAACCAGAGCGCGGTCCACGTGGACATGATCGCCGGCGTGTCCGAGGACGCACGGCTGCTGGTCGACGGCGAGGTGATCCAGCGCGACGGCGCGTTCCGCTGGGAGGACGGGTTCGAGGCGGAGGCGCCGTGACGCCGGGGGAGGGCACGATCGCCGTTCGAGGTGCCGGGACGCCCGTCCCGCCGGCGGCACCGCTCCCGAATATGCGACGACGCCGTGCCCCGCGCCGCGGTATCGGTCCAGTACGGGCCGGTGGTGTAGTACGGGCCGATTCCCGACCGAGCCGGGATCCCACTCCGAATGCGGTAGTCCATCCGGCACCGCGAGGGCAGCACCGTCGAGGACCTCACAATCGGGCTGTGGTCCCGGTCGGCATCGCCACAAATTCCGCCGCAGGTCGACGTGGCATCGCCCGGCGGCGACTTCCCGCCGGTGCACCTGGGACGCGACCCGGACAGCGCTGCTCGGACCGTCGCCGTCCCGGAGATACAGCGCGTGGGCACGGGCGCGGTCACCATTGAGTGGTTCCCGCGGTCGGTCGCCGCGGAGTGGCCGATCGACCTGGCGGTCGACACGGACGCCGCGCTCACGAGCGGACTCGTCGGCGGCACCGTCATGGGGGACACCACCGACCTGACGGTCGCGCCACCGGCCACCCAGTCTTAAGGCGGTAGTGTGCGAACCGCCCACACGATGGCCAGAGACCTCACGGCGGTCGTCGACGGGATGGTCCACGAATCCACCCAGACCCAGGACGACGGACTGGATTTGACGCTCGCGGCGGTCTACGAGGTCGGCGCACCGGCCCGCGTGGACTTCGGCGGGGACGAACTCGAGGCCCCCGAGCGCCTGGCCGTCCCGACCGCACCCCGCAACCTGCGCGACGAGTACGAGTGGTACCAGCTCGATGCGGGGCAGTACATCGTGGAGTTCAACGAGTCCCTGCACCCGCCCGACGACCGAACCTACTGGCTCCAGACCCGGGACGTCGTCCGGGCCAGCGGCGCCTTCCACCCGGGTGTCCGGGTCCGTGACCTGGGGCCGATGCCGTTCGTCGTCGGCGGGGGCGGCATCCGCCTGAAGGAGAACGCCCGGGTCTCGACGCTCTTCGAGGAATAGCGAACAGCCGGTGAGGGCAGGAACCGCGGGCGGGACACCGAACTCCCTCCTCGCCCAGCGGACAGCACGTTGGCTGCCCGACCCGCGGCGATTGGTCACAGCATCGGTGCGAGGTGGCCCCGTCCCGGTATGTAAACCCTCGGTCGGCCGCCTGGGGTCCAGCGATCACCGGAGCGATCCAGTGCTCTGTCGGAGCAGAAGACCCAGCAACGCGTCGCTGGTTCGTGCCCCTGATCGGGGACGGCCGTCCACGGCCCGGTCCCGTGCGTTGGCGTCGCTGTCCGGTTCCCGAACGCGACGCAAAATGGTCGGCTGCGGATCGTAAGCCCCCTTCTGTTTCGACCCGGCATTCGGCTCAGCGTCCGCGCCGACGTCGGGCTACCTTCGGACGCGCGGACTTGCACCGGCGAGGGGTGGCCGTTCCATCGATCCTCCGCCGTCGTCCCTCGGTGGGTTCGCTTCCCGGTCCTTTCGTCCAGTCGTCCCGGGGTCGCACACCGCATCGGTCGGACGGAGACGTGTCGTTTCTGTTCCAGGGCCCCGCGGTCTCCCGCCCCGGGTTTGCACCCGGTCGCCTGCCCGACGGTGGGGGGACTTTCCTCATGCGCACGTGCGCACGGGGGCCGGGCGTCCGCTGCCAGGTAAATCCAGGCTGTCACGACACCTAAGCCGTTCGGTCACCCGCGTCGAGTCGCGTCCCGGTGTCGAATTCGTGGGGTGTATCGGTTACGTTCGGCGTTGGTTCCCCACCTGACGTGCCCTCATGGAGTTTCTGAAAAGACATAAATAAACTGGAAATGGTTACATCAATCATGGACAGGGGGCAGCCGAGTCGGCGGGACGTCCTCGCAGGGGGAGCCGTGCTCGGGGCGAGCGCCCTCGCCGGCTGCGTCGGAGTGAGCGGTCGCACGTTCGTCTCGGTGCTCTCGGCGGGCAGCCTGGCGGTCGTGTTCAACGAGGTCGTCGGCCCGGCCTTCGAGGAGGCGACGGAGTACGGCTACCGCGGGGAGTTCCACGGGTCGAACGTCGTCATGCGAATGGTCGAGAGCGGCCAACACCGTCCGGACGTCGTGGTGAGTGCCGACGCTGGACTGCTCAGGTCCGCGCTCGAGACCGGCCCCGACGCCCGAACGGACTGGGACGTCGTCTTCGCCAGCAACGAGGTCGGGATCACGTACAACCCCGACACGGCGGTGGGCGAGCGGCTGGCAGGGGACGACCCCTGGTACGAGGTGTTGCGGTCCGCGGACGCCGAGATCGCTCGCTCCGATCCCGACCTGGACCCGCTCGGCTACCGGACGGTCATGCTCTTCGAGCTGGCGGAGCGGTACTACGACGAACCGGGGCTGGCCGAGGACCTCGTCGCGAACCTCCGGATGGACCCCTCCGAGGCGCACCTCCTGGCGGCGGTCGAGACCGGCGACCGGGCGGCGGCGGTCGCCTACGAGAACATGGCCGTCGACCACGACCTCCCGTTCGTCTCCCTGCCGGACGCGATCAACTTCTCCAGTCCGGCGTACGCCGACACGTACGCGACGGCGACCTACGAACTCCCGGACGGGACCGTCGTCCGTGGTGAGCCGGTGCTCTACAACGCGACGGTTCTCGAGGGGGCGTCGAATCCGGCGGCCGGTCGCGCATTCGTCCGGTTCCTGCTCCGGCACCCGGAGTCCCTGGAGGAGCGAGGGCTGGTCGTCCCCGAGTCGATGCCGAGGCCACACGGCGACGTCCCCCAGGGGGTGGTGGCGTGAGCGTCGCGAGCGACCTCCGGCGGCTCTCCCGAGGCGAGTACGGTGCGGGGATCTCGATCGTGCGCGAGCGCGGGGTGTTCGCCCTCCTCGGCGCTGTGTTGCTCGTCTACCTCGTCTACCCGTTCGTCTCCTTTTTCACCTGGACCGACGGACTCCACCTGGGGGCGTTCACCGACCCCGCCGTCCTCTCGGCCGTGAAGTACTCCCTGCTCACCGCTCCGGTCTCGACAGCCGTCGCGACCGTCTTCGGCGTGCCACTCGCGTACGTCCTCGCGCGGTCGCAGTTCCCGGGGAAAATCGTCGTGGACGCCCTCGTCGTCCTGCCCCTGGTCATGCCGCCGGTCGTCGGGGGCGTGATGCTCCTCTCCGGCTTCGGGCAGTTCACGCCCCTGGGGGCCCTCGCGGCCAGCGCCGGCGTCCCGCTCACGGACAGTTACGTCGGGATCGTGCTCGCCCAGACCTTCGTCGCCTCCCCGTTCGTCGTCATCACGGCCCGCTCCGGGTTCGCCGCGATCGACCGGGAGATCGAACAGGCGGCCCGGAGTCTGGGGAAGGGACCGGTCGAGACGTTCCGGCTGGTCTCCCTCCCGCTGGCTCGCGGGTCGATCCTGGCCGGTGTCGTCCTGACGTTCGCCAGGGCGATGGGCGAGTTCGGCGCGACGATGATGACCGCCTACCACCCCCACACGATGCCCACGCAGATCTGGGTGACCTTCGTCTCCCACGGCGTGGGTGCGACCGCACCGCTCGTGATCACCCTGCTCACGATGGGGTTCGCGGTGGTCCTCGGGTTGCAGTACGTGGGCAAGCACGTCTCGCTCGGTCCCCGATGACCCTCGAACTGTCCGGCGTCACGCTCGAGTACGGATCGTTCACGTTCGGGCCGGTCTCGGCGACGTTCGAACCCGGCGTGACCGCCGTCATCGGGCCGAGCGGAAGCGGCAAGTCGACGCTCCTCCAGCTCGTCGCTGGCTTCGAGCGCCCGGACGGCGGTTCGATCTCCCTCGACGGCCGCCCGATCGACCCCCTGCCGCCCGAGGAGCGACGGGTCGGAATGGTGTTCCAGAACTACGCCCTGTTTCCCCACCTCACCGTCGCGGAGAACCTCGCGTTCGGTGCGGACGCGGCGACGGACGTCCGGCCGACCGCCGAACTGCTGGAGATCGACGACCTCCTGGATCGGACGCCGGAGACGCTCTCGGGCGGCGAGAAGCAGCGGGTGGCCCTCGCCAGGGCCCTCGTCGCCGATCCGGACGTCCTCCTCCTCGACGAACCGCTGGCGAGCCTCGACGCCCCCATCCGTCGGCGCCTGCGGATCGACCTCCGGGACGTGCTGGCCGACCTCGCCATCCCGGTGATCTACGTGACCCACGACCAGCGGGAGGCCTCGATCGTCGGCGACCGCGTCGCCATCGTCAACGACGGATCCCTCGTCCAGGCCGGGAGTTTCGACGCCGTCTTCGAGACGCCCGAGAACGCGTTCGTCGCAGACTTCCTCGGCATGGAGAACATTTTCGACGGCCAGATCGTCGCGACCGACGGCCGGCAGAGCACCGTCGATCTGGGCCCGACCAGCGTGGTCGCGAGCGGCGTGGCACGCACGGCCGACGTGGCGGTCGCCGTCCACCCGGAGGACGTCAGTGTCCGTGACTCGCCGCCCGGCGGGTCCGTGAACGCCATCGAGTGCACGGTCCACAGGGTCATCGGACAGCGGGGAGGCGGGACGGCGGTGCTCGACTGCGGCGAACTGGGCCAACTGACGGCCTCGATCGGCCCGGACGCCGCGGAGTCACTCTCCCCGGGGGTGCGGCGGGTCGTCACCTTCGACCCCGATGACGCCCGTGTCACCGCTCCCTGATCACCTCGTGGACCGGGCCGGTCCCGAAAATGGACAATTTGAAGGTCCAGACGAGCCTAGACCGGTTCGTTCATGGCTAGATCCGGGGGTACGGTCGACGGGCTGACGAGCGAGGACGAGACCCGCGTGGTCGAGTTGGCGCGCGATTCCGTTCGCGAGTACGTCGCGAACGGCCGCCGGGAGGACCCGGGGAGTATGCGCGACGCCTTCTACGCTCGCCACGGCGCCTTCGTCCGCCTCGAGACGGACACGCCGCGATCGCAGTTGCGGGGCTGTGCGGGCGCCTACGACAGGCCATCCGACCTGCAGACGGCGTCCGAGCACCTCGGGACGGCCATCGTCGACGCGTCCATCGCCGCGGCGAGCGACGACTCGCGGAACGCCGTCACCGCGCCGGAACTCGACAACATCACGGTGACGGTCTTCGTCGCCCAGTCCGTCGAGGTGACCGAGAATCCGAGCGAGGACGTCGCGGTGGGCCGCCACGGCGTCGGCGTCGAGGGGCGCGGGAAGGCGGGCTGGATGTTCCCGTCGGTCCCGGTCGAGCACGGCTGGGGGATCCATGAGTACCTCGATCGGACGTGTCGAAAGGCGGGGCTCCCGGCCGACGCGTGGCGCGAGGACGACGTACAGGTCGTCCGCATGGACGGGCCGGTCCTCGCCGAGCGCGAACCCGGCGGCAGCGTCGACCGACCGCTCGATTAGTCCTCGGCTCGCCGGGCGAATCCGACGCGATCCGCGTCACGGGCGAGGCGGGCAGCCGCCTCGTCACGGTCGAACGACGCGACGACCTCCCCGTCCCGGATCATCGGTTCGAACAGCGACTCCCCGGGGGCGTCCTCGCCGGCGTGGACGACCGCGTGTTCGCCCTCCGGCGTCCGGTAGACCTCCTTGGCACCGCCGAGTTTCCCCCGCTTGGCCGCTGGCTCCCCGTCCACCTCGACGATGTCCAGTGCGAAATCGACAGGGTCGGCGTTGCTGATGTAGCCGCCGACCCCGAAGCCGTCGGCGTGGTCGCGGAGGTCGCGGAGGACGTCCGGGCCGAGGCCGCCGGAGACGAAGATGCCGACGTCCTCGTACCCCCGCTCGTCGAGTTCCCAGCGCGTCTCCCGGACGATGTGGCCGAAGTCGCCCCGCCGGGAGGACGTGGTGTCGAGGCGGACGCTGTCCAGGTCGTCGCCCAGCGCCTCCGCCGCGCGCAGGGCCTCGTCCTTCTCGTCGGAGTACGTATCGCAGAGGGCGACCCGGGGCACGTCCGCCGCGACCGCGTCGTCGAAGGCTCGCCAGGCATCTTCCTGGTTGCCGGGCCCGAAGCAGATAATCAGCGCGTGGGGCATCGTCCCGCTTGCCTCGTGGCCCAGGACCTCCCCGGCGGCCACGTGCGAGATGCCGTCCAGCCCCGCGAGCAGGGCCGAGCGCTCGACGACCGTCGCGATGGAGGGATGGACGTGGCGAGCGCCGAAACTCAACACCGTCGACTCGGGGGCCGCCCGCCTGACCTCCAGTGCGTTGGTCGCCATGCCGCTCGCGTGGGAGAGAAAGCCCAGCAGTGAAGTCTCGTACCGGGCGAACTCGCGGTACGGGCCGGAGATCCGGAGGACCGGTCCGCCGTCGAAGAGCGTCCCCTCGGGGAGGGCGTCCACGTCGACCGGGAGTCCCTCCAGCAGCGCGACGGCGTCGGTCAACCCCGAGAACACCTCGAAATCGCCGTCGGGGAACTGGTCGGCGGTCACCTCGGCCGTGACGGTGGGATTCTCCCCGGCGTGATCGAGGGTCGCCACCGTTCGATCGAAGTAGGCGTCGGTCGCCCGTCCGTCGGCGATCGCCGCCGGCGGAACGACGTCAAAGTCGGTCACTCGCGCCACCTCCGAAACGTCTGCATGCAGGCCCATTCGTTTCCCGGGCGAAAAATCCTCCTTTCTGTCCCCGTCAGGCCGCCGCTCCGGCCCCTTCGCGGACCCCCGAGAGGGCCGCGACCGTCGGCGCGTTCACGATGACCACCCGCTCGCCGTCCTGGCTCACGTAGAAGGCGTCGGCGAACGGGCCCTCGTCGATCCGGTAGGTGTCCGGGTGGCCTGCCACCGGCTCGGCCCCGTGGTACTCGAGGAGCCGCCGGTAGCCCTCGCGGAACTCGCTCGCCTCCTCCGGGGAGTCCCACACCGACGCCCAGACGTAGCCCGTCTCGTTCGTCTCGGCGGAATCGTTGCGGACGTACGGGAGGAGTTTGTCGCCGTCCCAGCCCCCGCTGTACCGGTAGGAGTAGTTGTACCGGTCGAGACCCGCCTCGTCGCCCGGTCCGAAGAAGTGGCGGTAGGGGACCACGACGTCGGTGATCGTGTTCGTCTCCCGGGTCTCGACGTAGCTGGGATACCAGAACATCACGTACATGCCCGCCTCGCCGAACTGGGCGTAGTCGATCGATCCGTTCCCGAGGTCGGGCACGGCCCACGTTGCGTTGCTCCGATCCTCGATGGTCACGTTCCTCGGTGAGTCGGAGCGGTACAGGTCCGTGTGAATGGTCTGCTCGGTGCTCTCCGGCGGCGCCTCGTAGACGGCGTTGACCGCCCGCCAGCCGAACCGTTCCCGGCGCTCCTGGACGAAGACCGGCCCGTCGCTGTAGGGCTGGAGTCGCAACGCGAGCAGGCCGACGTTCGTCTGGGACCCGCCGTCGCCCCCGGCACCGGCGGTTCTCGGTGGCGTCACGCAGTCCCAGCCGGCCTGGCAGTGCTGTCTGTAGAGGTGCTCGACGTAGTTGGCGTCGCCCTCGACGATGCCGCTGTAGGCGTTGTGGGTCTCCTCGGTGACTCCCGGGTACCGGGAGACGTTGAACCGGTGCTCCTGGAGGGCGTGGAACAGTTCCTGGGAGAGGGTCAACTCGTCCATCTTCGGAGCGGTGTCGTTCTCCGAGACGATGACGATGCTGTCGTTGGCCGGCGAGTAGTAGCCCATCACGTTCGAACTCCGGGACTGCTCCTGGGCTTCGATGGCCGACGTCGACTCGCCCATGAAGAAGAGCGCCTCGAACTTGACGTTCTGGTGCAGGGAGGCGTTCCTGGTGACGTCGGCGAACTGGCGGCTCGTCCGGTTCCGGTAGGTCGCCCGGGAGATGACCCGCACCGGAACGGACTGCTCGAACTCGAGGTTCCGGATGAACTCCACGCGTCCCATCGAACGGGCGACCACCGCGTCGAGTTCCGTGTCGTTCAGGCCGTCCGTCTGATCGACGGCCAGAGACTCGTTGTACCAGTAGCCCCGCTCCCACCCGAGGACGTCAGTCCCGGGGTCGGGCGGGTGGACCGGTCCCTCGGTCGTGGTCGGCGGCGCCGTCGTGGTGGTCGTCGATGCCGTCGTGGTTGCCGTCGACGCCGTCGTGGTGGTCGGCGTGCCCGGGAACGCCCCACTGCAGCCCGCCAACACCATCACAGCGACGACCGCCAGCACGCCGAGGGGTCGCACCATGCAGGGAGTACGGGGACCCGGGACCAAAATCCCTCCGGCGGGACAGTTTTTGTCCGGCCGGCCCTACGCGCGCCCATGCGATTCGACCCCGAGACCACGGCCCTCGTGATCGTGGACATGCAGAACGGATTCTGTCACCCCGAAGGGAGCCTCTACGCCCCACCGAGCGAGGACGTGATCGATCCCATCGGCGACCTGCTCGCGACGGCCCGGGAGGCGGGGGCGAGCGTCGTGTTCACCAGGGACGTCCACCCGCCTGAGCAGTTCGAGGACGCCCACTACTACGACGAGTTCGAGCGGTGGGGCGAACACGTCGTCGAGGGGACCTGGGAGGCCCAGATCGTCGACGACCTCCCCGTGCACGGGGACGACCACGTGGTCGAGAAACACACCTACGACGCGTTCTACCGGACCGACCTGGAGGGCTACCTGGCGACCCACGGTATCGAGGATCTGTTGCTGGTGGGGACCCTCGCAAACGTCTGCGTGCTCCACACCGCCGGGAGCGCCGGTCTCCGGGACTACCGCCCCGTCCTGGTCGAGGACGCGATCGGCTACATCGAACGCGACCACCACGAGTACGCCCTGGAGCACGCCGACTGGCTCTTCGGCGAGGTGACGACCGTCGAGGACGTCGCCTTCGCGTGATCACGCGTCGACGGTCACCGTCAGGCGGTCGCCCACGGCGAAGGCGTGTCCCGGCTCGACGATCTTGGCGTAGAGCGCGTCTCTCCCCAGGAAGAACGAGAGACCCGTGACCGGATCGCCGTCGACGACCACCGAATGGTCGGTCCAGCGAACCGGTTCGCGCTCGGCGATCCCGACCGTCTCGCCGAGGAACTCGATCGGGGTCGCCGACTCGGCCTCCTCGTCTGCAGGTCCATCGCCGCGGTCC
Organism: Halanaeroarchaeum sp.; assembly: GCA_042216165.1. Classification (GTDB taxonomy): domain Archaea; phylum Halobacteriota; class Halobacteria; order Halobacteriales; family Halobacteriaceae; genus Halanaeroarchaeum. Next base: position 27,827 of record JBDGUD010000040.1, read on the forward strand.
GCCGGGCCGGGGTCGAGGCGACCGCCCCAGTCGTAGTGTGGCATCCCGCCGTCCAGGACGAACGCGCCCGAGTCGTCCGCGATGCCCGCGTAGACGTCGCCGGGATCGGGATGGGTCGGCGCGTCGAGGACCGCGTAGGTCCGCCCGACCTCGACGACGCGACCCGTGCCGTCCCAGGGGACCGGTTCGAGAGGCACGTCGAGGGAGAGGGGGAGCGACCCGGTCGCACGGACGGGGTCGTCCTCCGGGTCGCGGAACCCGAGGTGGACGTGATCGTCGACCCAGGGCGCGAAGTAGCCGGACCGGACGAGGTCGCCGAGGTGGTCGCCGACCGACACCGCCTCCCCCGGTTCCACCGCGGGGTAGACGTGGAGGATCCGCGCCAGGTGCTCGCCCGTGTCCACCACGATCAGGTGGTCGTGGTCGGCGGCGTAGGGCCGACTCGGACAGGCGACCGTGCGGGTCCGGACGACCTCGCCAGCGACCGGACTCGGCGCGCCGTCGCCGTCCGGGTAGAGGTCGACCGCCGTCCCGGCGTCGTGGGCCGGGTAGGGGGAGTTGTAGCGCGTGAAGCGGGCGAACGGGTCGAGTGCCCCGGTCGACAGCGTCACCATACCCGGGTGTACCGACCCGGACGGTTTACCTCCTCCGAGCCGTAGCCCCGGGCATGCGAGTCGTGCGGGGCCGCGCGAAGACGCCCGAGACCGACCGAGACGCGTCCAGGCGCCTGCTCGAGTGGGTCGCCGACCACCGGGAGCCGGCGATCCGGGCCTGGCAGCCGCCGCGGCAGGTCGCCTTCGGCCGCCGCGATCGGAACGAACCCGGCTACGAGGAGGCCGTCGAGCGGGCGAGAGCCCACAACTTCCCCGCCGTCGAACGCAACGTGGGCGGTCGAGCGGTCGCGTACACGGGGACGACCGTCGCGTTCGCGCGCTACGAACCGGTCGAGGAGTCGCGCCGGGGCATCGACGAGCGCTACGAGCGCCTCACCGAGGACGTCGAAGCCGCGCTCGACGCCGTCGGCGTCGAGGCCGAACGCGGCGAACCGCCGGACACGTTCTGCCCCGGCGAACACTCCCTACAGCGCGACGGCAAGCTCGTCGGACTCGCCCAGCGGGTGACCGCCGAGGCGGCCATCGCGTCCGGCGTCCTCGTGCTCGACGACCACGAGGTGATCGCGGCGGTCACCGCGGACGTCTACCACGCGCTCGGCGTCCCCTTCGACCCCACCACGGTCGACAGCGTGGCGCGCGCCGGGGGCGACGTCGACGGGGTGCTCCCGGCCCTGGAGGAGGCACTCGTCCGCGGCGAGGAGACGACGGAACTCGCGCTCCGCCACATTTAGGCTGGGGCGACGCGGACTCCGGGTATGCGCGTCATCAGGTCCGCGACCCTGGCCGACGGCCGCACCCGCGACGTCCGGATCGGACCCGACGGGCGCATCGACGCCGTCGGCACCGACCTCCGGGGGGAGACGCTCGTGGACGCGAGCGGTCTGCGCCTCCTGCCGGGGATGATCGACGCCCACGTGCACTTCCGGGAGCCCGGCTTCTCCCACAAGGAGACGTGGGCGACCGGTTCGCGGAGCGCCGCCGCGGGCGGGGTCACGACCGTCGTCGATCAACCCAACACCGATCCGCCGACGGTCACCGGGGACGCGTTCGACGAGAAGGCCGCACTGGCTCGCGCGTCGCTGGTGGACTACGGGCTCAACGGCGGCGTGACCCCCGACTGGGACCCCGACTCGCTCCTCTCGCGCCCGCTGTTCGCGCTCGGCGAGGTGTTCCTCGCCGACTCAACCGGCGACATGGGCATCGGCCCCGACCTGTTCGAGAGGGCGCTCCGGCGCGCGGGCACCGCCGACGTCACCGTCACCGTCCACGCCGAGGACGCCTCCTACTTCGACGAGGGGGCCAGGGCCCGCGAGGACCCCGACGCCTGGTCGGCCTACCGCACCCCCCGGGCCGAGGCGGTCGCGGTCGCCCGCGCCGTCGAGGTCGCGGCGGAGACGACGGCCACGATCCACGTCGCGCACGCGAGCACGCCCGAGGGTATCGACCAGGCCCACGCCGGGGGCGCGACGACCGAGGTGACCCCCCACCACCTCTTCCTCTCGAGGGACGACCTCCCCGACCTGGGTACCCTCGGCCGCATGAACCCGCCACTTCGCAGCGAGGAGCGACGGTTGGCCGTCTACGACAGGGTTGCCGACGGGACCGTCGACGTCGTGGCGACGGACCACGCGCCCCACACCCGCGAAGAGAAAGCCGCCGGGATCTGGGACGCGCCGAGCGGCGTCCCGGGGGTCGAGACCGCGCTCCCCCTGCTCCTCGCCGAGGCCGAAGCGGGCCGACTCTCCTACGAGCGCGTCCGCGACCTCACCGCGGCGAACGTCGCGGACGTCTTCTCGTTGCCGCGGAAGGGGCGGATCGAGGCGGGGCGGGACGCGGACCTGGTGCTCGTGGACCCGGACGCCGGCAGGGAAATACGCGCCGCTGACCTCCACACGAAGTGCGACTGGACCCCCTTCGAGGGGATGACCGGCGTCTTCCCCACGACGACGATGGTCCGTGGCGAGGTCGTCTGGGAGACGGATGACCCGGAGAGCGGCGGTGGCACGTTCGGAGAGCAACGGGGCGAGAACGTCCGGAGGGACTGAGCGGCGACGGCGCGGGAGTCGGGGCCACCGATGAGCGACGCGGACGATCACTCGCTGGCGTGTTCGTGGTCGGCCCCGCCGATCTCGTGCCCGCAGTTCGGGCAGGTCGTGCCCTCGTGGCGCAACTCGTCGCTGGCCTGGCGGACCTCGCGCATCACCGAGGAGATGCGCTCCTCGCCCTCGAGCTCCTCCTCGACCGCCAGGTCGACGCCCTCGACCTCGAGCAGAAACTTGGCGACCTCCGTGACCTCGTACATCAGGTCGTCGAGCTCGTCGGCCGTGAAGAAGTCGCTCATCGCGCCATAGAGGAAGGTCGCCCCCGCCGTCCGGACCTTCTCCTCGAAGGAGGATCGGGCCTGGTTGACCGCCTGGGGGGTGTAGGTGTCCGTCATGAACGGAACGAGGTGCGGGAGGTTCTCGCCGATCTTGGTCATCTCGACGCCGGTCTCGGTGCGGAAGTCGGCACAGAGCCGGGCGATGGCCCACTCGCGTGCCGTGATGTAGGTCCGGTCCCGGAGGAACTCGTTGACCCGGTCGTACTGGGCCCCGTCGACCTTCTTGAAGCGGTCGTACTTCCTGACGTCCTCCGGAACGTCGCTCCCCGGTGCGGCCGGCCCCCCGGCCTCGTCCGCCGGTGAGGACGCTTCCGTGGCACCCTCGCCGCCGGTTGCGTCCCCGCCGGCACGCCCGGACGAGACTTCCGGCCGACCGGCCGGCGGTTCGGCGACGACCTGTCCGCCGGCGTCGGTGTACTCGTCTTCTCCTTCCGGGTCGTCGCCGGTCGACGGATCGGCGGCCCCCGTCCCCTCGTCGGGTGACGTCTCGTCACCTGGCATGGGCGCTCATTTCCCCGCGGGGCGCAAAAGAATGTCGGGCGCCCCCGGCGTGGCCCGGGGCCGTGCCGATCGACGCGAGCGCCGGGGCGTAATCCTTTTGCGACGGACCGTCGATGTCCGTCCATGAAGGTGTTGCTCGGCATCGGCGGGAGCGAGGATTCACTCGCGGCGCTGCGACGGACCGTGGAACGCGCCCTCGAGGCGGGCGACGACCTGACCGTCGCGATCGTCGACAACCCCGAGAGCGAGCGATCCTACGCCGAAATCGAGTCGGCGGTGCAGGAGACCCTCGACGAGTTCGGGTGCGAGGCCGACATCCGCCACGTCGAGGGCGACCCCGGGAGCGAACTCGTGCGGGTCGCCGAGGACGAAGGGTTCGAACAGATCGTGATCGGCGGTGGCGAACAGAGCCCGATGGGAAAGATCCGCCTCGGCCCCATCGCGGAATTCGTCCTCCTCAACTCCCACGTCACCGTCACACTGGTGCGATGAGTTCGAATCGTTCCTACCCCGACGTCGAAGCGGGACCCTTCCCCGAGCCCCCGGTCGAGTTCGAGGACCAGGAGGGCAGGGACGTCGAAATCCGTGGGTTCGACCGGGACGACCTCGACGCCCTGGTGGAGATGTACGTCGATTTCGACCCGGCGGACCGGGCACAGGGCATCCCGCCGATCGGCGAGGAGCGGGTCCGGAACTGGCTCGACCACCTGCTCGTCGAGGGGAGTTACAACGTCGTCGCCGTGGTCGGTGAACACGGCGAGGAGGCCGTCGGCCACGCCACCCTCGTCGAGGACGAGGGGGGTGCCTACGAACTGGCCATCTTCGTCCACCAGGACTACCAGGGCGCGGGCATCGGGACGCACCTCCTCGAGACCCTCCTGGGCCACGGCGCGGCCAACGGCGTCGAGAAAGTCTGGCTCACCGTCGAGCGGTGGAACCGTCCCGCAGTCAAGCTCTACGAGAAGGTCGGGTTCGAGACGACCGAGGCCGAGAGTTTCGAACTGGAGATGGCCATCCGTCTGGGAGATTAGACGGGCAGAGCCAGAAATTGGCCACGCGCAGGGACGTTAGACGGACAGAACCGGCTGGCTGGCGTAGAGCAGGACGTACTCGGCCGCCTTCTCGAGGACGTCGCCCTGCTGTCCCGCCTCCCCCTCCCGGGGGATCACGATGAAATCGACCGCGAGTTCCTCTGCCGCGTCCAGGACGACGCTCCCCGGGTGTCTGGTCTTGCGCACGGTCGAGAAGCCGTAGGCCATCGAGGACTCGACGCGGTCCGGGTCCGCGGCCATCGCGGCGACGTCCTCCACGAACAGCCGACTCTCGTCGGCCACGTCGGCCCCGTCGATGTCCCCGGCCTCCATTCCTCGCGCCACCGCCTCCCCGAGGACGTACAACACGTGCACGTCGGCGTCGTACCGCTCCGCGATGGCCACGGCGTACTCCGCCGCGTCGGCCGAGGCCTCGCTCCCGTCAACCGGGACGAGCACCGTATCGACTTCGATCGGCATCTATCGGGACCTCGAACCTCGGGTACCAAAAACACTCCGCGTCACCCTTTAAGGGCGATCGGACGGAATACGACGCCATGATCGACACCGTGGTCGTCGCCACCGACGGCTCGGAGAGCGTCGGGCGGGCCATCGACGTGGCCCTGGACCTCGCCGACCGCTTCGACGCGGCCGTCCACGCCCTCTCCGTCGTCGAGGAGAGCGAGGTGACCGCAGCCCCGGCGGAGATCCGCGGACAGCTCCGGGAGGCCCTCGAGGAACGCGGGGAGGAGGCGGTCGCGGACGTGGCCGAGCGGGCCGGTGGCGGCGTGACGACCGAGGTCCGTGAGGGTCGCCCCGCCGCCGTCATCGGGTCGTACGCCCGGGAGGTGGACGCCGACGTGGTCGCGACGGGGACCAGGGGCCGGCACGGGGAGAACCGCTTTCTCATCGGGAGCGTGGCCGAGCGGGTGGTGCGCACCTGTCCGGTGCCCGTTCTCACGGTTCGCCAGCTGGCCGACGCCGACGCGTAGATCCACAACCGGGCCATTCTTGGCCCGCGGCCGCCACTCCCCGGTATGGAAGACTGGGTCATCGACGACGAGGACCTCTCGCTCGAGCGGAAGTCGCTCATTCCGGGCCGTGGCTTCTTCGTCCCCGACGACGTCGCCGCCGAGCGGCGCGACGAAGAGATCGAAGACCGGGCGACCGGGGCTGACGTCCTGGTCGTCGCCGATCCCGACGCGGACGGGCTCGCCTGCGTGGCGATCGTCCGCGAACTCTTCGGCGAGGGCGCCCTGATCCCCACCAGCCCCCACCGCCTCGCCGACGGCATCGAACGGGCCGCGGAGTACGGCGAGCCCGGTGCAAGGGTGTTCGTCTGCGACCTGGCGCCCGACGACCCCAGGGAGATCGCCGATCCGCTCGCCGCCCTCGTCGACCACGCCGAGGCCGTCTCCTGGTACGATCACCACCAGTGGACGGACAGCGCGCGGGCGGCCGTCGAGGCGGCGGGAGTGGACCTCGTCGTCGGCGACTCCGAGGAGGAGTGCACCGCCGACGTCGCCGTCCGCTCGCTCGAGGAGTCGGTCCCCGATCACCTGGTCGAACTCGCGGCGGTCACCCGCGATCACGACCTCTGGATCCGGGAGGACGAGCGCAGCGACGACCTCGCCGACTACGCACACTGGGTCGATCCCGAGGAGTACCTCGAGGTCGTCCAGGAACACGGCGTCGACTTCCCGGAGGACGTCCGGGAGTACATCGCCGAGGGGCGAACCGAGAAAGAGGCACTCGTCGAACGCGCCGTCGACCGCGCCGACGTCCGCGAGATCGGTCCCTGGACGGTCGGCGTCACCTACGGACGGTGTTCCCAGAACGAGGTCGCCGAGGAACTCCGCCGCCAGGGGACGGACGCCGCCGTGATCGTCAAGCCCGCCGGGAGCGCCAGCATTCGCGGCAGCGAGACCTTCGAGCGGGCCCACGAGGTCGCCCGCCAGGTCGACGGCGGGGGCCACCCACGTGCCGCGGGCTGCAAGCCCGACATCTACGACGACATGCTGGATTACGCCCACCACTGGACGACGGAGGGCGCCGTCGCCAAACAGGTCATCCTCGACGCCTTCCGCTCCCTCGACGGCGACAACGGCGAGTGATCAGCGCTCGCCGACGACCCACCGATCGCCGTAGGCGGTCCCGCAGGAACACTGCGCGTACGCGTGGATGACGTCCCCGCGCTCGTAGATGCCCCCAGCCTCGGCGTTCTGCCCCTCCGCGAAGGCGAAGACGAAGACGGGCCGGTGGGCCCCGTCGCCGTCCCCCTCCGGACACTCCCCGTCGGTCAGCGACGCGTCGATCCGCCCCTCCCGTTGCATCGCCGTCCCGCCGAACTCCATGGCGTCCTGGCCCGTGAGCCGCGCGAAGACGTCCCGTCCCCGGTCCCCGTCGACGACCAGCAGGACGCCGTCGCCGGCCGGCGAGGCGACGTCACGGTCGAGGAGTGCGTCCCGATTCGAGACGGCCTCGCCGGAGAGGTACAGTGCGACGTCGTCGAGGCGCTCCCCCGCGAGGAAGGCCGCGGTCCGGTCACTCGTCATCGGCGGCGGTAGAACGGGAGTCGGCAAAAGGCCGTTGGACGCCGCTGGACGCCGTTCCTGACTGCCGGTATCCGGGCGCTATCGGTCCTCGTCGTCGGCCTCTTCGTCTCCGTCCCCGGTCTCTTCGGACGCGGTTTCGCCTTCGTCTGCCCCCTCGGCGTCCTCGTCGGCGGCCGCGCTCTCCGCGGCTGCTTCGTCGCTCTCGACGTCGGCTTCGTCGCCCGCGTCGTCGGCTTCGTCGGCCTCGTCGTCGGCATCCGTGTCCTCGTCTTCGCCTTCGTCGGCCTCCTCGTCGGTCTCTTCTTCGGGCTCCTTGACGCCCATCGCGACGAGGGGGTCCCCGTCTCCGCCGGACACCGTCACGTTGATCTGGGCGACCGCCTCGGAGACCTCCCGACCGCGGACGGTGACCCGCCGGCGCTCGCCGTCGCGGGTGGGCCGATAGCCCGTCCCGCCGGTCAGGAGGATCTCCTTGAGGGCGGAGCCGCGCACGTCCGATCGGAGGGGGCGGCCGGCGGCGTCGGAGCCGCCGGTGATTTCGACGGTGAATCCCTCGAGGCCGACGGCGCTGCCGTCTACCTCGTCACCGATCTCTCGTCCCAGGAACCGGTTCGCGTCCTGGCCCTCGACTTCCCGGGTCTCGGAGTACCCGGAAGCGGGGTCCGAAACGACGACGTTGAACGTAGCCATGGGTGAACGGACTGTACCCCGAGCAAAAAGGCCATCGAACCGGGAGCGCCGGTGGTGGCCCGCCAACCGCAACGCCAAGGGCCCCGGGCGCGAAGGGTACCGCGGGATCGCGCCGTGAACCGCTCCGTCCTCGAACAGCGACTCCGCAGGAGCTTCGAGGGGACCGACCGCCAGTTCCGCGTGGTGTCGCGCATGGCCGGCGACCTCGCCGATTCGGGCGTCTACGCCGCCGACGAGGGCCACGAACTGGGCGTCCACGAGGTGGTCGGCCACCTCGAGTCCGCACCGGAGGGGAACGTCGTCGCCCGGTGGAACTGGTGGATGGGCGCCCTGGAGATCGCCTACGGGGGCTACGAGCGGTTCAGCGTTCGGCAGTAGCGTCGTCGCGAACCTTCTCGGCGAACTGCTCGCGCACCTTCGTCACCTTCGGTTCGGCGTAGACCGAGCAGTAGCGGTCGTCGGGATTCTTCTCGTAGTAGTCCTGGTGGTAGTCCTCGGCCCCGTAGAAGGCCTCCATCGGGGCGACCTCGGTCACGATCTCCTCGCCCCCGTACGCGTCCGCCGCCTCGAGGGCGTCGACGAACCGCTCGACCGCCTCGCGCTGGGCCTCGTCGTGGTAGAAGACCGCCGAGCGGTACTGCGAGCCGACGTCGGGACCCTGGCGGTTCAGCGTGGTCGGGTCGTGGATGGTGAAGAAGACCTCCAGGAGGTCCTCGTAGGAGATGCGGCCGGGGTCGTACGCGACCTGGACCGCCTCCGCGTGACCGGTCTCGCCGGTGCTCACCTCCTCGTAGGAGGGATCCGCGACGTCGCCGCCACAGTACCCCGAGGTCACGGACTCGACGCCGTCGAGTTCCTTCATGGCGGCCTCGACGCACCAGAAACATCCGCCAGCGAGGGTCGCCGTCTCGGTCATGGGCCTAGTACTCCTACAAAGGTGTTAAGGACTGCGTCCACGCTCCGGGCGAGCGAAGTAGCATCATTCAAATGGGCCCAATCCCTTACTGTAACCAATGTCCGAAATGAACCCGTTCGGAGCAATCCGCGACATCGAAGTCGACGGATCCACGTACAAGATGGCGGACCTATCCGCCCTGGAGGAGGAGGGCATCATCGACGATGCCTCGAACCTCCCCGTGAGCATCCGGATCCTCCTCGAGTCCGTGATCCGCAACGCCGACGGCGACATGATCACCGAGGAGGACGTCCGGAACGCGGCGTCATGGCAGCCCGACGTGCCGGACCACGAGGTCCCCTTCACCCCCTCGCGCATCGTCCTTCAGGACCTGACCGGCGTCCCCGCGGTGGTCGACCTGGCCGCGCTCCGCTCGGCCGCCGACCGCAAGGGCGTCGATCCGAACGTGGTCGAGCCGGAAATTCCGGCCGACCTCGTCATCGACCACTCCGTTCAGGTCGACTACTACGGCACCGAGGAGGCCTACCAGAAGAACGTCGAGATGGAGTACGACCGCAACGAGGAGCGCTACCGCGCGATCAAGTGGGCGAACGAGGCCTTCGACGACTTCAGCGTCGTCCCGCCGGGAACCGGCATCGTCCACCAGGTCAACCTCGAGTACCTGGGCCAGGTCGTCCACGACCGCGAGCAGAACGGCGAGGAGTGGCTGCTCCCCGACACGCTGGTCGGCACCGACAGCCACACCCCCATGATCGGCGGCATCGGCGTCGTCGGCTGGGGCGTCGGCGGCATCGAGGCCGAGGCCGCCCTGCTCGGCCAGCCCATCACGATGAAGCTCCCCGAGGTCGTCGGCGTCAAGCTGACCGGCGAGATGCCCGAGGGCGCCACCGCGACCGACCTCGTCCTCCACGTCACCGAGAAGCTCCGGCAGGTCGGCGTCGTGGACCGGTTCGTCGAGTTCTACGGCCCTGGCGTCTCCGAACTGACCGTCGCCGACCGGGCGACCATCTCGAACATGGCGCCCGAGCAGGGATCGACCATCAGCATGTTCCCGGTCGACGAGGCCACCCTCGACTACCTGGAACTCACCGACCGCGACCCCGAACACATCGACGTCGTCGAGACCTACCTCAAGGAACAGGGCCTCTTCGGCGAGCAGAACCCCGAGTACACCGAAGAGGTCGAGGTCGACCTGGGGACGATCGAGCCCAGCCTCGCCGGGCCGAGCGAGCCCGACCAGCGCATCCCGATGGGCGACATGAAACACCACTTCCGCGGCCTCGTCGCCGACGAGTTCGGCGACTCGCTCGAGGTCGACGAGAACGCCATCGCCGAGTGGGTCGGCGAGGGCGGCTTCGAGGGCACCCCGACCGACGGCGGCGCGAAGGCCGCACCCCTCGACTACGACGCGGTCGACGCCGGCGAACTCAACGAGACCTACGAGATCGAGATGCCCAACGGGCGCACGACCGAGATCGGACACGGGTCGATCGCGGTCAGCGCCATCACCAGCTGTACGAACACCTCGAACCCGTCGGTGATGATCGCCGCCGGACTCCTGGCCCGGAACGCCGTCGAGAAGGGCATCGACGTGCCGCCGCACGTGAAGACGAGCCTGGCGCCAGGTAGCCAGGTCGTCACCGAGTACCTCGAGGAGTCGGGCCTGCTCGAGGACCTCGAGGCGCTCGGCTACCACGTCGTCGGGTACGGGTGTACGACCTGCATCGGGAACGCCGGTCCGCTCCCCGACCCCGTCGAGGAGGCCATCGACGAACACGACCTGTGGGCCACCAGCGTGCTGTCGGGCAACCGCAACTTCGAGGCGCGCATCCACCCGAAGATCCGCGCGAACTACCTCGCCAGCCCGCCGCTGGTCGTCGCCTTCGGTCTCGCCGGCCGCATCGACATCGACCTGGACGAGGACCCGCTGGGCTACGATCCGAACGGGGAGCCGGTCTACCTCGAGGACATCTGGCCGGACCAGGAGGAGATCCACGACGTTATGACCGCCAGCGTCCACAGCGAGATGTTCGAGGAGAAGTACGACTCCGTCCACGAGGGCGACGAGA
>JBDGUD010000046.1:0-38052 GCA_042216165.1 Halanaeroarchaeum sp.
CGTGGTGGCCGCCGAAGGGGTCGTTCATGTACTTCGCGCGGGGCATCACCTTCATGACCGCCCACTGGATCTTGCCGAGCTGGCGCTCGGGTGCCTGCTCGAGGGTGGCGTTGACCGCCTTGCGCGGGTCGTCCCAGGAGTCGCCGGGGATCGAGACGCCGTCGAGTTCCTGGATCTCGCGGAGGGCCTCGTCCCACTCGTCGGGGGTCGGCTGGGGATGGACCCGGTAGACCGCCTCGACTCCCCGGTTCCACATGAGCTCGTGCGTGACCGCCTTGTTGGCCTTCAGCATCGACTCCTCGATGATGGTGTGAGCGCGGTCGCGTCGGGGATTCAACACGAGCGAGCCGTCCTCCTTGCGCTGCTCGTGCATCCGATCCGCGAGCTCCCAGACCAGCTGTATCTCGTCGTGCAGGGGTGCGTCCGGGTCATCGAGGCGGTCCTCGGCCTCGGAGTAGGTCAGGCGTTCGTCGCTCCGGATGACGGACTTGTAGATGTCGATGGTCTCGTAGGAGAGGGTCTCCGGGTCCAGGTGCATCTCGACGGTGTGTGCGAGGCGGTCCTCCTCCGGGACGAGCGAGCAGACCGTCTCCGCGAGCGTCGGGGGAAGCATGTGGATGGTGTATCCCGGGAGGTAGACGGTGTTCCCCCGGCGAATGGCCTCGTCCCACATCGTCGTCTCGGGGGTCACGTAGTGGGTGACGTCGGCGATGTGGACCCAGAGCACGTACTCGTCCTCGCGCTTCTCGACGGAGACGGCGTCGTCGAAGTCCTGGGCGTCGATCGGGTCGGTCGTCCAGGTCGTCATCTCCCTGAGATCTCGCCGCTCGTCGACTTCGGCCTGGATGTCCGACTCGACGTCGCCGGTCAGTTCCTCGGCCTCCGCGAGGACCTCCTCGGGGAACCCGTCCGCGATCTCGAACTTCTCGAAGAGGTCCTCGCGTTTGTTCTCCAGTTGGCGGGCGAGGTCCTCGGTGATCTCCACGGGACCCTGGGCCTCTGCCGTCCCGGCCCTCGCCTGGGCGTCCTTCGACATGACGGGACGTACTGTCGAGAGCCAGTTAGGCGTATCGGCGTCACTCGCAGTCAGATTCCGGTCGATCGGCCGCAGCGAGGAACCGGTCGACGAACTCCTCGTCGGCCCGGTGGCCCGCCCCAACCGCCTCGAGACGGTCCTCGAGGTCCCGGCGGTCGACCTTCGTCAACTCCCGATAACAGGGCTTGCAGAAATACTCGAAGGACTTGCCCTCCCGGTCCCACCGATCGCCGTACTTGTCGTACTCCCGAGCGTCGGAGCGGTCCAGCTCCGTCCCGCAGGCGATGCAGGTGACGGTCCGGTCCGGACCCGGCGACCACATGTCCGACCTTTCGACGTGAGCCCACTTAGCAGTTGGTCCGCCGAACGGGCGATTTATGCGGCGAGACGCCGACGGGACGCGTATGGAGATAGCCACCCGCCACCACCTCCGCAGCGATCGGGTCGAGGAGATCCAAACCACGATCGCCGACGCGCTCGGCGTCACGATCGAAGGCGACAGTTTCGAACTGGTCGAGTTCGCGGACGAGGACTACGACGTGGTCCTCGTCGACGGCGAACCGCTCGTCTGGTACCCCGAGGGCGAGCCATTCGTGACGGTGAAGGGGGCGAACGCCGTCGAGGCGACCGAGCACGTCGTGACCGTCGACGCGGGCGCGATCTCGTTCGTGAGCGACGGGGCGGACGTGATGCGGCCCGGCATCGTCGACGCCGACGAGGGGATTTCCGAGGGGGACCTCGTCGTGGTCGTCGAGGAAACGCATGGCAAGGCCCTCGCGGTCGGCCGGGCGCTCACCGACGGCGGGGACATGCTGGGCGAGGAAGGGAAGGTCGTGACGTCCCTGCATCACGTCGGCGACGACCTGTTCGAGTTCGCCGCCTGAATCGTCAGACGGCGGCTCCGAGGGGCAAGAACTATGATTGCGGCGGGGCGTCTTCTCGTCTATGGGATTCATGGACCGGATCCTCGGGGGGAAAGCCCAGACCACCGAGGATTACGTGGAACTCGACCTCGACGACGTGGACACCGCAACCGACGCCCGCCTCCAGGTTCACATCGCCGAAATCGACGGGCAGGAGGACGTCATCGCGATCAAGGACGCCGTCTACGACGGCGACATCGTCATCGCAGACATCACGCGACTGCGGACCGAGGACAGGACGACCGAGCACGTGATCGACGAGTTGCGCCAGACGGCCAAGGAGGTCGGGGGCGACATCGTCCAGAAGGGCGACGATCAACTCATCGTCACGCCGAGTGGCGTCGGTATCAGCCGGCAGAAGTTGAACCGTTGACCGGACCGGTCAGACGTTGTCTGGGACGTCCTCTTCCTTCTCGACCGTCCGTTTCATGGAGTCACGGCGGGACTTCGCGTCACGGCCAGTCGCCTCGAGCAGGAACTCGTTCTTGAGCGAGACGGCCTCCGCCGCGGCGTCTGCGAGTCCCTCCTCGATCACCTGTTCGGCCGGTTTCTCGTCGAAGTGGACGGCCAGTTTGTCCTTTTTCGAGCCGTAGGAGGCCGCGCCGACGAGGACGCGATCGAACGCCGGGTTGGTGGGCTCCTCGACGACGTACATCTCGACCCCCTCGTACTCCTCGGTTCCGTCTACCGGTCCGAAGTACTCCTCGACCGTCGCCTTGAGGTCGGGGACGCGCTCCTCGAGGTACTCCCCGCGGCGCATCTTGTACTCCTTCATGAACTGGGGAAGCACGGCGACGGGTATAACCCCTTCGTCACCGCTCCTCGGCGAGGTACCCCGCGTGACACTCCGGACAGATGTCCCCGGCCCGGAGCGAGGAACGCGCGAGCGGGACCTCGAACTGACAGGCCGGACAGACGAGGACGCCCTCCACGTCGTCGAGCGATCCGGTGGACTCGATTGGGCCCCTGCTGGCGATGCCAGACCCGGTCCCGGGCTCGGCCTCCCCAGTTCGGTCCTCGCCGGCGGCCCGTTCGTAGAACTCGAAATCCGAGTCGTCGCGCTCCCCGTCGGCGGCCCCTCCCGGCGTCTCCTCCTGGCCGACGTCGGGCCACGTCGTGGTGGCAGCGTCGGGCGGTCCCGACTCCGCCTGTCCCGCCCCGCCGTCGACCGTCCCGTCCGATTCTGTGCGACCGTCGGTTCCGGTCGTTGCCGGACCGGCGTCGCCCGTGGCACGGTCCGCGTCGTCCTGTGCCGATTCCGCCGTCGTACCGTCTGGTGCCGATTCCGTCGTCGTACCGTCTGGTGCCGATTCCGTCGTCGGTCCCTCCGGGTGTGGGTCCCCCACTCCCGTCGCGTCCGACGACGGGTCGGCACCAGCCCCGTCGTCTGGCGCCTCGGGGACCAGTTCTCCCGGGGGTTCCTCGTTCTCCATGATGACGGCGTCGTCGTGCGGTTCGGTGGCCGGTTCTGCCTCCTCGACGAGGTCGCCCGCCTCCTCGTCGTCGGCACCGTCGTCCGTCTCCTCCGGGCGGAGACGGCGGACCTCCGTGTTCTCGCTCACCACCGACTCCGCGTCGCAGCGACGACACTCTCGGAGTTCGCGTTCGGTCACCACGACCTCGGCGCCTCGCTCCTCGCGTTCCCGTTCGACGACGGTGTCGCCGAAATCGTGTCCCAGCAGGGAGCACCGCAGACCCATTGCGGCGAGGTTTTCCCGTGCACACGCAAAAGACTACCGCTCGGGGACACCGCTAAGGCCCCTCGACCGCTAGTCCCCCGGTATGAAGGTCAGGGCCGAGTTCCGAGACCGCAGCGAGGTCGAGGTGAGGGTGCTCGACGCGCTGGCCGACCGGAAGGAGGAGGGAATGACCGTCTTCGAACTCAGGTCCCACGTCGACGCGGACATCGACGACCTGGAGGAGGCGCTGGCCGCCCTCAAGGCGGACGGCCTGATCGACGCCACGGAGAACGGCAGCCGCACGGTCATCCTGATCGACGAACGCGTCGTCCCCGAGGAACCCGCGGACGAGGACGAGTCGCTCCTCGATTCGGTCTTCGAGAAACTGGGGCTCTAGCGGAACAGCGCGCGGAGCTGGTCCAGAGAGAACAGCGAGGAGGGTCTGTCCATGTGGACCCCGATTTCGCCGGCGAACAGCGACAGTCCCACCCGCTGGACCGGCCCCGGTGCGGAGTACCCTCGCCGGAGCAGGTGCCCCAGGCGAATGTCCGTCCCGAGTTCCGCCCGCCAGGCCTCCTCGTAGGCCGAGACCGTGGCGGGGTCGTCGGGGTCAACGGTCTCGGCAGCCAGATCGGCGGCCGTCAGCCCGTACAGGATGCCGCCACCGGTGAAGGGCTTGGTCTGCCCGGCGGCGTCCCCGAGCAGGAGGGCCCGGTCGCTGGTCACCCGTTCGGGCGGTCCGATGGGAATCGCACCGGCGTGCGTGTCGCTCGGTGTGACGTCGTAGTCCGCCAGGAACGACTCGAAGGATCCCACCACGTCGTGGTCCGCGGGGGCGGCGAGACCGTATTCGACGCCGGCGTCGCCCCGGGGAATGCGCCAGGCGAAGAAGGTCGGGACGGTGAGGTGGACGTCGACGAAGTCGCCTCCATCGGCGGTCTGGTCGAAGGCGAGGACGCCTCGCAGGAGTTCGTCCGGAGCGGGCAGGTCGAGCGACCGTCGGACCCGGGAGCGGGGACCGTCCGCCCCGACGACCACCTTCGCCTCGACCGTCTCGGTCCCGTCGGGTCCTCGCACGGTGACGGTCACGCCGTCCCGCCCCTCCTCGACGTCGACGACGGTGTGGCCCTCCCTGACGTCGGCGCCCGCCTCGCTGGCGAGGGCCGCGAGCCGCCTGTCCAGGCCGACGCGATGGATCACGTTCGACACCGGTTCGTCCTTGTGGAAGCGGTACGCGGTGGACCCGGGGCCACCGAGGTGGAAGCGGGCGCCGTAGACCTCGTTCTGGAGCAGCCGCTCGCGGTCGCCGGCGGGCAGGTACGACCAGAGGTCCCGACTGACGTGTCCCGAGCAGGCGAGCGGGCGACCGACCTCTCCCCGTTCGAACGCGACCACGTCGTGGCCGGCCCCGGCGGCGCGACGGGCGAACTGCGCGCCCGGCGGGCCGACGCCGACGACGACGAAGTCGTGCATCGCCACACGGTACCGGTTCGGGGGGAAAACCCGTTTCGCTTCACTCGTCGATGGTGCCGCCCTCGAGGTAGTGCGCGATCGAATCCCGGGTCGCGTCCGTGATCTTCAGGAACTCGACGACCCGTTCGTCCTCGCCGACCGAGCGGTCCGTGAGGATCTCGAGGCCGATCCCCTGCTGGCGCAGGTGGTCCAACGTCGCCTCGACGGTCTCGGGACTGGCGCGGATCGTGTGTCGCTCGCCCACCGGGTCGCCGTCGCGAACCGCCCTGATGGTCTCCACCATGGGGTAGAGGATGGCCTCCCCGATGCGGTGGGCCCGGTCGGCCAGTTCCTCGGGGGACTCCTCCCACTCGACCGCCTGGAAGCCCTCCCTGATGAGCCTGGAGAACACGAAGTCCCGGCCGTAGTCGAAGGGCAACGAGAAGGCGAACGCGAGGTCGTCCGCGTGCTGGGATCCGGTCGTGTACTTGAGGAGGTCGCGCCCGTCCGCCGATTGCATGACGACGCCCTCGCGGCCGGCGGCGTCGAGGCGGTCGACGATGGCCCGGAGGCGGTCGACTCCGTCCTCGGGGTCGAGCGTCGCGAAGCGTTCGGGCTGCGGGAAGTCGTAATCGGCGACGAGCGACCGTCGCTCCTCGACCGCGAGGGGGCGGCCGCTGACCCGGTCGCGGACGTCGAAGACGCGAACAGCGACGGAGTCGACTCCCGGGTAGTCGTGGGCGGTGTAGGGGTTCTCCGGACCGATGAACTCGGTGCAGAGCATCTTCTCCGGATGGTCGGCGAAGAATGCCTCGAGGTCGAGGAGGTCACGCGCCATCCGAGTCGCGAACGGACCGACGATGCCGCCCCGCGTGAACGCGAGCGGACGTCCGACCTGCGCGACGCGGACGTTGAACCCGTTGAGTTTCTCCTCGACCGCGAAGGGACCGTCGAAGAAGGCTGGAACGCCGGTCTCGAGCACGAGCGTGCGGGGAATGCTCGGGAAGCCGCGAACCGCCGTCCCGTCGACGAGAACCGTCCCGCGTTCGATCCCGTGGCGGGCGTCCGGGAGTCGGCGGTAGACCGTCCCCTCGTACGTGTCGCGCTCGAAGTGCTCGAGGAGGTCCGCCACCTCGTCGGGGGGAACGCCGAGAAGGTCGGCCACGTCCATGCCGCGTCGATACGGCCGGCACGGGCAAAAACGGGTCGGCCACCGGTGGAGGATTTAAGGGTCGGCGTGCTACGGTCGATCATGTCCTCGGACCACCCGCTGAAACAGCGATTCGTGCTCGACACCTCGGTGTTCATCACGGACGAGATCCGCCGGGACGACGAGGACCTCGAGGACGCCGTGTTGCGACTGCTCGACCTGCTCGCCGACGCGAAGCTCCAGCTGGGCATCTCCTGTTACATGCCCCCGTCGATCCACGACGAACTGACCACGATGCTCGAGGACCGGGACGTCTCGGCGACCGTCTTCGAGAAGTTGAACACGTGGGTCATCCGAAAGAACCCGGCCCACTTCGAGGTCATGATCCCCGCGGACGTCGTCTACCAGTTCGTCCACGAGATGTCCGACCGGGTGAACCGCGGACTGCGCCTCGCCGAGCGGGCGGTCCGGGAGGCTCACCAGCTCGACGACGAGACCCTCGAGGACCACGACTACAAGACGGAGGTGGACCAGCTGGTCGGCGACCTCCGCAACAAGTACCGACGGACGCTGCGCCAGGGCATCCTCGATTCGAAGGAGGACTTCGATCTGCTCGTCCTCGCGCGGGAACTCGAGGCGGGCGTCGTCACCGAGGACCAGGGGATCATCAACTGGGCCGAGGACTTCGGGCTCCGGTACATGTACGGTCGGGAGTTCCCGGCGCTCGTGGAGGAGTACCTCGAGGCCGGGGAGCGTCGCGACTACCGCGTCGAGGAGACCGAGGAGTGATCAGGGCACCACGGCGATGCCGCGTGGCGTCTGGGAGGCCAGCGTCGGCGGCCAGTCCGCGTCGAAGGTCGCCCAGGAGTCGCCAGCGTCCGGGGTCCGGTAGAGGCCGCGATTGGAGGCGACGAAGAACTCCCCACCGTCGAACCCGGGGGCCACGACCGGCCTGAGGACCCCTTCGCCGTCGGGAAATCCGTCGCCGAGCCGTGTCCAGTCCTCCCCGTCCCGTCGTCGGTAGAGGAACGACTCGGCCGCGTCGGGCCGGTGGGCTGTGCGGGGACCGCTCGCGGCGGAGAGGAGGACGGTGTCTGGGTCGCCCGGATCGACCGCCAGGCTCCAGCAGTACCGTGCCGCGAGACCGTCCATCGGCTGTTCCCACGTGTCGCCGCCGTCGTCGGTCTCGGCGTACCCGTCCCCGGCCGCGACCCACGCCCGCCCGGGGGCGTCCTCGTGCGTGGCGAGCCAGTGAGCGTCCCGCGGTGCGGAGGCGACCCGGTCGGTCCACGTCTCGCCCCCGTCCTCGGTCCGCACGATCGCGCCCGCCTCGATGCTGACGTAGACCCGCCCGGGTGCGGTCGGATCGACCTCGATCCAGCGGACGTGGTGGGTCTCCGGACGGGGCGGAAACGACCACTGGGGCTCGGAGGGCAGGTCGGTCAACCCGGCGGCGTGCCGCCACGTGTCGCCGCGGTCGGACGAGCGGTAGACCCGGCTCGGTTCGGTCCCCGCGTAGACCACGTCTGGATCGGTCGGATCGACGGCGACGGCGGTGACGGCGGTGGGATCGATGACGTCCTCGCCGACGCGTTCCCAGTCGTCGCCTGCGTCGGTGCTTCGCTGGAGTCCGCGGTCGAACGTTGCACAGAACACGGTCTCGGCGGTCTCGGGGTGGGCGGCCACCCCTTCGACGTTCGGCCCGGCGAGGACCCGGTCGGATTGCCAGCCGTCCTCGAACCGACCGACGCGGAGGAGCCTGTCCTCGTAGGCCACGAACAGGGCGGGCATGCCCTACCCATGGAAACCGGTCACCAAAAAGGTCGTCCCGCCGACCTGTCGGATCACCCGAGGTCGAACATCGTGGCCGCCTGCTCCATGTCCTTGTCGCCCCGACCGGAGAGGTTCACCAGGATGGTGTCGTGATTCCCCTCGGCTGCGAGTTGCTTCGCCCGTGCGATGGCGTGACTCGACTCCAGGGCGGGGATGATCCCCTCCGCCTCGCTCAGCTCGCGGAAGGCCGCGACGGCCTCGTCGTCGGTGATCGCGCTGTACTCCGCCCGACCGAGTTCACGGAACATCGCGTGCTCGGGGCCCACGCCCGGGTAGTCAAGCCCCGCGGACACGGAGTGGACCTCGACGTCGTCGTCGATGACCCGCGTTCGCATGCCGTGGAGGACGTCGTCGCGACCGGCGGACAGCGGGGCGGCGTGGCGCTTCGAATCGCTGCCCTCGCCGCCGCCCTCGGCCCCGTAGAAGTCGACGGACTCGTCGTCCCGGAACGCGTGGAAGAGACCCATCGCGTTCGACCCGCCACCGACGCAGGCCACAAGCGCGTCGGGCAGGTCGCCGGTCCGCTCGCGGAACTGTTCGCGGGCCTCGGTCCCGATGACGCTCTGGAAGTCCCTGACCATCCGCGGGAACGGATCGGGGCCGACCACGCTGCCCACGAGGTAGTGCGTGTCCGCCATGTTGGCCGCGAAGTCCTCGAGTGCGGCGTCGACGGCGTCGGCGAGGCCCGCGCCGCCCCGGGTGACCTCGTTGACGGTCGCCCCCATGAGGCGCATTCGGAAGACGTTCATCTGCTGGCGCTCGACGTCCTTCGTCCCCATGTAGATCTCCGTGTCGAGGTCGAAGAGGGCGCCAACCATCGCCGTCGCCGTCCCGTGTTGGCCGGCGCCCGTCTCGGCGATGAGACGCTCCTTGCCCGCTCGCTTCGCCAGGAGCCCCTGGCCCAGCGTGTTGTTGATCTTGTGCGCGCCACCGTGGAGCAGGTCCTCGCGCTTGAGGTAGATCTCGGCGCCGTACTCCTCACTGAGGGTCTCCGCGTGGTAGAGCGGGGTGGGCCGCCCCGCGTAGTCCTCGAGGAGCCCGTGGAACTCCTCGGCGAACTCCTCGCTGGAGCCGATCTCGTCGTACGCGTCCGCGAGGCCGGCGAGGGCCTCGTCCAGTTCGTCGGGAACGTGTCGGCCGCCGTAAGAGCCGAACTCGCCGCTTGCCATACCGTTCGAAGGGATCCCCCAGGGCATAAGGGTGTCCTTCGGTGCCCAACGTTGTACGGTCAGTCCAGGCGATCGGCGACGAACGGCGCGGGATCGGCGGCGTACGTCGCGTACTCACCGGGTGCGTTGACGCCGGGCACGGCGGGGACCCAGCGTTCGGTCAGCAGGTCCTCCGGATCGCCGAACCGAGTCGCTGCCTCGCGAATTGCCGGATCGTCGAGGGCCGTCAGCCGTCCCCGATCGACGACGCGGTGGACGTCGTCGCCACGCACCTCGTAGGTCGGAAAGAGGAGGTGGACGTGAAGGTGACCGTACGGGTGGCCACGTTCGCCCGCCCAGCGCTCGGCGGGACTCCCCCACGCCGTGCCGAATCCGAGGTGGATCACGCCCGACCGGTTCCGTTCGGGTTCCATGCCGCCACCGCTCGCCCGGAGCGCATCACGGGGGCGGTGGACCCAGGGGTTCGTCCCGATGGCGACCTCCCAGAGGTGGAAGAGGCCCGGCCGGGGAAATCCCGGGTACTGGACGTCGCGGGTCTCCTCGAGGAGGTCACGCCACTGGTCGCCGTACTGGCCGCCGCCATCCACCGCGACGACGCGGCCGCCCTCGACCTGGACCTCGATCCGGGGAAACGGCCGGTTGAAGTGCGAGGTGGTTCCCGCCACGACGCCCTCGGCGTCCTCCACCGGGAGGATCGGTGGCGGCGAGTGGCCCATCAGGTGGCCGTAGACCGGCGTCTCGTCGAAGACCGGATGTCCGCGGTCGTGGTACTCCGGTGCGAGGGTGAAGGTGAGATCGGTGCCCTCCGGGTCGGACAGCGCGACGGTTGCACCGGGGTGTTGCCAGATCGGCTCCCACGCCACCTCGCAGATTCGCCGGTGCAGGGCCGGCGGATAGGTGGTCGCCGGACTCGCGAAACCATCGGCTGTCTGCCATGGGACGGCCTCGATCCGGAAGGGCGTCTCGGGCATGGGTCCGGCCAACCCCTGGAGGAGGACGTCGTAGTCGGCCTCGTCCGCGTGCCGGAGCATCCACTGTTCCGGACCGTAGTCGTACCGTCGCGGTTCGGTCGCCGGCTGGTCGTACTCGCCGAACGGGTCCCGCCTGACGATCGCGTCGACCTCGTCGGTCTCCCGGAGTGCTCGGTCGGGGGGCATCGAGCGCTCATACAGGTCGACCACCGCCCCCGTCTCGTGGAGGACGGAGAGGAGTCCGCGGACGACCGACCGGTCGTAGTGCTCTGTCACGGCGAGCAACACCCGGTCGCCAGGGCCGATGTCGTCGTACCCCACGAACCCGACGTTCGGATTCCCGCCGGACCCGGGTCGTCCGTGGTTCGGGACGGCGAGCAGCCCCCGGGCCCGCTCCTCGATCGTGGCGCGAGGGACCGGGTCGGGGAACGAGGACCGGCGTGGCTCTGGATAGACCATCAGTCGTCGTCCGCCCCCGTCCAGGAGGAGGTGAACGATCGGACCGCGTCGGCCGAGGGGGCATCCGTCGCATAACTGCCCCCGACGAGGACGATCGTCGCGGCCACCACCCCTAGGAATCCCTCGTGGAACCCGAAACCGAACCTGGGCGGGACCAGACCGTAGAAGTAGACCAGGACCGTCGTGGCCCCGACGAGCATCGAGGCGGCCGCGGCGGGGGCGGTGGTTCGACGCCAGTACAGCCCCCCGACGAAGGCCGGGGCGAAGGTGGCGAAGCCGGCGATGGCGTTGGCCCCGAGCGAGAAGATGCCGGCCGGTGGACGGAGCGCGATGGCCCCGGCAGCGAGGAACGTCGCGACGAACAGTCCCTTGAGGACATGGGACTCGCGCTCGTCGCTGGCCCCCGGGGCGAGGTATCCCCGGTAGAACCGGCGGCTGACCACCCCGCTCAACCCGAGCACGAACGAGCCCGCAGACGACTGGAGGGCCGCGACGGCGCCGGCGAGGACGACCGCGCCGACGATGGGGGGAACAGCTGCTGGAACAGCATCGGGACGACGTAGTCCGGGTTCGGCGGCGCGGGGAGGAGCCCGCGAGCCCACCCGCCGATGACGACCGCCAGGAAGGCGACGCCCATCGCGAGCAGCCCCCACCAGACCGTGGCGGTGCGGAGCACCCGGTCCGACCTCGCGGCCATCCATCGCTGGAGCATCCACGGGAAGAAGATGGGGCCGAGCGGGAAGAACACCATCCAGGAGACGAGCATCCGGACGTCCCAGCGGCCGACCGGGCCGGGCATCTCGAAGGCCCGCGGGGACTCGACGAGCACGCGCTCGGTCAGGGTCGTCGGCCCGACGGTGGCGACGAGCGCGAAGAACCCGACCAGCAGCGCGCCGAGCAGGAGAGCGCCCTGGAAGACGTCGGTCCAGGCGGCCGCCCGCAACCCACCGACGACGATGTAAGCCGCCATGACCACCGTGAGGAGACCGATCGCCAGGTCCCGCGGAATGCCCACGAGGATGTCGAGGGCGATGCCGCCCGCCAGGATCTGGGAGGCGACGAAGGGGACCACGAAGAGCACCGCGAAGACGGTGTACAGGGTTGCCGGCCAGTCGCTCTCGAATCGTCGCTCGAGGTACTCCGTCGGGCTGATGTGCGCCTCGCGTTTGGCCAACCGGCGCAGCGGCGATCCGACCATGTACATGACGAAGACCTGCGCGCCCGTACCCAGGAGGAACACCGTCACCACCCCGGTCCCGGTGGCGAAGGTCATCGCGCCGACGCCGAAAAAGAGGAACGCCGAGAAGATGGTCGCGAGTACGGTGAACATGAGCACCGCCGTGCCGAAGCTGCGGTTCGCGAGGAAGTAGTCGGTGGGCGTGTTCTCGGTCCGTCGGTAGGCGGCATACCCGATTGTCAGCGTGAGGGCGAAGTAGCCGACCAGGACGAGAGCCGCCGTGCGCTCAACCACCGTCCTCACCCCCGAGGAGGTCCGCCGTCGCCCAGTAGACCGTCACCCAGATGGTCAGTCCGAGGAGCGCCTCGATCCACATCCACGCCGGAAAACCGAGCACGAGCGGACGCGTCCAGCCGAACATCCAGGGGCCGAGGCCGGCGGCCATCAGGGCGCCGATGGCGACCACGGCGACGGTCAGCCTTCGGCGATCCCTGGCGTCGAACGTCGAAGCGGTCCCGTCGGTGCCGACAGGGTCCATGGTCGAAGGGTTCGGCCCGGAGTATCAAATAATCAATCGGTTTGCGTGCAGGGGTTTATACGCGATGACCGGACGATCCCACCCCATGGGATGATCCGATGCGGAATCGGGACTCGGCCGCCAGGTCGAGGTCGTCGGCCGTCACCGCCAGTCCGACGTGTCGGTCGGTGACCCCCTCCACCGACTGGTACCGCAGTCGGAACCGGGAGCGGCGCCCGCGGGGCGCCAGAAGGAGCCCGCATCGGTCGAGCGGTCCCGGGAGTGTCGGCCGACGCGGAGCGGAGACGGTCGCCGTGACCGTCGGGAGGCGGACCGATGACCTGCGGCGCGACGAGGGCCTGTCAGGGCGGGACGGGTCGGGTTCGGAAACGCGCCCGGACGGTCAGTCCCCGCTGGCCGCCGCCGTCTCCCGGCGCTCCCGGGGCCCGTCGATGTCCACGCCGGGCAGTTTGTCCCGGAGGTACCGGCCGGTGTGGGAGTCGTCGACGCGAGCGACCGCCTCTGGGGTCCCGGTGGCGACGACTTCGCCCCCGTGTTCCCCGCCCTCGGGGCCCAGGTCCACGATGTGGTCGGCGTTCTTCACGAGGTCGAGTTCGTGCTCGATGACCGCGACGGTGTTCCCGCGGTCGGTGAGGCGCTGGAGGACGTCGATCAACTTCCGCTCGTCGGCCTTGTGGAGGCCGGTCGTCGGTTCGTCGAGGAGGTAGAGGGTGTCGCCGGAGTCCTTCTTGCCGAGCTCCTCCGCGAGTTTGACCCGCTGGGCCTCGCCACCCGAGAGCGTCGTCGACGGCTGTCCGAGTTTCATGTAGCCAAGGCCGACGTCGACGAGGAGTTCGAGGCGACGGCGAATGCGCTGGTCTGACTCGAAGAATTCGTAGGCCTCCTCGACCGTCATCTCGAGGACGTCGGCGATCGTCTCGCCCTTGAGGGTCACGTCGAGGGTCTCGTCGTTGTACCGGTCGCCGCCACACTCCTCGCAGGGGACCTGGACGTCCGAGAGGAAGTTCATGTCGATCGTGACGGTGCCCTGGCCGCCGCAGGCCTCACACCGGCCGCCCTTGACGTTGAACGAGAACCGCCCCTTCTCGTATCCGCGCTGCTTGGCGAGTTTGGTCTCGGCGAAGCGCTCGCGCACGTAATCGAAGACGCCGGTGTAGGTGGCCGGGTTCGAGCGCGGCGTCCGACCGATTGGCGACTGGTCGATGAGGCGCACCGATTCGACGTGCTCGATGCCCTCGATCGCGTCGTGGTCTCCCGGGTCGACGGACGTGTTGTCGTTCATCTCCCGGGCCAGCCCCTTGTAGAGGATCTCGTGCATCAGCGTCGACTTGCCGGACCCCGAGACGCCGGTGATCGCGGTGAACGCCCCGACGGGGAGGTCGACGTCGACGTCGTCGAGGTTGTGCTGGCGGGCGCCCCGGATCGTGATCGTCTCCTCGTGGTCGCGGCGCTCCGACGGGACCGGGATCTCACTGCGACCGGCCAGGTAGTCACCGGTGACGGAGTCCTCCGCCGCCTCGATCGCCTTGACCGGGCCGGACGCCACGACCTCGCCGCCGTGGCGGCCGGGGCCCGGCCCCAGATCGATCACGTGATCGGCCCGCCGCATCGTCTCCTCGTCGTGCTCGACGACGATGAGGGTGTTCCCGAGGTCGCGGAGGTCCTCCAGCGTGTCGAGGAGTCGGTCGTTGTCGCGCTGGTGGAGGCCGATCGAGGGCTCGTCGAGCACGTAGAGCACGCCGACGAGGCCCGAACCGATCTGGGTCGCCAGCCGGATGCGCTGGCTCTCGCCGCCGGAGAGCGTGGACGCTTCGCGGTCGAGCGTGAGGTACTCGAGGCCGACCTCCGTCATGAACCCGAGCCTGGCGCGGATCTCCTTGAGGATCTCCTCGGCGATCGTCCGGTCGCGCTCGTCGAGGGTCGCCTCCATGCCCTCGAAGTGGTCGAGGGCGTCCGCGATGCTCATCCGATTGACCTCGGCGATCGACGTGCCGTCGACCAGGACCGCCCGGCTCTCGGCCTTGAGCCTGGTCCCCTCGCAGACCGGACACGTGGTCACCGACATGTAGTCCTCGATGTGGTCGCGGACACGGTCCGAGTCGGTCTCGACGTACCGGCGCTCGAGGTTCGGGATGACGCCCTCGAAGCGCTCGGTCTTGTGGCGGACGCCGTTCTTGGTCTGCTTCTCGAAGTGGACCTCACCGTCGGTGCCCCAGAGGAACGCCTCCTGGATCCCCTCGTCGAGGTCCTCGAAGGGGGTCTCGACGCTCACGCCGAAGTGCTCGGCGACGTTGTCGAGCTGGTTGCGGTAGTACGACCGGTTGTAGCTCCAGGGCTCGAAGACGTGCTTCAGCGGCTCGCTCTCGTCGACGACGACGAGGTCCTCGCTGACCTCCTTGGTCTGGCCGATCCCCTCGCACTCGGGGCAGGCGCCGTGCGGGCTGTTGAACGAGAACGATCGCGTCTCGATTTCGGGGAGGTCGATGCCGCAGTGGACGCAGGCCAGGTCCTCCGAGAACTCGACCGCGACGGCGTCCGAATCCCCGTCGTCCCCCAGGTCGCCGGTCGATCGCGCCTCCACGCCGAGGTCGACGTCCGTCGGCGGATCGGGCAGGACGACCTTGAGGACGCCGTCGGCCTCCTCGAGGGCCGTCTCGACGCTGTCGGTGATCCGGGAGCGGGCGTCCTCGGAGACGGTGACGCGGTCCACCACGACGTCGACGGTGTGGTCGTAGTTCTCGTCGAGGTCCGGCCGATCGTAGGCCAGATCGTAGGACTCGCCGTCGACCTCGACGCGGGAGTAGCCCTCGCTCACCAGGTCGTCGAATCGGTCCTCGAAGGCTCCCTTCTGGTCGCGAACGATCGGTGCGGCGATCTTCGCCTTCGTCCCTTCGGGCAGGTCGAGGATTCGCCTGACCATCTGCTGGGCGGACTGTTCGCCGACCTCGCGGCCGCACTCCGGACAGTGGGGGGTTCCGATGCGGGCGTAGAGCAGGCGGAGGTAGTCGTGCAGTTCGGTGACCGTCCCGACGGTCGATCGGGGGTTGTTCGCCGCGTTCTTCTGGTCGATGGAGATGGCCGGCGAGAGCCCCTCGACCGACTCGACCTGGGGCTTGTCCATCTGCCCGAGGAAGTTCCTGGCGTACGCCGACAGCGACTCGATGTACCGGCGCTGGCCCTCGGCGTATATCGTCTCGAACGCGAGCGACGACTTGCCGGAGCCCGAGAGCCCCGTCACGACCGTGAACGACTCGCGGGGAACGCTCACGTCGAGGTCCTTGAGGTTGTGCTCCTGTGCGCCGCGAACCTCGATGGTGTCCTCGCTCATGGGTTCGACCGCCCGCCGAGGGTCACCCGTCCGTGCCGATGCATTGGATACGGGAAGTGGCCGCGGCCACTTACTCACATCGGTCGGGGCCGATCGCGCGACGAGACCGCTCCCGGTCCCGTCGGCGACGACGCCCCGAGATCACATCCGGCGGGGTCAGTCGGCGACGGCGACCGGACGGGCGTCCGCCAGCCCCCGGAGGCGCTCCGGGTCGATCGGCCAGACCGCGGTCGGCGTTCCCGCCGCGGCCCAGACCTGGTCGTGCTCGAGGAGCGTCTCGTCGAAGAGGACCGGGACCGGGGACTCGTGACAGATGGGGGGGACGCCGCCGATGCTCCAGCCAGTCGCCGTCTTCGCTTCGTCGGGGTCGGCCATCCGCACGTCGTCGGCGTCGAGGACCTCGGCGATCCGGTCCTCGTCGACCCGGTTCGCCCCGCTGGTCACGACCACGACGACCTCGCCGTCGGCGACCATCACGATGCTGCTGGCGATCTGGGCGACCTCACAGCCGATGGCGTCGGCCGCGTCTGCGGCCGTCTTGGTGCCCTCGTCGAACTCCTTCACCGCCGGCGTCAGCCCGTAGCGCTCCTCGGCTTCGTCGACGAACGCCCGTGCAGTCGGGTGCATGCTCCACCCTGCGGGGAGGCCCCTGGTAAACCCCCGCACTCGCGGCAAATCGTTCCAGTTCGCGCTGCGGTCACACCGTCTCGGGAAGCCAGCCGCCGTGTACCGGGAGGTTCGCGCCGCTCACGTAGTCGCTCTCCTCGTCCAGGAAGAAGCGCACGGCCTGGCGGAGGTCGTCGTAGGTCGCCGGCCGGCCGCGCGGGAGGTCCTCCGGGAACACCGCCGAGTTCTCCGCGACGTACGGCGAGACGGCGTTGACCGTGATGCCGTCGTCCTGGGTGTCCGCGGCGACCATCCGGGTGAACATGAGGACGCCCGCCTTCGCCGCGAAGTAGGGGAAGTTCGTCGGACTGACCAGCCCGCGGTCGCTCGACGCGTAGCCGACGTTGACGACCCGTCCCCACGCCCGTTCGCGCATGGCCGGGAGCGCCCGACGGGTGCACAGGTAGGTGCCGGTGAGGTTGGTGTCGATCACCCGGTGCCAGGTGTCCACGTCGATGTCCTCCCAGTGGTCCGGCGCGAAGTCGCCCACGTTGTTGACGAGCACCTCGACGGGGCCGAGGGCAGCCTCGACGGCGTCGAACAGGTCGTCGACCGACGCCGCGTCGGTGACGTCCCCCTGGACGGTGGTGACGGCCCCCGCCCCGCGCTCGCTGGCCTCCTCGGCAGTTGCCCTCGCCTCCGCCTCGGAGGAGTGGTAGTGAACCGCGACGTCGGCGCCGTGGGACGCGAGGTCCAGCGCCAGGGCGCGACCGACGCCCTTCGCGCTGCCGGTGACCAGTGCCCGCCGCCCCTCGATGTCGGGTCGAAGCATGTCACGACGGGGGACGGGGACGACCATGAAACCGACGGCGGCGACCGGAACCACTACGGTCGGGGGCGTCCAGCCTGGAGACATGCGCGTGGAGGTGCGCCACGACGACGCGCACCCGACCCTCGCCGTCGGCCTGGGGTCGGGCGAGTCGATCACGGCCGAGGCGGGAGCGATGATGACGGTGGACGACGGCGTGGACGTCCGCGGACCGGAGGACGGGGTGGGCGACGTCGTCGACCGGCGGGTCTCCGACCGGACGCCGGTCCGCGTCGTGGAGTTCCGGGCCGAACGGGCCGGCGAGGTGACGCTGGCCCCGCCGCTGCCCGGAGAGATCGTCCGCGTCCCCGTCGGCGAACGCCCGGTCTACGTGGTCCAGTCGGGATCTTTCGTCGCGGCCCAGGACGGGGTGAAACTCCGGGCGACCGCCGACACCGAACACACCCTCCGCGGTGAGGAACTGTCATTCCTCCAGCTCGTGGGCTCGGGGGCTGGGTTCCTGGCCGGCTACGGGGGGATCGAGGCGCGCTCGCTCGACCGCGGCGAGACCGTGACGGCCGACGCGGGACACGTGGTCGCCTTCGCCAGGGTCTCCCACGAACTCGAGACCGTCGAGGGGCTCAAATCGGCCGTCTTCGACGACGAGGGGGTCGTCTCGCGGTTCACCGGCCCGGGCCGGGTGTGGCTGCAGACCCGGAGTCACGACGCCCACCTCGCCTGGCTGCAACCCCAGCTCGACACGCTCTCGTAGGTGAGGACGGGCCGTTCGCCAAGCAGAACCCTTTCACGTGGGTGCCCCGTAGTCGACGACCATGAGCGAGGACGGCACCGACCTGCAGGACCGAATCGAATCCTGGCTCTCCGTGCAGATGCCGATCATCCAGATGCACGGGGGGACGAGCGCCGTCAAGGACGTCGATCCGGAGGCGGGTCGGGTGGTCGTCGAACTCGGGGGAACCTGTGCCGGGTGCGGCATCAGTCCGCGGACGGCAGAGCGCGTCCGGGAGAACCTGGGTGATGAGTTCGACGCGGTCGAGACGGTCGACGTCCAGTTCCTCGACGACTCGGAGTCGCTGGGCGTCGATCAGGCGGAGAGCGTGATGGGCATCGACCGGACCCAGGGCGGCCGTGGCGGCGAGGGCAAGGGTCACCTCCCGCCGGAGAACCACTTCTGAGTGCCCCCCGGTGTCGGGGGCGCACGGCTGTCACGTCTCACCTCACTGTTCCACGCCGCACGTCCATCAGCGACAGCGCCCGCGAGGGCGTCGTCACGGCCGGGAGACGCACGGCCGCGACCGTCCCGGGCCGGGTCGAGGACGACAACGCCGGCGGCGTCGTCGGGGACGGTTCCACCGTCGGGATCGCCCCATCGACGACGTGCTCCAGTCGCTGGCGGACGATCTCGAGCGCCTCGCTCCGGCGGTGGCCGACGAGTCGCCACCACTTCACTCGAGGGCTGAGGCGACCTGCTCGGCCACCGACGTGGCCTTCTCCGCGAGGTGCGTCGAGACGTGCCCCGCCTCGACCGCGTCCGCCAGTTCCGTCTCGTCCACCACCTCGACGGTCCCGTCCGACCGCTCGATCACGTCCACGTGCAGGTCGACGTACCTGACCGCGTCGGGGAAGACCTCGACGGGGGTCGAGACGTTGACGTAGGTGCCCTTGACCTCGCCGTCGGCGTCGCGGTAGACCGTCGGGTACCACCAGCGGCCCTCGGAGAACCGGGTGGTCGCGACGTCGCCGGTCTCCCGGGGGACGTCGAGTGCGTCGTAGGATCCACCGGCGGTCATCTGGCGTTCGACCGTGATGCGGCCACGCTCGACGTCGCGATCGACGACCTCGCCCCGCCCCAGGCGGACGGTGCGCCCGTCCGGTTTGCCGTGGTCGATCGCGACGGCGTCGCCCTCGACCGGGCCGAAGAGGTCGGTGACGGACCCGAACGGGAAACCGTCCGGGGACGCACCGAGGCGTTCGGCGAAGTCGACGGCGGTCCCGGCCCGGTCCGTCGACGCCTTCACCCGGTGGTGTCCGGGCATCGTCTCCGTCACCCGGCGCCGGTGCTCGTCGAGCGCGAACCGGGCCGCGCGGCCGAACCACACCCAGGCCGCCTCCTTCGGGGCGGCGAGACGTCCCGGACCGCTCGCACCCTCGAGCCCGTCCTCGAGTCGCTCTGCGGCCTCGACGGCAGACGCGAGCGCGGCGTCGAGTTCCTCGACCTCGACGTCCTCCGCGGCGCGTTCCCAGCGAACGCCCCAGTCGGCAGGGATTCGCGTCGAGAGGAGTTCGGTCGTCCTGACGAGTTCGTGTTCCGCGGTGCCGTCGGGCGTCCCAGCCACCGCCGAATCGACGCCCGCGACGAGAGAGGCCACCGCCCCCGGCACCTCGATGGTCGTGTCGAGGACCGGTCGACCGTGCACCCACGGCGCTCGCGGCTCGTGGACCTGCGCACGCACGTCGTCCCCTTCTTCCACGTAGCCGTCGACGGCCCCGAAGGGAAGGAACCCTCGCCGGCCGTCC
Source organism: Halanaeroarchaeum sp. (assembly GCA_042216165.1). Classification (GTDB taxonomy): domain Archaea; phylum Halobacteriota; class Halobacteria; order Halobacteriales; family Halobacteriaceae; genus Halanaeroarchaeum. The sequence goes on from JBDGUD010000046.1 coordinate 19,668, forward strand.
TCGAGAGTGACCACGGCTCCGCCGTCGTTCGTATCGATCACCTCGCCCGCGAAGACCGCCCCGGGCGCGGCCACGTCGTCCCAGGCGAAGACGTCGATGGCGACGGATTCGAGCGTCTCTCGCACCGCGGCGACGCCGGCCGGGTCGCCGGTGACCGCGACCCCCTGCCGATCCCGGCTCGTGGCGACAGTGACGTCGGGTGGGGCCGTCTCGAAGTCGGCGTCGAACCGGCGGCTGATGGCCGGGGACGCCAGGACGACCGACGCGTCCGACGCATTCTGGAGGACCTGCGTGATCGCGGTCGCGTAGATGCCCCGGACGCGGACGGCGGTCATCGGCGGGTCACTCCCGCTGTCGGGCGGCGATGCGATCGCGACATGACCCGGGGTACGCCCCGGGGGCTTTCATGATTGCCGGTCCGGCCCGAAGCCATTTGCCACTCCCGGTGGTACCGGATCGCATGTCCGGGACGCGCCCCGATCCCGTCCAGTGGGCGGCCGACGCGGGTCGAGACCTCTACGACGTGGCGACGTGGGAAGAGCGGAGTGCCCTCGACACGCTCTCGAAACGGGTCTACGGGGCGCTGCTGAGCAGCGGACGCGCCGTCGTGATCGGTCTCGCCCTCCTCATCCTGCTCGGACAGATCGCGCTCGTCGGCGCCGCGCTCGCCCGGGACCCCGTGGTCGGCGTCTACATCCTCGCGTCCGTCGTCCCGGCGCTGGTGATCGCGGTCTCCGTCTGGCGGTCCGACGTGACGGCCGGGCAGTCCCTCGACTCGATGGTCGTGACATTCCTGCTCGGCTTCCTGTTCGCCAGTTTCGCCGCGGTCGTGAACAGTTCGCTCCAGGGCCTCTTCTTCGCGTTCGGCGCCGTCGGGACGATCCTGTTCTTCTACCTGATCGTCGCCCCCATCGAGGAGACGGTGAAGGTGCTCGCGGTGCGCCTCTACGGCTACCGCCGGGAGGAGTTCTCGGCGGTGGTCGACGGGGCGGTCTACGGCGCCGTCGCCGGCCTCGGCTTCGCGACGATCGAGAACACGATCTACATCACCCAGCAGTACTTCCAGGCGGTGACGTCGGCCTCGGGGACGCTCCTGCCGACGCTCCAGACCGCTGCGGTCCGGTCGTTCGCCGGTCCGGGCCACGTCATCTACTCCGCCTTCGCCGGCTACTACCTCGGCCTCGCCAAGTTCAACCCGGAGAACAGGGGGCCGATCGTGGTCAAGGGACTGCTGGTCGCCGCCGGAATTCACGGGACGTACAACGTCCTCGTCTCCAATTTGGGCGTCTGGCTGTCGGTCGTCGAGCCGATCGTCCAGGTGCCGCCGGGCCTCGGGTTCGTGCTCTTCGTCGTCCTCTACGACGGCCTCTTCCTCCTGCTCCTCGTCGGCAAACTCAGGACGTACGGCCGCTACTTCAGGGAGACCGGGGCAGCCGCGTTCTACCGGGGCGACGACCGGGCCGAGTGATCAATTGAACTGGCCGAGGCGCTCGACGTACTTCGCGACCACGTCGACCTCGACGTTGACCGCGTCGCCCGGTTCGCGCTCGCCGAGCGAGGTCAGCTCGTAGGTGGTCGGGATGATCGCGACGGAGAACGTCCCCGCCTCGTCGTCGACGTCCGCGACGGTCAGCGAGATTCCGTCGAGCGCGACCGATCCCTTTGGGGCGATGTACTGCTCGTATCCCGGGGGCTGGGCGAACGTGAACGTCCAGTCTTCGCCGACCCGTTCGACCGCGACGACCTCGGTCGTGGTATCGACGTGCCCCTGGACGATGTGACCGTCGAACCGACCGTCCGCCCCGAGGGGCCGTTCGAGGTTGACGACGTCGCCCTCGGCAACGTTCCCGAGCGTGGTGGTCTCGAGGGTCTCGGTCGCGGTGAACACGGAGAACCACCGATCGCCGGACTCCTCGACGGTGAGACAGACCCCGCCGACGGCGACCGACGCGCCCGCCTCGAAGTCCGTCATGGCGGTGGTCTCGATCCGGAGCCGTCGCCCGCCCTCGTCGTCGGAGACCGACGCGACCACGCCGGTCTCCTCCACGATGCCGGTGAACATCGTCGGGGCGTAGCGGCCGGACCGGGAAAGCGGTGCCGGATTCGGTCCGGACTACCGCTCCGCCGGTTCGAGCGAGCGCGTTGCCTCGGTCGTGCGACGGACGCCGTCCGTGCCGACGACGACCGGTTCTTCGAGGCGTACGCCCCCCTCAGCCGGATCGTACACGCCGGCCTCGACCGCCAGCACGTGGCCCGGCTCGAGTGGGCCGCCGGAGACCGAGGGGGCCTCCCGACGGGCCAGCCCGACGCCGTGCACCGCGTCGTGGACGAAGCCGACGTCCCGGGAGCGATCCGCCGGAAAGCCGAACGACCGAATTTCGCCCGCCACCGCGCGGTGGACGGTTGCCGGCGACGCCCCCGGTTCGACCGCGTCGATCCCCGCCTGAAGGGCCTGCTCGACCGCGACGTGGGCGCGTCGGTCCCACCCGCCGTCCGAGTCGACGACGAACGTCCGCGCGAAATCGACGTGGTAGCCGTGTCCGCCCCGGGGCGTCACGTCGACGATCACCGGTTCGCCGGGCCGGATCGGGACGTCGCCACCGAAGCGGGGACTGGCCGCAGCGCGACCCGCCGCCACGACGGTGTTCCCCGCGTCCTCGAGGCCGCGTTCGGCCAGGGCGGCGTTCACCCGGCGGCGCAGCCCGCCGGTCGTGAGCGATCCGCCCTGGTCCCGGATCTCGCGACCGTCGACCGCCGCACCGGCGAGGACCTCCGCGGCGACCCGGACGCCCGCCTCCGCGCCGCGCTGGACGCGGCGGATCCGATCGATCTCGGCCGACGACTTGGTCTCCCGGGCCCGGTCGACGGCCTCCGTCGACGCCGGATCGAATCCGGCCCGCTCCAGGAAGAGCGCGGCGTCGTGGGGCACGTGGCGTGGCGTCAGGACCGTGCCCGGATCGGCCCGGTCCCCGAGGAGTTCGGCCGCCCGTTCGCCGGGGCCGTCGCCCGAGAGCGACGCCGGATCGACGATCGCGTCACCCGCGAACTGGCGTTTCGCGGCGTCGCAATGGCTGGCCGGCGGCACGAGCAGCGCGTCGCCGTTCACGAAGACGAACGCCATCCGACTCCGGGGGCCGTCGACCCGGGCGATGTATCGCATCGTCGGATCGCGCGGTCGGGCGACGTGGACGAAACCGACCGCGTCCCGTTCGTAGACCGCGTCCGCGAGAACGCCGTACTCCGTGGCCGGCGCACCCGCCATTCCACTACTGGATGATCGTGACCGCCTCTTCGGCCGCGAGGGCCTCGTCGAGGGTCTTGCCGGTCGGCTCGCCGTAGAGCAACACGTCGATGGGGAGGGTCGGGGCGCCGTCGACCAGGTTCTGCAGGAGGACGAGCCGCTCGCGGGCCCGGCTCATCCCGACGTAGAAGACGCGCCGCTCGTTGTCGGTGAGGACCGGGACCGGGCTGGTGCGGGGCGTGAACTCCACGCCGTCGGGGACCTCCTCGGGTGTGGCCGTCGCGGCCATCTGCTCGACGACCTTCTCGGTGAGGTCGGTCGCGAGAAAGACGTGGTCGGCCTCGCGGCCCTTCGCGCTGTGGATGGTGCCCACGCGAACCCGCTCGGGGTCCACGTCCCGGTAGTCGCCCCGGAAGTACGCGTCGATGCTCCGGCGCTGGTAGCGCGTGACCTTCTGGAGCATGTCCGCGGCCGCCGCGGGTGCCGGGACGAAGGGAACGTGATCGCGGATCTCCTCGGCGTCGAAGGCGATCTCCGTCAGGTCGACGTCCTCGCCGGCCGCCTCCTGGCGCTCGTCGATCTCGTCGCGGAGGTCTGCGCGTTCGTTCGTGCCGAACGCCGAGGCCTGGAGCATGTCCGCGAAGCGGCGGGCTTGCAGTCCGTCGATCGGCTCGTCATCGTCGATGGCCTCGACGGCCTCGACGTACTGCTGGAGTCGGTCGGTCCACATGCGCTGGTCGGTGAGGACCTTGAACGGGATGCCGTCGCCGATGAACTCGTCGACGAACTCGAAGAGCTGGTAGCGCGCCCGGAAGAGGACCATGACCGTGTCGTCCTCGCTGGAGTCGATGGTCCGCCGAACGTTGCGGACGAGGTCGAGGACCGAGGGACTCTCGACGGCCTCGACCGCCCCGCCCTCCTTGCGGGGTCGCAGGTCCTTCTGCTGGCGTTCCTCGATGTGGCCGACCTCCCGCTGGACGACGTCGAGAACCTCGGAGGGGAGGCGGTACGAGTTCTCGAGGATCACGTCCTGGTGGGCGTGCTCGTCGAGGAGGAGCTTCGGGTCCGCTCCCTGCCAGGCGTAGACGACCTGGTCGTCGTCGCCGGCGATGAAGGCCGTCTCCATGTGGGGCTTCCACTCCTCGTAGACGGCGTACTGCAACTGGGTGATGTCCTGGAACTCGTCGATCACGAGGTGGTCGACGTTGGGCACGAGCGAGCGCTGCTGGACCCGTTCGAGCATGTCCGCGAACCCGACCAGGCCGTGGTCGCCCTTGTACGAGCGCCAGGCGCGGATCGACTCGGGCACGTCGAAGCGGTCGTCGTCGCTGGACCAGGTCGGGGTGTACTTGTTCCCGGTCTGGGCCCGGTCGTCGATGTCCGGGGGCAGTCGGACCTCCTCCTCGTTCCAGCGGAAGGGCACGTCGTACCAGTCGGCGACCTCGCGCTGGGTCCGCTGCAGCCACTGGCTCGTGGCGATGATCTTGTTCCCGAGGGTGGTCGAGCGGGCCGTGCGTCGCGACCCGGACGCGTACTCGTCCTCGTAGGGCAGTCCGTACTCCTCGCAGAACTCCTCCTTGTCGCTCTCGCTCACGACGTCGCCGCGGGAGAGGTTGAGGAGGTCGTACGCCTTCGCGTGCATCGTCGAGACGTTGCCGCGAAGCGCCCTGGGGTTCTTGTCGAGGCGCTCTGCCAGTCGGTCCCGGACCTCCGCAGCGGCCGCCCGCGTGTAGGAGACGACGAGGACGTCCCGCACGTCGACGTCGTCGCGTTCGAGGAGGTCGTCGACGCGGTCGAGCAGTGCGGTGGTCTTCCCGCTCCCGGGACCACCGAACAGCCGCGTCACCTCCGGCTCCGTGTCGGTCATTGTCGGCCTAGAGTGGCCGACGCCCTATAAACCACCTGAAACCGCTGGCCCGTCAGGACCGCCTCGTCGAACGCGCCTCCCGCACGTCGGCACCGTCCCGAATCTTGTCCTCGCAGTTCGGGCAGACCCGCGGTTGGGACACCCCATCCGGCGTGAACACCCGGACGTACGCTTCGGTTACAAAAGAGCCACAGTTTTGGCACTCCGGCATGCGTTCGTCTGTCATTTGACAGCCATCCATCTTAGATGTGCCGACTGCGTCAATCCACAAACGCCAAAACGATTCCCCGACGACTCCGGGACGATGACCGAACCGGTCGTCTATCTGCTCGCGCTCACGCCAGCGGTCCTCTGGGGGTTCACCCCGATCCTCTCGAAGCGGGGGCTGGCAGCCGGGGGAACCTCTGTGCAGGCGGCGCTCGTCGTCGTCTACGTCGATACCACGCTCTACGTCCTCGCGCTCCTCGCCACACAGGGCCTCGACCTCTTCCAGACGCTCTCGCTCGCGGCTGGGGCCCTGTTCTTCGGCGCCGGCGTCGTCGGGACCGGGCTCGGCCGTCTGGCAATCTTCCAGGGAATCGACCGCGTCGGCGCGTCGATCAACACCGCGGCGGTCTCGATCCGGCCGCTGTTCGCCACCCTCATGGCGGCCGTCCTGCTGGGCGAACCGGTCGGCCTGCACACGGCGGCCGGCATCGTCGTCCTGGTCGTCGGACTCACCCTCCTTGCGTTCTCCCGGGGCGGGGACCTCACGGGATGGCAGCCAACCGACCTCGCCTTCCCGATCGCGGCCGCCGCCTTCTTCGCGACCGGGAACGTGGCCCGGCGGTTCGGTCTCCTCACCTTCACCGACGTCACGCTGCTCGAGGCCGTCGCGCTCAACGAGTTCGGAAGCCTCGTCGGTCTCACGCTCTACGCGGTCGCCGCCGGGCGACGGGACGTGGTGACCGGTTCGGCGAAGACCTACGCCTACTTCGCCGGCAGCGGGACGATTACCGCGTTCGCGCTCCTGGCGCTGTTCGCCGCGCTCCAGCGGGGACGGGTGGCCATCGTCGATCCGCTGGCCGCGACGGCCCCGCTGTTCACGACGGTCTTCGCGGCCGTGCTGTTGCGTGACCTCGAGCGGGTCACCCGCCGGGTCGTCGTGAGCGCGGCGCTGGTCGTCGTTGGCGTCGCGGTGATCACCGCGCTTTAGAAGAGGCGCCTCCGGTCCGCCTGCGGTCAGGGAGACCAGCCGCAGACCGAACACGCGGTGGCGTCTACGTCGTGAAGTCCACCACACTCCGGACACTGCAACTTGTTATAACTTCGGTCCCACGTCGCGGGGTCGTCGCCGGTGGTCTCGAGGAACTCGTCCAGAACGGCGTCGTCCGAAGTGTCTGCAGTCGCCATACAGGCTGTGGTATACGTTCGCACACTATAACGGTACCGGTGTGACAGTCAGTCACAGTGTCCACCGGTGTGACAGTCAGTCACAGTGTCCACCGGTGTGACAGTCAGTCACAGTGTCCACCGGCGTGACGGGCGGGCACAGTATCGGGACCCACCTCCGCGCCGCCGGGCGTTCGCCGAAGTCGATCCGTTCAGAGGTCGTACAGCGACCCGAACTTCTCGGTCGCGTAGTCGAGGAAGTAGTCGGCCGTGTAGGACTCGCCCGTCGCCTCCCGGATCAGGTCGTCCGTCTCGTAGCGGCGACCGTGGCGGTGGACGTTCTCGCGAAGCCACTCCGCGAGCGGTTCGACGTCGCCAGCGGCGATCTTCCCCCCGAGGTCGTCGACGTCGTCCTCGGCAGCCGCGAACAGCTGTGCTGCGAGGACGCTCCCCAGGGAGTACGTGGGGAAGTACCCGAAGTTGCCGTGGCTCCAGTGGATGTCCTGGAGTGCGCCCTTCGCGTCCGAATCGGGACGCACGCCCAGGTACTCCTCCATCTTGTCGTTCCAGACCTGCGGGACCGCCCCGACGTCGAGGTCGCCCGCGAGGAGGTCGCGTTCGATCTCGAAGCGAAGGACGATGTGCATGTGGTAGGTGAGCTCGTCGGCCTCCACCCGGATGAGGTTGTCCGGGTCAACCCGGTTTGCGGCGGCGTAGACCTCCTCCACGGACGCACCCTCGAGTCGGGGGAACCGGTCGACCATGGTCGGAAGGAAGCGCTCCCAGAAGGCCCGGGACCGACCGACGTGGTTCTCCCAGAGTCGCGACTGGGACTCGTGGACCGTCATGTCCCGGGGGTCGCCCAGCGGCGTGCCGTACTCCTCGCGCGGCAGGCCGAGCGTGTACCGCGCGTGGCCGAACTCGTGAACGGTGCTGTAGAGCGAGTCGAGGGGCTCCTCGGGGTTGAATCGGGTCGTGACCCGGGCGTCGAACTGCGTTCCGACGGAGAAGGGATGGGTCGACGTGTCCAGGCGCCCGTGGTCCCAGTCGTATCCGAGGGCGTCGAGGACGTCCCGCGCGATCGCCTCCTGGGTCTCGGGATCGAACTCGCCGGTGAACGGGGTCGGTACGTCGACGTCGCTCGCGCGGACCGCGTCGATGAGCGGCGGGAGCTCGTCTGCGAGGCGGCCCAGGACCCGCTCGGCGGTGTCGATACCGAGGTAGGGCTCGTAGTCCTCGAAGAGCACCGCGTAGGGGTCCCGGTCGGGGTCGATGTGGGCCGCGTAGTCGCGCTTGAGTTGGACCAGGTCCTCCAGCACCGGGGCGAAGGCGTCCCAGTCGTCCTCCTCGCGGGCCTGCTCCCAGACCGGGAGTGCCTCGGTCGCGGTCTCCGAGATCTCCTCGATCAGGTCGCGGGGGACCCGGGATTTGCGGCGGTACTCCCGTTCGATCTCCCGGACCGCACCGCGCTGGGCCGGTTCGAGGTCGGTACCGTCCAGGTCCTCGAGCAGGTCACCGATCGCGTCGTCGGTGAGCAGGTCGTGAGCGAGCGTCGAGAGCGTCGACAGCTGCTTCGACCGCGCCGGGGTCCCCCCCTCGGGCATCATCACCTGCTGGTCCCAGCTCAACAGGCCCTGGGTCTTCTCGAGGTTCGCGATCCGTCGATACCGGTCGAGCAGGTCCTCGTACGCGGCGGGGGCCTCGGAGGGTGCCATACCCGATGATTGCCCGTTCCTGCCGTATCAATTCTCGTGTCTCGGCCACGTGGAGGCGACCGACTCGTAGATCCGTCGGACCCGGTCGAGGACGGCGATCGAGACGCTCTCGTCGTCCGTGTGGGCCTCGCCCGGTTCGGCCGGCCCGAGCACGAGGCACGTGGTCCCGGCCTCCGCGAGCCACCCCGCGTCGGTCGCGTGGGGCTTGATCACCAGCTCGGGGTCGGCGTCCTGTACGTCGGCCGCCGTCTGCCTGAGCGCACGAGCGAAGTCCCCGTCGTCGCAGCGCATCGGCGGCAGGTCCTGATCGACCCGCCACTCGACGCCCGCGACGTCCTCGGTCGCGGCGAGGTCGGCGCGGTCACCGGGGACGGTCCGTTCGTCGATCGTGACGGTGCACTCGGCCGGGACGACGTTCCAGGCCTCGCCTCCCTCGATGCCCGTGACCGCGAGACTGCCGGTGACCGTCTCGCCGAGGACCGTCGTCTCGGGGGCCGACAACCCCCGGACGACGTCGACCGCGTCGGTCGCCCGGTACACCGCGTTGACGCCTGCCTCGGGTTCGCTCGCGTGAGCCGTCGTGCCGCTGGCGAGGAGCGTGCTCCCCCGTCGGCCCTTGTGGGCGACGGCGACGTCGGTCACGCCCGCGGCCGAGTAGCCCGTCGATCCCTCGCCGACCACCGCGAAGTCCGGAGCGAACCCGTCGTCGATGGCCGCCCGGGCGCCGACGCCGCCGTCCTCCTCGCCGACGAAACTGGCGAAGACGAGTTCCCCGGCCGGGTCGGCGTCGCGGAACGCGAGCATCATGGCGGCCAGTGCGCCCTTCATGTCCGCCGTGCCCCGGCCGTGGAGCCGTCCGTCGCGTCGATCCACCGCGAACCGGTCGCCCTCCACCTGGGACTCCGCCGGGGGCACCACGTCGTGGTGGCCGACCAGCGCGAGCGTGGGGCCCCGTCCCCGTCTGGCGAGGACGTTCCCGGCCCCGTCCCGATCGACGCGGGCATCGGTGTGCTCCCGGAGCCACGATTCGACGGCGTCGCCGGCCGCTTGGTCGTCCTCGTGACTCGGGATCGAGACGAGGTCCGCGGCCAGGTCGACCAGTTCGTCCATACTCCCGAAAGCGGGGCCCGCGCCGTAAAGGCCGCGCCGGGGGTGAACACCCTTTTTTATGTGCCGCGCGTACCGGCGCGCATGAAGATCGTCCCGGACACGAGCGTCGTCGTCGACGGTCGCATCTCCGAGCGGGCGGCGGCGGGCGACTACGCAGGCGCCACCGTCTACGTCCCCGAGGCCGTCGTCGGCGAGATCGAGGCCCAGGCCAACCGGGGCCGCGACACGGGCTGGGACGGCATCGAGGAGTTGCAGCGACTCGCCGACCTGGCAGAGGAGGGGACGATCGACGTCGAGTACGTGGGCGGTCGGGCGACCGAGGACGAGATCAGACGGGCGAGCGAGGGAGCCATCGACGCGCTCATCCGCGACGCCGCGAGGGAGTACGACGCCACCTTCGTCACGAGCGACATCGTCCAGGCGGAGGTCGGCCGCGGCAAGGGACTCGCGGTCGAGTACCTCGAGCCGAAGGACCGCGAGCGTGGGCACCTGGGCGTCGAGGACTACTTCGACGAGCGGACGATGTCCGTCCACCTCAAGGAGGGGGTCGTGCCGATGGCGAAGCGTGGCGACGTCGGAGACATCTCCTACGAACGGATCGGCGAGGAGCCCCTCACGGCGGACGAGTTGAAGGAGTTCGCCTCGGAGATCATCGACACCGGCAAGCGGGGCGAGGACGCGTTCATCGAGTTGCGCGAGGAGGGCATGATCATCGCCCAGATCCGGGACATGCGAATCGCGGTCGCCGAACCTCCCTTCTCGGACGGCATCGAAATCACCGCCGTTCGCCCCATCGTGAAGACCACGATGGCCGACTACGATCACGTCGACGAACTCCAGGAGCGCCTCCTCGAACGCGACCGGGGCGTTCTGATCGCCGGCGCGCCGGGCGCGGGGAAGTCCACCTTCGCGCAGGCCGTCGCGGAGTTCCTCGACGACGCGGGCAACGTGGTGAAGACGATGGAGAAGCCACGCGACCTGCAGGTCGGCCCCGAGATCACCCAGTACACGGAGCTGTCGGGGTCGATGGAGACGACCGCGGACTCGCTGTTGATGGTCCGGCCCGATTACACGATCTACGACGAGGTCCGCAAGACGGACGACTTCGAGGTCTTCGCCGACATGCGCCTGGCGGGCGTCGGCATGGTCGGGGTGGTGCACGCGACCCGTCCGATCGACGCCCTGCAGCGTCTCGTCGGCCGGGTGGAACTCGGCATGATCCCACAGATCGTGGACACGGTCGTCTACATCGAGGAGGGACAGGTCCGGACCGTCTACGACGTCCACACGGAGGTCAAGGTCCCGGAGGGACTCATGGAGGAGGACCTCGCCCGCCCGGTCATCGTCGTCAGCGACTTCGAGACGAGCCGACCGGCCTACGAGATTTACACGTTCAACCGCCAGGTGGTCACCATTCCCCTCGATGAGGACGGAGAGGGGTCAGAGAGCGGCGTCGATCGACTGGCCAGGAACGAGATCGAGCGCGAGATACAGGCGGCCACCCGGGGGCCGGTCGAGGTGGACATCCGGAGTCCGAACACGGCCATGGTCTACGTCTCCGAGGACGACATCTCCCACGTCATCGGCAAGGGTGGCGGCCGGATCGCAGACATCGAGGACCGCCTGGGCATCTCCATCGACGTGCGAACCCTGGCGGATCGCCCGGGTGAGAGTGTAGCGAGCGGCGGGGAGGGGGGCGGGCAGCAGGCGGCCGGGGCGGGGGGCGAGATCGTCACCCCCGAGATCACGTCCCGGCACGTGATAATCCCCCTCGACGCCGACAGGGCCGGCGAGACGGTCGAGGTCCAGGCGGACGGCGAGTACTTGTTCACGGCCACCGTCGGTCGGGGCGGCGACATCAAGGTGTCCCGCGGGAGCGCCATCGCGGAGGAACTTGAGCGCGCGATCGACCACGAGATGCAGATCACGGTCAGCTGACGCCGACGCGCTCGAAGTAGAGCACGACCTCGCTCCCCCGTGGTTCGCGGGATCTGATGTCGAGTGCGCCGTCCGAGCGTCGGACGATCCAGTTCACCAGCCAGAGCCCCAGACCGTTACTGTGGTTGAGCGCAGACTCGGTGCCGCGCTTCAGGACCTCGCGCTCCTCCGCTGGAATGCCCGGTCCGTTGTCGGCCACGCGGACCCTGGCCCACCGATCATCGACCGACTCGACGGCGACCGCCACCGTCGGTTCGTCGGCGTCGTTGTGTTCTGCGGCGTTCGAGACGACGTTGTAGATGGCAGACGGGAGCAAATCGTGGGCCTTCACCCGCACCGGCTCGTCGGTTTCCGCCGTGAGGGAGACCGATGGATAGGCCTCGTCGACGCGGGAGGCCTGCTCGTCCACGACGGTCGCGAGGGAGAACTCGGTCGTGCTCTCGTCGTCGACGGCCATCACGCGCTCCAGTTTGCGGGCCGTCTCGCTGAGCGAGACGATGTCGTCGACCCGGTTCTCGATCGTTTCGACCGTCTCCTCGTCGACGGACGCCTCCTCGCCGAGGAGGTCCACGTATCCCTGGATGACGGTGGCGTCGTTGCGGATGTCGTGTCTGAGCACGCGGTTGAGCACGCTCGCCTGTGTGTGCAGTCGTTCCGCCCGCTCGGCCTCCCGCTTGCGATCGACGTCGTAGACCCCCATGACGTAGCCGAAGACGCTACCCCCGCCGGCGAACACCAGAATGACGAACTCGGGGTTGACCACCTGGCCCCCCTTCAACACGAGCAACTCCAGGGTGCCGGCGATCACGATCGTGAAGAACGTCGCGCCGGCCAGGAACCAGGTCGCGACGCGAACCAGGTGCGGGGCCGACGCCGTCGGGACGACGCGCCGGTCGAAGTGCAACAGTGCCGCGAACTCCATCACCGGCAGGATCCAGCCGAATGCCAGGTCGATTCGGGTCGGAGATCGGTACAGCACCAGGTACGCGAACACCGACAGGAATCCGAGCGTGACGCCGTAGACGATCGCCGTCCCGATTCGACCCCAGATCCGCTCGTCCGTGAGCAGCGGCGTCCGCCACGCGAGTGAACCCCCCGGCCACCCGGCCTCCCGTGTCATCTTCGGATAGATAACATCCGGCGCACATGTATCTTTCCCGGACAGCCTGTGCCACCGGGCCGTCCCGGGTCAGGCCGCTTCCGTCTGCGCCTCGGCGTCGTCCGACTCGCACGCCAGTTCGTAGAGGTTCTGTCGGGCGTCGGCGAAGTAGATCCGCTCCTCGACGACCCCACAGTCCTCGAGACGCTGGAGGGCGTACCGCACCGTTCGCGCCGACAGCATGGACTCCTCGACGAGTTGCTTCTGCGTGAGCGGGCCGTCGTACTCGAGTACCTTGAAGACGAGTTTGGCACTCGGGGGCCCGTCCTGGAGGCAGTCATCGGCCATTGTTACGAATCGAAACACCCCACCGGCATAAATCGTTGGGGCAGGGAGCCTGGGCCCGACCGGTGGCGCGCGAGCGGGTGGAACGAACGCCTTTTGCCCGCGGACCACACAGATGGCCGTATGGCTACCGAGACAGCGGACGGGTTGACCGGCCACACGCGCAGCATCGTGGTCACGACCGTCGTGTCCCTCGGCGGCGTCGCCGCGGGGGTCGTCTCCTCGATGCTCGCCTCCGGCGCCACGGACCGGGTGGGGCTGGTCGTCCTGTTCGCGGCCGCGATCGTCGAACTCATGGTCTTGCGGCTCGTCGGCGTCGACGTCGCCGAGTTCGGCGCGAAAGACCACCTCTACGTCATCTTCATGACCTTCGCCCTCTGGTTCGTCACCTGGGGCATCCTCCTCACCAGCGGCGTCTGACCATGGCAGAGGACAGCATCGCGGTCGTCGACCTGGACCGGTGTCAGCCCGACCGTTGCAACTACGAGTGTGCCAACTACTGTCCGCCCAACCGGACCGGGAAGGACTGCATCGTCACCAGAGGCGAGCACTACGAGGAGGGCGAGCCATTCGACGGTGAACCAGAGCAGGTCCGCATCTCCGAGGAGATCTGCCTGGGCGAGACCTGTGGAATCTGCGTGGAGAAGTGTCCCTTCGACGCCATCGAGATCGTCAACCTCCCGCAGGAACTGGACGAGGACCCGACCCACCGGTACGGCGAGAACGCCTTCGCGCTCTACGGTCTCCCCATCCCCGAGCCCGGGAAGGTAACGGGCTTTCTCGGCCCCAACGGAATCGGGAAGTCGACCGCCGTCAAGGCGCTCGCCGGCGAATTGACGCCGAATCTGGGACGGTTCGACGAGCCACCCACCTGGGAGGACGTCCTCGACGAGTTCCGCGGGACCGAACTCCAGGACTACTTGAAGGGGGTCAGGGATGGCACGGTGTCGGTCGCCCGCAAGCCCCAGTACGTCGACCAGATCCCCGAGCAGTTCGACGGGACCACGAGCGAACTCCTGGCCTCGACGGACGAGCGCGGCGCCCTCGACGAGATCGTCGATCGGCTCGGTATCGAACCGGTCCTCGACCAGTCCATCGACAGCCTCTCGGGCGGCGAACTCCAGCGGGTCGCCCTCGCCGCCGCCCTCGCGCGGGACGCCGACTTCTACTTCCTCGACGAGGTTACGCCCTACCTCGACATCAGCCAGCGGGTGACGGCCGCCAGGCTCGTCAGGGAACTGGCCGAGGACGGGGACCGGGCGGTCCTCGTGGTGGAACACGACCTGGCCATCCTCGACATGCTCGCCGACTCCCTGCACGTCGGCTACGGCCAGCCGTCCGTCTTCGGCGTGGTCACGCCCCCGAAGTCCGTGCGAAATGGCATCAACGAGTACCTCGAGGGGTATCTCAGCGCGGAGAACATGCGGATCCGCCCGGAGGCAATCGAGTTCGAGGAGCACGCGCCGCGACCCGTCAGCGCGGCGGACGTGCTGATCGAGTACCCGGACATGACGAAGTCCTACGGCGAGGACGCCTTCACCCTCCAGGTCGAGGGGGGCGAGGTCCACCGCAACGAGGTGCTTGGCATCGTCGGGCCGAACGGCATCGGGAAGTCGACGTTCGCGAAGCTGCTCGCGGGACGACTCGAACCCGACGGGGGCGATCTGGGCCTCGACCTCCAGATCGCGTACAAGCCCCAGTACGTCGAGGCGGACGAAACGATTCCCGTCGCCGGGTTCCTCAACGAAATCACCGACGAGTTCGGGACCTCCTACTGGAACACGGAGATCGCCGAGCCCCTCCAGCTCGACCGGATCATGGACCAGCTGTTGACCGAACTCTCCGGTGGCGAACGCCAGCGGGTCGCCATCGCCGCCACGCTCTCCCGGGACGCCGACCTCTACCTCCTCGACGAGCCCTCCGCCCACCTCGACGTCGAGCAGCGGGTGCTCGCCACGCGCGCCATCCGACGGTTCGCCGAGAACCGCGAGACGACGGTGATGGTGATCGACCACGACATCTACACCATCGACCTGCTCGCGGACCGCCTGCTGGTCTTCGACGGCGAACCGGCGGTCGCGGGCCACGCGGGCACCCCCCAGTCGATGCGCTCGGGGATGAACGAGTTCCTCGCGAACCTCGACATCACCTTCCGGCGAGACGAACGCCTCGGCCGGCCCCGGATCAACAAGCCAGGGAGTCAGCTCGACCGGCAACAGAAGCGCGACGGCGAGTACTACTACACCGGGTGATCAGGAGCGTCCGACCCCCCTGAACTCGAAGCGGGCGCCGCCCTCGCTCCCCGCCGTCGCCGTCACCGACCAGCCGTGCGCGGCCGCGATCTCCTCGACGATGGAAAGTCCGAATCCCGTTCCGTCGGCCGACGTGGTGTAACCGTAGTCGAAGACGTGATCGCGTCTCTCGGGATCGATCCCGTCACCGTCGTCCTCGACGTAGAATCCCGTGGGGAGCGAGCCGACCCGAACGGTGACGTCGGGACCGCCGTGTTCGACCGCGTTCCGGAAGAGGTTCTCGAAGATCTCCCGGATGCGGCCCGGATCCGCAACGACGGCGTCCTCCGTCTCGACCGCGAGCGTCGCGGCCTCGGTGTCAACGCTTTCCCAGCACCGGTCGGCGATCTCGCCGAGCCGGACGTCGGTCGTCTCGTCGACGGTCTCGCCCTTGCGAGCCAGCGCCAGCACGTCGTCGATCATCTCCTCCATCCGGTCGAGGGCGTCACGGACCGGTTCGACGCGCTCGGGGCCGTCCTCGACCATCTCCAGGCGACCGCGCGCGACCGAGATCGGTCCCTTCAGGTCGTGGGAGACGACCGAGGCGAAGCGGTCGAGTCGGTCGTTCTGTCGCTCGAGTTCGCGCTCGCGCTCCAGGCGATCGAGGGCGATGGCGGCGTTCGCGGCCAGAATCCGGGCCATGTAGACGTCGCCGTCGTCGAACGCGCCCCTCTCGTCCTCACCGATGGAGAGTGTTCCGTGACCGTCGATCGGTACGAAGACGCCCGAAGTCGCCGCTCCCCTGTCGTACCCGTCGTCGAATTCGGACAGGTCGTCGACGACGAGCGTCTCCCCGGTGGCGAAGGCCTGCCCCGCCGTCCCTTCGCCGGTCTCGTAGGTCGGCCGGGAACCCAGCAGGGACTTCGCACCCTCGGTGATCGCCACGGGCTCCAGGCGGGTCCCGTCGTCGGTAAGCAGCCGCACGACGGTGAACGGGTATCCCATCGTCTCCTCGGCGGTGGCGGCGGTCAGTGTTGCGATCTCCTGGCGCGTGTCGGCCCGGAAGAGCGATTCCGTCCGGGTGTGGAGGGTCTTCAGGATCCGTTCCCGTTCCGCTCGCTCCGTGACGTCTGTGTAGAGCGCGAATCCGCCCGTCGTCCGTTCGCCCGGGGTCAGGGGGACCGAGAGGACGTGGAAGGTCCGTTCCCCCGAGGTCGTTCGGCGCACCGCGTCCGTGGCCACCATCTCCCCGGCACGCGTACGTTCACTGATCCGACGACCCAGGTCCTCCTCCCGGTCCGGGAGGACGACGTCGTCCAGATTCTTCCCGCGGGCCGCTTCCTGGTCGAACCCGAACGTCTCCTCGAAGGCCGGGTTGACGCGCTCGACCACCGGGCGGTCGTCCTCGTCCTCGAAGTAAACCACGGGTACGCCCAGGTTCTCGAAGAGAGCGTTGTACCGGTGGCGTTGCTCCGCGAGTGCCGCTTCCGTCCGGTACTGCTCGACGGCGTTGCGGATGCGATTCGCGAGTACGGTGAACTGGCCGGTACCGACCTCTTTCTGGAGATAGTCGGTGACGTCGGCGGAAATGGCCTCGCTCGCGACCTCCTCCGATCCGTTGCCGGTGAAGAGAATGAACGGAAGGTCCGGGTACTCCTCGCGTACGGATTCGAGGAACTCTATCCCGTCGCTGCCGGGCATCTCGTAATCGGAGACGACGCAGTCCGGATCGAAGCGCTCGATGGCCGCCATCCCGTCGGTCGCGTTCCGTGCCGTCTCGACCACGAATCCCCCGTACTCGCGTCCCAGGAAGGTCTCCGTGAGACGCGCGAACTCCGGATCGTCGTCGACGTGGAGGACGCGGATCTCGACTGCCATCGGTGGCGCTACTCGGGCGCGTGCATTACCGTTTGGGGGACCCGGGTCGATCCGGACCGTTGGACAACGCCGGCAATTTCGGCTGAACTCGCGTAAACGAACGGCGCCCTTCAAGCCCACGGGGCCCGTTCGTGAGGACACCGATGACCTCTCCCCACGAGCGATCGGACGAAGCGAGCCAGGGACTGAACCGGCGGTCGTTCCTCGGTGCGGTGGCAGCCGGCGGTCTCGCCGCCACGAGCGGCTGTATCGGGTTCCTGACCGGTGAAAAACCGCTGACGTTCACCGCCAGCGCCGCGAAGGTTCCGGCGGACGTCCAGTCACAGACCGGGTACGAGGAAGCCGCCCAGCGATCGCCCACGGTCAGTCGCACGTTCACCGTGGCCGGGCAGGATCGCGAGGTCGAGGTGACGAACCGGGTCGCCGTCTACGAGAAGACGATCGACCTCGGGCCACTCGGCACGCACAAAGCGGGCGTCTTCGCCCTGCTGTCCACGCCACAGATCGAGATCGCCGGCCAGACGTTCAACCCGGTCGAGGACATGTCGACCCGCGAACTCCTGGCACAGTTCCAGTCCCGGTACGAGGGACTCTCGATCGACGGGCAGGTCGGCTCGACCGAGGTCGCGACCCTCGGGACCACGGCCACGATCGAGAAGTACGAGGGAACGGCGACGATCGGGGGCCGGGAGATACCGATCTACGTGCACGTCGGGCGGATCGAACACGGCGGAGACTTCGTCCTCCCGATCGGCGTCTACCCCCAGCGACTCCCGAACGGGGAAGAGCAGATCCTCACGCTCGTCGGCGCGATCCAGCACTGAGAGCGGAGCGGGGGAGAATCAGGACAGCGGCAGGACCTCCCGGTCGAACTCGGCGTTGATCAACTCGGCACCGGCGATGTACCAGGCCAGCAGCCCGACCACGAGGATCTCCCACCCCATGGCGACCTGGACGGTTCCCCCTGGCGCGAACGTGCCGGACGAGACGCCGTACGTGTACAGAGTCAAGAGCGCGAACGCGACCAGCAACAGCCAGAACAGGGCCGTCAGGTACCGGCCGTGCGGGACGACCGCGACGGCGAACATGGCCGTGAACAGCGTCCACATCAGGAAGAAGCCGGCCTCCTGCATGGCCGTGACCGTCACGCCGCTGCCCGGGATCACGAAGAGCAACGCGAAGACCGCCCACCAGAACGCGCCGTAACTGGTGAACGCCGATCCCAGGAAGAGCTCTCCCTTCCGCATCGCGATGATGCCGGCGACGAACTGGGCGGTCCCGCCGAACGCGAGCGCCATCGCCAGCGTCGGCCCGGCCCCCCAGAAGCCGACGTGGTGGAGGCCCGTCGCCATCGTCGTGGTCGCGAAGCCCATGAGTCCGATGATTGCCGGGTTCGCCCACGTGTCGGCCGCGTGGTCGGCGACCGCCTCACCGGCCCCGTCCGCAGCATGCGCCATCTCAGTCCTCCTGGACCTGTCGCCGGATCTCCTCCGGCACGCTGGGGTCGCGCAGCGTGGTGGTGTTCCCCAGGTCGGCGTCGTTGGAGATGTCCTCGAGGAGCCGCCGCATGATCTTCCCCGAGCGGGTCTT
>JBDGUD010000060.1:0-34348 GCA_042216165.1 Halanaeroarchaeum sp.
TCGGGTACGACGAGATCGTCGAGATCGAGACGCCCGACGGCGAGGTCAAGCGTGGTCAGGTCCTCGAGACCTCGGGCGACGTCGTCGCTATCCAGGTCTTCGAGGGCACCGAGGGGATCGGCCGGGACGCGTCGGTCCGGTTCCTGGGCGAGACCCTGAAGATGCCGGTCACCGAGGACCTCCTCGGGCGGTCGCTCGACGGCTCCGGCAATCCCATCGACGGCGGCCCGGAGATCGTCCCAGAGGACCGCCGCGAGATCGTCGGGGCCGCGATCAATCCGACGGCCCGCGAGTTCCCGGCGGAGTTCATCCAGACCGGGGTCAGCGGTATCGACGGGATGAACACCCTGGTTCGCGGCCAGAAGCTCCCCCTGTTCTCCGCCTCGGGGCTTCCGCACAACGATCTGGCACTGCAGATTGCCCGCCAGGCGACGGTTCCAGAAGAAGAGGAGAGCGAGGGAGAATCCTCCGAATTCGCCGTCGTCTTCGCCGCGATGGGGATCACCGCCGAGGAGGCGAACGAGTTCCTCGAGGACTTCGAGCGCACGGGTGCTCTGGAGCGCTCGGTCGTCTTCCTCAACCTGGCCGACGACCCGGCCGTCGAGCGAACGATCACCCCTCGGCTGGCCCTGACCACGGCCGAGTACCTCGCCTTCGACGAGGGGTACCACGTCCTGGTCATCCTGACGGACATGACCAACTACTGCGAGGCGCTCCGTGAGATCGGGGCGGCCCGCGAGGAGGTCCCCGGTCGGCGGGGATACCCCGGGTACATGTACACCGACCTGGCGCAGCTCTACGAGCGGGCGGGCCGAATCGAGGGCGTCGACGGGTCCATCACGCAGATCCCGATCCTCACGATGCCCGGCGACGACGACACCCACCCGATCCCGGACCTCACCGGATACATCACCGAGGGACAGATCTACGTCGACCGGAGTCTCAACTCCCAGGGCATCGAGCCACCGATCAACGTGCTCCCCTCCCTCTCCCGACTGATGGACGAGGGGATCGGCGAGGGTCTCACCCGCGAGGACCACGGCGACGTCTCCGACCAGCTCTACGCGGCGTACGCCGAGGGCGAGGACCTCCGCGACCTCGTGAACATCGTCGGCCGCGAGGCGCTCTCCGAGCGCGACAACAAGTATCTCGACTTCGCCGATCGATTCGAGAACGAGTTCATCGAGCAGGGCTTCGACACCGCCCGCTCTATCGACGAGACCCTGGACATCGGCTGGGACCTGCTCTCGATGCTCCCCAGGGACGAACTCAACCGGATCGACGAGGAGTACATCGAGACGTACTACCGCGAGTCCGAGGCCGAGGAATCGGCCGAGGCCGAGGCCTGAGATCCACCACCCATGGCAGAAGACGTCAAGCCCACGCGAAAGAACCTGATGGAGATCGAGGATCGCATCCAGCTCTCCGAGCGGGGCCACGACACCCTCGAGCAGAAGCGGGACGGCCTCATCATGGAGTTCATGGACATCCTCGACCAGGCCAGGGAGGTCCGCGAGACCCTGGCTGACGACTACGAGAGGGCCCAGAACCGGATCGACGTCGCTCGCGCGATGGAGGGCGACGTCGCGGTCAGGGGCGCCGCCGCCGCGCTGAAGGAGCACCCCGAGATCGCCGTCGAGTCGAAGAACATCATGGGGGTGGTCGTCCCCCAGATCGAGTCGAGCAAGGTCAAGAAGACCCTCGACCAGCGCGGGTACGGCGTCCTCGGCACGAGCGCGCACATCGACGAGGCGGCCGAGGCCTACGAGGAGCTCCTCGAGACAATCGTCCTCGCCGCGGAGGTGGAGACGGCGATGAAGAAGATGCTCGAGGAGATCGAGACGACCAAGCGGCGTGTCAACGCCCTCGAGTTCAAGCTCCTGCCCGACCTCTACGAGAACCAGGAGTACATCCAGCAGAAGCTCGAGGAACAGGAGCGCGAGGAGATCTTCCGGATGAAGAAGGTCAAAGCGAAGAAGGAAGAGGAGGAAGACGACATCGAACCCACGGCGGAACCGGCGTCCTCCGAGTGAGTCCGTTCAGGCGTCCCCGTCGACTCCCGACCGCCGCTGCCCCGTGACGGAAGACCGCACAGGCTTTTGCCGGCACCGCCCCCATTACTCCCATGCGCTGTCCGAACTGTGGCGAGGACACCGTTCCCTTTCCCATCCCCGACGCCGTCGCCGGTGCCATGCCGGACGATCGACCTGGCGGTGCGCTCTGCACGTCCTGTCTGACCGTCTCCCCCACCGACGACCCACCGGACACCCACCCCGACTTCGGCGCGGTCAGCGACGCGTTCCCGGGTGACGGCGAGGCCGGCGCCACGATCGCCGCCCTGCTCGGTCTCCTCGATCGGCTGGCGCTCTACCGGGAGGAAATCGACGCGATCGCCCGACACGCCGAGCGCCTGGGCGTCGACGTCATGCTCGTACTCGACAGACTGGCAGCGGACCCGGACGTCGAGCCCGCGATCGACCTGGATCGGCGACGCGACCAGCTCGAACAACTGCTGGCCTGAGGGGCCGAATCCCGGTCGCCGTGACCGCTCCCGGCCGGCGTCGTCCTGGAGCCCCATCCCCCGGTCGGCGGGGGTTTATCAGGGAAGACCGGGCAAGCCCGCGGCGTGCGGTGAGCACTGGGCGGGTCGTCGGATGGAGAACGGCGGCACAGCGACTCGTCGAGGGGAGCGTGTCGCCTGAACGCGATGGCGTCGGGTCGCGTGGTGGTGCCAGGCGATCAGACGCCGGTCGAATAGCGGAGAATACCGGCGACGCCGCCGAAGGCGGTGAGCAGCTGTTCGCCCTTCTCGAAGTCCGTCGAGATGAAGTGCATCTCGGTGCCGCGCTCGTCGGCGATGTCCATCAGGTGCTCGATGACGTCCTCGCGGGCGGCCTCCTCCGCGGGCTCGCCGCACTCGCTGCACTCGTGATCGGGCGCGGAGTGGCGGGCGTCCACGATTTCGCGCTCCTCGTGGTCGTTCGGACACTCGTAAACGACGACGTCCTGGCGGAGGTCCTCGCTGATGAGCAGCGTCTCGACCGAGCCCATCACGAGGTTGCGACGGGTGGGCTCGAACCCGTAGGTGGCCAGGTCGCCACCGTGGAGTTCCTTGAAGAAGGTCTCCATGTCGTCCTTGTCCTGCATCAGCTCCGCGTCGGCCAACGCCTCCGATCCTGCGTCCACGAGGTCGTAGAGTCCCGACTCGTCGGTGTAGGCGACGTCGAACTTGCCGAGGACCTTCTCCTGGATCTCGTGGTGGAGGTAGTCGCCGTCGAGGAACTCCTGGTAGAAGTTGTCGATGGCCTCGAGGCGGAGGCGGGCGAACCGCTGGGCCGACTGGCCACCCTTGCGCTGTTTGCCCGGGACGAGCGACGTGGTCGATTTCACGGGCTCGACGCGCTTGCCCTTGAGCCAGCCGACGTTCGCCTCCCGGCGGTCGAGGACGACGAGACCGTAGAGACCCTCGTCCGTGAGCATCGACTCCAGCGGCTCGGTGAGGAACTCGGAGTCGCAGTGATACCGGAAGGACTGGATCTCCCTGGGCGGGTTCTCGAGGGTCTCGGTTACCATCTCGGTCTGGCCGCCACCTGCGTCCACCGCGCCCGAGAAGAGGACCATGCCGTTCTCCGGGGGGGTGTCGTAGTACTTCAGCCGGGCCTTGATGGAGGAGAGGGCGTCCTGAACGTTGGTCCGCGTGTCCTTCGACTTGATGTTCGAGGCCTCGCTGTGTTCCTGGGTGACGTGAGCGACGACGTCGGAGATGTGCTTGTCCGGGGGGACGTAGATGGTGACGAGCTGAGTTCCGGTGCCCCGGTACTCCTTGAGGTCCTCGATGACCTTCCGAAACTCGTATTTTCGTCGGTCTTCGGACTGCTCTGCCTGCTGCTCGCTCATTGATACGACCTACCCGGTCGCGCGGTAAGTATGCTTTGACCCCATCACTCGCCGACACAACCCGGGAAGAGTTGTCAGCAGTTCCAATGATTTGAAGCCCTGGAGCGCCCAAGCGAGGGGCATGGACTTCGAACTGACCGAAGAGCAGGAGGCCATCCGCGACGAGGTGCGCCGGTTCGCCGAGAACGAGATCGAGCCGGTCGCGACCGAGTACGACGTGGAGGAGAAGTACCCCCACGACATCATGGACGAGGCGGCGAAGATGGGCCTGACCGGAGCGAACATCCCGATGGAGTACGGCGGCGCGGGCTACTCGCCCCTCGAGGTCGCAATCATCATCGAGGAGTTGTTCGCCGTCGATCCGGGCATCGGCCTCTCGATCACGTCGGCCTCGTTCGGCGCCGACTCGATCATGGAGTTCGGGACCGAGGACCAGAAGGAGCGATTCCTCCCGCCGATCGCCGACGGCGACGCCGTCATGGGTGCCGCCATCTCCGAGCCGGACGTCGGATCGGACGTCTCCTCCGTCTCGACGCGTGCGGAGAAGGACGGCGACGAGTGGGTCATCAACGGGAACAAGATGTGGATCACCAACGGCTCGGTCGGCGACTACTTCGTCGTCATGGTCGAGACGGACCCCGAGGTCGAGGACCGCTACTCCGGGTTCTCACAGATCGTCGTCGAGTCGGACCGCGACGGGTTCACCGCCGAGAAGATCACCGGCAAGTTGGGCATCCGTGCCAGCGACACCGCGGAGCTCCTCCTCGACGACGTCCGCGTCCCCGAGGAGAACCTCATCGGATCGCGGGGAATGGGCTTCCTCCAGCTCATGCAGTTCTTCGACGAGACCCGCACGATGGTCGCGGCCCAGGCCGTCGGAATCGCCAAGGGGGCCTCCGAGGCCGCCCTGGAGTACGCCCAGGAGCGCGAACAGTTCGGTCGCCCCATCTCGGACTTCCAGGCCATCCAGCACAAGCTCGCGGAGATGCACACCCGTACCGAGGCCGCACGCAATCTGACCTACAAGTCGGCCTGGAGCATCGAGAACGCCGACGAGCAACTCACCGCCCTCGCGTCGATGGCCAAGGAGTTCGCCTCACAGACCGCCGTCGACGTCGCCGACGAGGCCGTCCAGATCCACGGAGGGTCGGGCTACGTCAACGACTTCCCGGTCGAACGGTTCTACCGCGACGCAAAGATCACCCAGATCTACGAGGGGACGACCGAGATCCAGAAGGGGATCATCGCCCGCGAACTCCTCGGCAAGGGCTTCTGATCGGCCGGCACTCCGCCGAGACGGGCCAGCGGCGCTGTTCAGATCGGGGAACACCCATGCCAGGTTCGAGGGGGCAACCAGGCTCGGTTCGACCGTCGTCGGTTACACCGTCGTCCGCTTTTCTGAGGGGTGCCGGGCCTGCCGCCCAATCCTTTATAACCCGACCCGCGTGAATTTGGAGGCAATGACTGATTCGAGAGTCTACGCCATCGCGAGCGGCAAGGGCGGGGTCGGGAAGACCACCAGCGCCGTCAACCTGGGCGCCGCCGTCGTGGAGGCGGGTCGCTCGGCGGTCGTGGTCGATCTCGACCTGGGGATGGCGAACCTGGAGGACTTCCTCGAGGTGTCGTCCACGCCGGCGACCCTCCACGACGTCCTCGCCGACGACGCCCCGATCGACGACGCGATCGCGAGCGGACCGGCGGGCGTGGACGTCGTGCCGGGCAGCGACGACATCGAGGCCTTCGGGCGGGCCGATCCCGCGGGCCTCCGGGAGGTCGTCGCCGACCTCCGCAAACGCTACGACGTCGTGATTCTGGACACCGGTGGGGGACTGAGCCACGACACGACGCTCCCGCTGGGCCTGGCGGACGACGTCGTCATCGTCACCACGCCCGACGCGGCCGCGATCAACAACGCCGCCAAGACCCGCGACCTCGTGGATCGCCTGGACGGCACCGTCGAAGGGGTCGTCCTGACCCGCATCGGGGGCGTCGCCGACGACGCACAGGGTGACGTCCGAAGCCAGATCGACGGGCGAATCCTGGGGTCGGTGCCAGAGGACAGCAACGTGCCCGCGAGCGCGGCCGCCGGCGAACCACTCGTCGCGATGGACCGCAACAGTCCGGCGGCCCAGTCATACCGCGAGATCGGCTACGCGCTCCTTGACGAGCCCCTGCCCCGCGACTGGGCGGACGACGGGCAGGAAAGCGGTACCGCGTCCGGTCTCGGCACCGGAGCGAGCGATGGGGCCGACGACGACATCATCGACGCATCGGCGGTCGAGCAATCGGACGCGGTGCTGGACGACGAGCCGGAGTCGGCCGGAGACATCGCGTCGGCCATCGAGACCGCCGAGACGACCGACGAGTCGGCCGACGAAGCGGAGGACATCGTCGTCGCGGAGTCGGCCCCACCCGAGGACGATTCGACCGGCGAGTCCGGGACCGACGACCAGAGTGAGTGGGACGACGCCCCGGCCGGGGACCCGGCGGAGTCGGCCGACGCCGGCCACGGGACGAACGGTGAAGCGGAACCTGACGACGTGGCTGTCGGATCTGACGACGGGGAGCGGGCCGCCGAATCGGACGACGGAGACGGGGCTATCGAATCGGACGACGGGGAGCGGGCCGCCGAATCGGACGACGGGGAGCGGGCCGCCGAATCGGACGACGGGGAGCGGGACGTCCCGAAAGACGCGGACGCCGGAGTGCCGGAAGCGTCGCGAGACCTGGACGAGGAAGGCCACGAGGAGACGGCGTCGACTGCGGCAGAGTCGAGCGACGAGGACGGCCGCGACGGCGCGGACGACGAGGGCGTCGAAATAGAGCAGGACGAGGAGCCCACGGAAGAGTCCTCGGGCCGGTCGCTGCTCTCGCGACTCACTGGCGGGCGCCTGGGCTGATCACATCGACTCGGGGGCGGCGATGCCGAGCACGTCGAGGGCGTTGGCCATCGCGTTGCGGGCGGCGACGACGAGCGCCAGTCGCGGCAGGCGGCGCTCCGGGGCGACATCCTCGCCGAGAACCGGGCACTCGCGGTAGAAACCATTGAAGGCGTCCGCGAGGTCGCGGGCGTAGGTGGCGACCGCGTGCGGCTCGAGTTCTTCGGCGCTCTCCCGGACGACGTACCGGAAGCGCGCCAGCGTCCTGACGAGGCGCTCCTCGGCCTCGTGGGTGAGGACCGACGGATCGGCGTCGAACGGTGGCTCGCCGCCGGCCTCGTCGAGTATCCCACACGACCGGGCGTGGGCGTACTGGACGTATGGGGCGCTCTGTCCCTCGAAGTCGAGGGCGTCTTCCCAGCGGAAGGTGATCGGCTTGGTCGGTTGCTTGGCCACGATGTCGTAGCGAACCGCCCCGATCCCGACCTGGCGGGCGATCCGCTCGACGTCCGCCTCGGAGAGGTCGTCGTCCCGGAGACGGGTGTCGAGACGAGATTCGACCGCCTCCCGGGCGCGCTCGATGGCCTCGTCCAGGAGGTCGTCCAGATCGACGCCGGTGCCGGCCCGGGTGCTCATCTTCCCCGTCGGGAGGTTGACGTAGGAGTAGATGACGTCACGGAGGCGATCGGTGTCGTTGCCCAGGATCTCGAGTGCGGCCTGGAGCTGGGCGGCCTGGAGCT
Source organism: Halanaeroarchaeum sp. (assembly GCA_042216165.1). Lineage (GTDB taxonomy): Archaea > Halobacteriota > Halobacteria > Halobacteriales > Halobacteriaceae > Halanaeroarchaeum. The sequence goes on from JBDGUD010000060.1 coordinate 7,517, forward strand.
TGTGGTCCTCGCCGAGGACGGTCACGGCCCGGTCGTACTCCGCGAACTTCCACTCGTGGTGGGCGAGGTCGCGGGTGGTGTAGAGGCTGGTGCCGTCCGATCGCAGGAAGACGAGGTCCTTCTCGAACCCGCGATCGGAGAGGTCCAGGTGCCAGGCCCCCTCCTCCTCGTAGGCGAGGTCGGTGGCCATCAGGCGGTCGGCGACGTCGTCGGTGCTCCCGTCGCGCATGAACCGGGTCTCCTTGACGAACTCGTCGAAGTCGGCCGGCAGCCGTCCCAGACACTCGGTCATCCCCTCGAGCACGCGGTCGACGACCCTGCTGACGCGCTCGTAGGTCGCCTCGTCCCCGCGCTCGAGGCCCTGCATGATGGCCTGGATCTCCGCCTCGGCCGCCTCGACGCGGTCCTCGTCGGCCTCCTCGAGGAACTCGTTGCCCTTCCGGTAGTAGCGGACCATGTCGTACTCGACGCGGTCGCGCTCCGGGTCCGGGAGGTCGTCCTCGTCGAAGGTCTCGTACGCCCAGGTGAACACCGCCACCTGCCGACCCGCGTCGTTGACGTAGTAGTGTGCGTCGACGTCGTACCCGGCGTACCGCAGCAGGCGGACGACCGCGTCCCCCATGATCGGATTGCGCGCCCGGCCCACGTGCACCGGTCCAGTCGGGTTGGCGCTAGTGTGCTCGACGACGACGGAGGCGCCCCTGTCGGGCAGGGTCCCGAAGTCCGCGTCCTGGGCGGCGCGGACCGTGTCCTCGAGGTATGCCCGGTTCACGTCGAAGTTGACGTACGGCCCCTGGACCGACACCGCCCCGACGTACTCGGCGTCGTCCGGGTCGATCGCGGCGGCGACGTCGGCGGCGATCTCGGGCGGGGGCGCCCCGGCCCCCTCCGCGAGCCGGAACGCGGCGCTGGAGGCGAGGACCGCCGGGACGTCCTCGGGCGGGTCCTCGATGCCCAGGTCGTCGGTCGGGAGATCGAGGGACGCGAGCGCGTCGGCGAGCAGCGCCTCGACCTCCTCGCGGAAGGCGATCAGCATACCAGTTCGGTCGGCGTCGCCGCCTAAAGGCGTTCTGAATGGATCGCGACCCCGATGCGAAACGTCTACCCGCGCCGAGCGCGACCCCCGTCGTATGCGATTCGTCGCCGGCCTCGCGGGTCTCGCCATTCTCGTGGTCGCCGTCGCCGGTCTCGTCGGCGCGACGACGCCGGCCAGTGCCGACGGGGCCACGGCCGAGACGACGACCACGACGGTCCCCGGGACCACGGACGTCCCCGGTACTGCCAGGACCACGGACGTCGCCGGCACGACCAGGATCACGACCACCGGATTCGGGCTCGGTGCCGTCCTCCTCTCCTGTGCGATCGTCTCGTGGATCCGGCGGCGGTAGCCGAACAGCATCCTTTTGGTCGTCCGTCGGATACCGGGGCGTGATGGCCCGGCAGGTCGACGAGCCCGATTACCACTCCGAGAACCACACCGCGGTGCAGACCTGCGGGTGGACCAAGAACGCCCTCCGGGGCGAGGGGACCTGCTACAAGTACGCCTTCTACGGCATCCGCTCGCATCGCTGCATCCAGATGACGCCGGTCGTCCGGTGCAACGAACGCTGCGTGTTCTGCTGGCGCGACCACGCCGGGCACGCCTTCGAACTGGACGACGTGGCCTGGGACGACCCCGAGGCTGTCGCCGACGCCTCGATCGAGTTGCAGCGGAAACTGCTCGCGGGGTTCGGGGGGAACGACGACGTCCCCGAGGAGCGCTTCGAGGAGTCGATGGACCCCCAGCACGTCGCGATCAGTCTGGACGGGGAACCCACCCTCTATCCCTACCTGCCGGCACTGATCGAGGAGTTCCACGACCGGGGGCTCACCACGTTTCTCGTGAGCAACGGGACCCGCCCGGACGTCCTCGCGGACGTCGACCCCACCCAGCTCTACCTCAGCCTCGACGCGCCGACCGAGGACGTCTTCGAGGACGTCGTCGCCCCGGTGGAGGACGCGGCCTGGGAGGACCTGCTGCGCTCCCTGGACGTCCTCGCCGAGACGGACGCCCGGACGACGATCAGGACGACGCTCGTGGCGGGCGAGAACGCGAACGACCCGGGGCGGTACGCCGAGTTGATCCAGCGAGCACGGCCGGATTTCGTCGAACTCAAGGGGTACATGCACGTCGGTCACTCACGAGACCGACTCGACCGGTCGGCGATGCCTGACCACGGGGACGTCGCGGCGTTCGCCGACCGTCTCCAGGCCCACCTGCCCGCCTTAGACGTCAGGCGGGAGGCGGAACCCTCCAACGTGGTCATGCTCGCCCGCGAGGAGGACACCTGGATCGAGGGACTCGAGCCGGCGGACGCCGAGTGAATTCCATTACTGTTATTCTTCTCAATTCCGATAGGGTTTTGCCACCCGAGTCGTAAGGTCGAACCATGGCTACTGCAGCGGGCACGCTCGCGGTCGGCTTCGACGAGCTGGCCGTGCTCAAATACCTGGCGCTCGAGGGCGCCAACCGGGGCGAGGTGAAGGTCTCCTGCCGGCAGATCGGCGACCACCTCGACGTCTCGAACCAGACCGCCTCGCGGCGGCTCCAGGCCCTGGAAGACGCGGACTACCTCGAACGCGAGCGAGTGAGCGACGGGCAGTTCGTGACCGTCACCGAGGAGGGGGCGCGGGCGCTCAAGACCGAGTACGAGGACTACCGGGCCATCTTCGAGGAACAGACCGACCTCGCACTGCGGGGCAGCGTGACCTCGGGGATGGGCGAGGGGCGCCACTACATCTCCCTGCCGGGGTACAGGCGGCAGTTCGAGGAGAAACTCGGTTACGACCCGTACCCGGGGACCCTCAACGTGGCGCTGACCCGCCAGTCCCGGCGCGAACGCTCGGGCATGGAGTCCTTCGACCCCGTCGACATCGACGGGTGGGAGGACGAGGAGCGCACCTACGGCCCGGCGTACTGCTATCCCGCGACGGTCGAGGTTCCCGACGGGCCCACCTCTGGTCCCGCACACGTCATCGTTCCGGTCAGGACCCACCACGACGAGGACCAGGTCGAGGTCATCGCGCCGGAGAAGCTCAGGGACGAACTCGGACTCATGGACGGCGACGAGGTGATCGTTCGTGTCGAAGCCGAGTAAGGCAGCGGCCCGGCACGGCGTGGACGCCGCGATCGAGGCGTTCGCACGGGGCTCGCCGGTCCTGATCCACGACTTCGACGATCGCGAGGGCGAAGTGGACATGGTCTATCCGGCGGGGGCCGTCGAGGCGGACGACGTCGCGACCCTCCGCAACGACGCAGGCGGCCTCCTCTGCGTTGCCCTCGGCGCGGACGTCGCGGCGGCGTTCGACCTCCCGTTCCTGGCCGAGGAGCTCTCCCACCCCGCCGCGGAGAGCGGTCACCTCGGGTACGACGAGCGGTCCTCGTTCTCGCTTCCGGTGAACCACCGGGACACCTACACCGGCGTCACCGACGTGGACCGGGCAACCACGGTGCGGGCCCTGGGCGAGGCCGCCGCCTCCCCCGGAACGACGGACTTCGCCCGTGAGTTCCGCGCGCCGGGCCACGTCCACGTCCTGCGCGCCGCCGCGGAGGGCCTGGAGGAGCGGCGTGGCCACACGGAGATGGGAATCGCGCTGGCGGACGCCGCCGGCCTGCCGCCGGCCGTCGTCGTGACCGAGATGCTCGACGACGAGACCGGCGAGGCGCTCTCGGTGGCCGCCGCGCGGTCCTACGCCGAGCGCCACGGCGTTCCGTTCGTCGAGGGCGCGGACCTCGTCGCCGCGCTTGAATAGTCGAGCGGGGGCCGGCTCGGCAGTCGGGTGAGGGGGTCGAGCGTCAGGCCAGGGTCGCGTCGAGGGTGATCTCGACGCCTGCGAGTGCCCTGGAGACCGGACAGTTCTCCTTCGCCCCCGCCGCGATCTCCTGGAACGTCTCCTCGTCGATGGCCTCGACCTCGGCGACCGTCTCCAGGTGGCTCCGGGTGATCGTCGGACCGTCCTCCACGTCGAGGGTGATAGTGGCCTCCGTCTCGACGGAGACGGGGTCGTAGCCCGCGTCGTCGAGTTCGTTCGCGAACGCCATGGAGAAACAGCCGGCGTGGGCGGCGCCGATGAGTTCCTCCGGGTTCGTCCCCTCGCCGTTCTCGAACCGGGAGGCGAAGGAGAACGCGCCCTCGAACGCACCGCTCCCGAAGGCCATGGTTCCGTCTCCCCGCTGGAGAGTACCGTTCCACTGCGCTGTGGACGTACGTGTCGGCATTGCAACAGTCCGGTACACCCGCCGATCCCTTGAGTCTACCCGCGTCGGCACCACGTGCCCCATGCGGGTCCGGGACCGACCCGGCTCTCGTAGTTTTATGGTGCGGCCAGCGTTAGTACGGAATATGCCCGGATTCGCGGACATGGACGTCGATACGATCTGGCAGAACGGCGAGTTCGTCCCCTGGGAGGACGCAACGGTCCACGTCCTGACCCACGCGCTCCACTACGGCAGCGCAGTCTTCGAGGGTGCCCGCGCCTACGACACCGAGGACGGGACCGCCATCTTCCGGTGGGAGGACCACCTCGATCGCCTTTACGAGTCGGCGAAGCCCTACGACCTCGAGATCGGCTTCGACCGCGAGGAGCTCACGGAGGCGACGCTGGAGTTGCTGCGCCGACAGGGCCTCGCGTCGGCGTACGTCCGACCGATCGTCTACTACGGCTATCACTCGCTCGGCGTGAGTCCGGCGGACGTCCCGACCGACATCGCCATCGCCACCTGGCCCTGGGGCGCCTACCTCGGGGAGGAGGCCCTCGAGAACGGCGTCGACGTGATGGTCTCCTCCTGGCGCAAGCACGCCTCCAGCCAGGTGCCGACGAACGCGAAGACGACCGGCCTCTACGTGAACAGCATGCTCGCGGGCGAGGAGGCCCGTCGCAACGGCTACGTCGAGGCGATCGTGTTGAACAAGGAGGGCAACGTCGCGGAGGGACCCGGCGAGAACCTCTTCCTGGTGCGCGACGGCGAGATCTACACCCCCGGGCTCTCGGAGAGCATTCTCGAGGGCATCACGCGGGACACGGTGATCGAACTCGCCCGCGAACGGGGCTACGCCGTGCACGACGACGTCTCGATCAGCCGCGGCGAACTCAACACCGCCGACGAACTCTTCTTCACCGGCTCCGCGGCCGAGGTCACCCCGATCAGGCAGGTCGACAACGTCGTGATCGGCGAGGGGACGCGGGGGCCGATCACCGAGGAACTCCAGCAGGCGTACTTCGATCTCGTCGAGGGCCGCCTCGACGGCTACGACGACTGGTTCACCTGGGTCTGATCGTCGTCGTCCTCGGGGAGCAACGGCGAGACGTCGGTCTCGCTCGTGTCGCCGAAGCCCGCGCTGAGCACGCGCGTGAGGGCGTCCTCGACGCGCTCGCCCGTCTCCTCGTACTGGTCCGGTTCGACCTCGATCACGTACCCCGTGGTGATGTTGGGGGCCGTCGGCAGGAACAGGACGTCCCGGCCGTCGTCCGTCGTCTGCCCCGTCTTGAAGGCGGTCATCCGCATGTCGTTCCAGACGGCGACCTTCACCGGCTTCTGGAGGTCGCTCGTCCCGAGGAGGGCAGTCTCGACCGCCATCTTCGAGGCGTTGTAGACGATGCGCAGGAGCGGCACGCGGTTGAACAGCCGATCGATGAGGTCCTCGACGATCGATCCCATCGCCGTCCGCATCATGTAGCCGACCGAGAACACGACCAGGAGGAACAGGAGCAGGGTCAGGAGGACGCCCACGACCGGGTTGGTCACGACGCTCGACAGCAGGGCGATGGCGGCCAGGCGCGTGAACAGCCACCAGACGACGTACAGCGTCACCACGATCGGCAGCAGGACGATGAGACCGGAGACGAAGTCCCGCTTCCAGGAGGCCATATACCCCACGAGACCCGCGGGGACTATCAGCCTTGTTTTCGGCCGCGTCGAATCGGACGCATTTATGCGCCGGGCGGGCCCATCCCGACCCATGAGCCTGGCGTCGGTGGTGGTCGTGGCCATCTGGGCGATGCTGCCCGCGTACGTCCCCAACAACGTGGCAGTCGTCGCCGGCGGTGGCCCCCCGATCGACGGCGGACGCACCTGGCGCGGGAGACGGCTCCTCGGCGACGGCAAGACCTGGCGCGGGACCGCCGCCGGGATCGCCGCAGGTGCCGGCGTGGCGCTGGTTCTCTCCATCGTCGCACCCCGGGCGTCGGCGGTACTCGGGATCGCGGTGCCCGAATTCCCGTGGTCGGTCGCGCTCTCGCTCCCGACCGGCGCGATGCTCGGGGACGTCCTGGCCTCCTTCCTCAAACGCCGGACGGGCCGCGAGCGGGGCGCGGCCCTCCCGGTCGTCGATCAGCTCGACTTCGTCGTCGGATCCCTCGGACTCACCGCCCTGGCGGCACCGGGGTGGTTTGGCGCGGTCTTCACCTGGCAGGTGGTCGTGGCCGTCGTCGTGTTGACCCCGAGCCTGCACGTGGCGACGAACGTCGTCGCCTTCCTGCTCGACCTCAAGGACGAGCCCTGGTGATCGGATCGAGAACGTTTAATGTCGGGTTGGCCCACTTCGCGCACATGGCGGATCCCGACCTCATCCAGGCGCTCAGGGACGCGGACGCGGTCAAGTTCGGCACGTTCGAACTCGCCCACGGCGGGACGAGCGACTACTACGTCGACAAGTACCTCTTCGAGACGGACCCGACCGCCCTCGAGCGGGTCGCCGCCGCCTTCGCGGAGCGCGTGGGCGAGACGAAACTCGCCGGCGTCGCTCTCGGCGCGGTCCCCCTCGTGGCGGCGACCAGCGTCGCGACCGGCAACCCGTACGTCATCGTCCGCAAGCGACAGAAGGACTACGGGACCGCCAACCTGATCGAGGGACGCCTCGAGGAGGGCGAGGAGGTCGTGGTCCTCGAGGACATCGCAACGACGGGACAGAGCGCTCTCGACGCCGTCGAGGCGCTCCGCGAGGCGGGGGCGACGGTCGAGCGCGTCGTGGTGGTGGTGGACCGCCAGGAGGGCGCCGCCGACCTCCTCGCCGACCACGACGTCGTCCTCGAGGCCCTGATCACGGCCGAGGACCTCCTCGCGGCCCAGGAGGAGTGAGTCGGACCGCCGACCGGCCCGGCGATGTGAACGAGCGTGGTGTTTTCGGCCGTGATCGATTCCGGGATATTCATAATTGTGGAATCGTGTGTATCCATATGAACCGCGCCGAGAAGGCCGCCCTGCAGCTGCGGGCGGTCTCCATCCTCCGCACCCTGAAGGAGACGCGCACCTACGACGAACTCGCCGCGGAGACCGGTCTCCCGGCGGGCGACCTCAACCGCTACGTCAACGGTCACGTCCTGCCGAGTGCCGACCGCGCCCGCGAGGTCGTCGGCGAGGTGGGCGGGGAGACGCTCCGCCGGGAGATCGAGAACCGCGTCCGCCTGGACGACGAGGGATACGTCGACAACTCGTCGATCGTCTTCGATCAGTCCCTCCTCGAACTCGTCGCACCGGTCGCCGCCGAAACGTACGACTTCGAGCGACCCGACGTCGTCCTCACGGCGGCGACCGACGGCATCACCCTGGCCGCGGCGCTCGCGCGCTACTACGACGCGCGGTGTGCGTACGCCAAGAAGGCGAAGGAGACGGCGGTCGAGGAGTTCATCGAGGCGCGCCAGCGCCTGGACTCGGGCATCGAACTCACCTACTACCTGCCGGCCTCGGCGCTGGAACCGGGGGAAGCGGTGCTCGTCGTCGACGACCTCATCCGCTCCGGGGAGACCCAGGAACTCCTCCTCGACATCGCCGGCGAGGCCGACGCGGAGGTGACCGGCGTGTTCACGCTCATCGCGGCGGGAGAGGAGGGCGTCGAGCGCGCGCGAGGCCGGACGGACGCCCCGGTCGGGGCGCTCGTCGAACTGGGCTGAGCGTCGTTCCGACCCCGGGTTTTTCCGTCGTTCGTGCACAACAACGGTTAAGTACCCCGTGTGAATATGCTCGAACGTGCATCATGGGACTGAGTGAAACGCTGGCGGACTTCTTCGGGTTCGACCGGTACGACACGGACCTCCGCACCGAGATCCTGGCGGGGGTCACGACCTTCCTGACGATGTCCTACATCGTGGTCGTGAACCCCGACATCCTCGGTCTCGCGATCGAGGTGCCGAGTAGGACGGACGCCCAGACACAGCAGATGATCGCCGTGGTGACGATCATCTCGGCCGCCGTCGCGACGCTCGTGATGGCGCTGTACGCGAACCGGCCCTTCGCACAGGCACCGGGGCTCGGCCTCAACGCGTTCTTCGCGTTCACGGTGGTCCTGGGGATGGGCGTTCCCTGGCAGACGGCGCTGGCGGCGGTCGTCGTCGAGGGGGTCGTCTTCATTCTCCTGACGGTGGCCGGCGCTCGCGAGTACATCATCAACCTGTTCCCGGAGCCGGTCAAGTTCTCCGTCGGGGCGGGAATCGGGCTGTTCCTCGCCATCATCGGGCTCGAGGCGATGCACGTCGTCTCGAGCGATCCGGCGACGTTCATCCAGTTCAACCCCGTCTTCGCCTCCGACCCCATCGCCATCGTCTCCGTGATCGGCCTGTTCCTGACCCTGGCGCTGTACGCGGCGCGGGTCCCGGGATCGATCATCCTCGGGATCGTCGGGACGACGATCCTGAGTTACGCGGCCGCCGGGCTGGGTTTCACGGCCCACGCGACCAGTTTCAAGCACTTCGGCGCGCCGATTTCCCTGTACACGCCAGCGTCGCTGACGGGGGAGACCGCGATCGCCTACTCGGTCGCCGGCTACGACATCACGCCGCTCGTCGGTGCGTTCCTGGAAGGGTTCAGCAACGTGGACGCACTCGGCTTCGCGTTGATCGTGTTCACGTTCTTCTTCGTCGACTTCTTCGACACCGCCGGTACGCTCACCGGGGTCTCACAGATCGCCGGGTTCCTCGACGAGGACGGTAACCTGCCACAGATGAACCGTCCGCTGCTCTCCGACGCGATCGGCACGACGGTCGGTGGCATGATCGGGACCTCGACGGTCACCACGTACATCGAATCCTCGACCGGCGTCGAGGAGGGAGGGCGAACGGGAATGACCGCCCTCGTCGTCGCACTCCTGTTCGTCGCGTCGCTCGTCCTCGTGCCGATCGCCGCCGCAGTGCCCGTGCACGCATCCCACATCGCCCTCGTGGTCGTCGCGGTGTTGATGTTGCGCAACATCGCCGACATCGAGTGGGAGAACCTCGCGCACGCGGTACCGGCGGGCCTGACCGTCTTCGTCATGCCGTTCACCTATTCGATCGCCTACGGGATCGCCGCCGGCATCATCTCCTACCCCGTCGTGAAGACCGCCCAGGGCGAGTGGAGCGACGTTCGCCCGGGGCAGTGGGTGATCGCTGGAGCGTTCGTGCTGTACTTCTTCGTCCGCACGAGCGGCATCATGCAGGGCGCGCTGTAGGCCCGTCGTGGGCGGCCCGGGCAGTCCGGGCGATCACGTCTCCAGGGGTTGCAGCCCTCGTGTTCGGTGCAGCGGCCGCGTCCCGGTGGGACGGCCCCGGCAGCGGTCGCGTCGATCGCCGCGACTTTTTGCATCCCGTCCATACTGACGGCCATGAGCGACGTCGAACTCTACGTCATGCCCGGGTGTCCCTACTGCGCGAAGGTCAAGGAGAAACTGTCGGACCTGGGCGTCGAGTACGAAGAGCACAGGGTCTCGCGGCTGAAGTTCCGCCGGGACGAGGTCGAGGCCGTGAGTGGACAGCGGGGCGTCCCGGTCCTCGTCGACGAGGCACACGGCGTCGATGGCATGGCGGAGAGCGACGACATCGTCGCCTACCTCGAGGAGACCTACGGCGGCTGATCAGGGTTCGGGGACGCTCGAGCGCTCGCCGAGGATGTCCCGGAACTCGTCCGGGTCGTCCATGTCCTCGACCTCGTCGCGCTCGATGATCGCGGTATCGTCGACGGACTCGCGGCTGGCCTCGTCGACGAAGTAGACCGCCCGGGTGCGGGTGATTCGCCCGAGCGAACTCATGATGCGGGCCCGCTTGACGGCCGCCTCGGTGAGCGGGGAGTGGCCGGTGAGGAGGTCGTTGCGCGCCTCGGTGTCCTCGCCGACGGCGTTGAACGGGGCGCGCTCGGTCGGGTGGACCTCGAAGCCGACGCGGGTGAGGACCGCCACGATGGGCTCGTCCTCCGGATCGACCTCCGGGTCGTTGGGCGTCGGTTCCGCGTCGCGAATCTCCTCCGCCCCGTCGAGGACGCTGACCGGACTCGTGAGGTCGCCGTCGAAGAGTTCGTCGAGTTCCGCTGCGACCTCCACGCTCGCGTTCATGCCGTCCTCGTACTTCGAGACGGTGCGTCGCGAGACGCCGAGCTCCGTCGCCAGGCGACCGAGGCTCCAGCCCCGGCTCTCGCGCTCGTCCGCCAGCACGTCACCGTCGATGTTGACGTAGAGACCGCCCGGGGCCGCGTAGATGAGGGGGGCGACTCCGTGCACGAAGAGGTCGAGGGCGGTGTCCGGACTCAGCACGGGCACGCCGTGCCTGAAGTACACCACGCCCGGTTTGAGGTCCTCGTCGCGGGTCCGGAGGCCGACGAGGATCGGCGTGGCGTCGAGGTAGGTCCCGAGCCGGCGCATCTCACGGCCGGTCGGGCCGTCGAAGGCGTCGATGTTCGCCAGCACCTTCACCAGAACGAGGTCGTCGCGGCGGCGAGCGGCGAGGTCGAAGCTCTTGGGCCGGGTCGAACAGCGGTCGCTCACCATGAACCCGGCGTCTTCGAGCATCGCCGTGATGTTTCCGATGAGCGCAGACCGCGACATGTACCCGCACATACGACCTTCACGGCATATATGCGTTGTGGCGTCCACGGGGCCGCTGTCGGGTGATTTGCGGATTCGAGTGGTGGTGTGGTTCCGAACGGGTTTTTGTACGGTGACCCCCGTAGGGAAACGTGTGCGAACGGTCATCGGCCTCGACGACACGGACTCGCGCACGCGCGGAATGTGCACGACCTACGCGGCCAGACTGATCGCCGGCGGCCTCCGGGAGCGGGGCCACCGCGTCGCGTCGCTGCGCCTGGTCCGACTCAACCCCGCCGTCGAGCACAAGACGCGGGGAAACGCTGCCCTCGCGATCCACACCGAGGCCCCGGTGTCGGTCGCACTCGAGACGGCCCGGCGCACGATCGAGGCCCACGCGGAGACCGCCGACGAGACCACGAACCCGGGCCTGGTCGTCGCGACCGACGTGGACGAGGCGGTGGTCGAGTTCGCACGGGACGCTGTCACGGAGATCCACGACCGCGATACCGCCGATAGCCTCATCGGGGAGCGGGGCTACGAGGCCGTCGGCTGGGGAAACGGCCGGGGAACGATCGGCGCACTCGCGGCCGTGGGCGCCCACGAGGCCTTCGAGGACTGGACCTACGAGTACGTCGCCTACCGGCACCCGGACCGGTGGGGGACCCCCCGCGAGGTGGACCGGGACTCGCTGTTCGACGCCGCCGACGCCGCCTATCCCAGGGCCTGGGACACCGTCGATCGGGGCGAGGGAGCGCCGGTCTGCGTCCCGAACGCCCCGGGGCCGATCCTCTACGGCATCCGGGGGGACGATCCGGTCGCGCTCGCGCAGGTCGCCGACGGCATCGACAGCGAACCGGTCCACGAGCGGGCGCTCTTCGTCACCAACCAGGGCACGGACGTCCACGTCCAGCACGGCGAGATCGGATCGCTCGCGGACGACCGGGCCTACCGGGTCACCGGCACGGTCGCGAGGTCCCCGGAGACGCGCCGGGGCGGCCACGTCTTCCTCGCGCTCCGGGACGGCGACGCGAGCGTGGAGTGCGTGGCCTTCGAGCCGACCAAGCGGTTCCGCGATCGGGTCCGGTCGCTCCGGGTCGGCGATCGGATCACCGCGGTCGGCGAGGTGACCGCGGGGACGCTCAAACTCGAGAAGGTCGCGGTCCGCGACCTCGTCCGGACCGAGACGGCCACCCCGACGTGTCCGGACTGCGGCCGGACGATGGAGAGCGCCGGCGCCGACCAGGGGTACCGGTGCCGGGACTGCGGGACGAGCGCCCCGGGACCGGTCGAGCGGTCCGTCGAGCGCGACCTGGAGCGGGGCTGGTACGAGGTTCCCCCGGTCGCCAGGCGGCACGTGGCGAAACCCCTGGTCCGTGGCGGCTTCGACGCGCCGATCCACCCCGAGCGCTGACCGCCGTACCGAAACTGCCCGGTCGGACGGAGAGGCCACCGGCGGGGCGGTGTGGACCGTCCGGGCCGGGCGAAGACGCGAACGTTCAAGACCGATGTAACATCGACGAGGTATTAGTCCCCCGGCGTGAAGAACCGTGTATGACCCGCTCCACCGGCCTGCCCGCGACCGAGTCGGGCGAGGACCTCGACCACCGGATCGAGACGTACCAGGACGGAGCGACCTGTACCATCTTCCCCCGCGACGCCGGGGAGGACGAACTCGTGACGACCTGGATCACGGCGGAGGAGGGGTCGTTCGTCGGCCTGGACGACTGGCGCTGATCAGGACTTCAGCCCGCTGCCGGTGAGGGCCACCAAGACGTCCGCCCCCTTCTCGAGGACGCCCGCCTCGCGATAGGCCTCCAGACCGGCCACCGCGACGGCGCTCGTCGGCTCCACGTAGAACCCACGGCGATGGAGTGCGTCGAGGGCAGACTCCGTCGCCGCCCCGTCGACGGCGACGACGTCGCCGTCGGTGGCCTGGATCGCGGCGAGGATCTGGTCGTCGCGGACCGGGTCGGATATCTGGATGCCGTCGGCTGCGTCGTTGGTGGTCGATCCGGGGTCCCCGCCGCGGGCCGCCACGAGCGGTGCGACGCCGGTCGCCTGGACGCCGAGCAGTCGCGGGAGCCGGTCGGTCCAGCCGGCGTCCCGGAGGGCCGCGAACCCCCGGTACGCGCCGAGGAACAGCGTTCCGTGTCCGACGGGGAGAACCAGGGCGTCCGGCACCGACCAGTCGCGCTGGGCGGCGATCTCGAAGGCGACGGTCGCCGTCCCCGCGAAGAAGGCGGGATTCCAGGCGTGACTCGCGTACCAGGCGTCGCCGTCCTCGACCGCGGCGACGCAGGCGTCGGTCACGTCCTGGCGGGTGCCCTCCACCCGGACCGGGGTCGCGCCGGCCCGCTCGATGGCCCGGAGTTTCGTCTCCTTCACCCCGGCCGGGACGTAGATCTCGGCCGCGATTCCCGCCCGTGCAGCGTACTGCGCGATGGCGGCACCGGCGTTGCCGGAGGAGTCCTCCACGACGCGCTCGACGCCCAGTTCGGCCGCCCGCGAGAGGGTCGTCGTCGCACCGCGGTCCTTGAAACTCCCGGAGGGGAAGACGTACTCGAGTTTGAACGTCGCGTCCCACGCCGGGGCGTCCGCGAGCGGCGTCCACCCTTCGCCGAGGGTCACCCGGGGTTCGACCGGGAGGAAATCCCCGAAGGCCCACAGCCCGCGATCGAGGGCCGGCCGCTTCGGCGGCCCGTCCGGCAGGGGCCGCTCCGCGAAATCGAGGGGATGCCCGCACTCACAGCGCCAGGGTTCGCCGGGGCCGGCCTCGTACGCCCGCCCGCAATCGGCGCAGACGAGGTCCGTCGCCATCAGACCCTGTCGACCTCCGTGCCGACCGAGCAGACGTACTCGCCGGTCGCCACCTGGGGGAGCCGCCGGGCGCGCCAGAAGACGCCGTCCCGGTCGGCAGTGATGCGGGCCTTGAGCGACCCGAAGACGTCGGTCACTTCGAAGAGGACGTCGCCCTGCGCGACGCGGTCGCCCAGGGAGGGGTGCAGCCGGACGAGGCCGCCGGCGGGGGCGCCGTACCGGTCGAAGTCGCGGGCCCGCACCTGGTCGCCCGGCGACGGGTCGCCCGCGAGGAAGCCGTAGTGTTCGAGGACGTTGAACACGCCACGCACGCCGATCTCGACGCTTCGCTCGTCCCAGCCGACCGCCCCGCCGAGTTCCGGGTCGATTGCCGGGATGCCGTCGTCGGGCGCGACCCGGGCCAGCTGTCCCGAGGGCCCCTTCTGGTCGAGGACGTGGCCGGCGTCGAACACCCGTGCGAGTTCGAGGCACTCGTCGTGGAGGCGGTGGTGTCGGCCACACCGCACCCGGGCCTCGTCGATCATCCGGGAGGTGGACCCCTGGTGGAGGTCGAGGACGATGTCCGCCTCGGTGGCGACCTCGTAGGTGGCACTCGCGATGCGCTCGGAGGAACTCCCGTTCGGATCTCCCGGGTAGGCCCGGTTGAGTTTCGTGTCGTCGATGGGGTTGCGGTGCTCGGCCACCTGGAATGCGTGGTAGTTGGCGATCCCGACCGCGAGCACCTCCCCGACGAGGTCGGAGGGATCCAGTTGCGGCAGGACGCGGTTGACGACCCCGAGCCCGTTGAGTTCGTCGCCGTCGCTGACGGCCTGGAGGTAGAGGGTGTCGCCCTCCGCGGCGCCGTTGACCACTGCGACCGGCAGGCCGAATTCCGCACCGTCCCGCGTCTCCCCGACCGGCAACCGCCCCGTGTCCATCTCCCCGGGGTCTGCGCTGGCCGAACCGAGCGTCGTCATTGCATGCAGTGGCCCCCGCTACGCCCTTGAGCGATTCGGTCTCGTCCGGTCCCGCCGCTTACTCTCCCTCGTGAACCGGGTCGCGGCCCGCCAGTTCGCGAAGGCGGTCCGCCCCGGCTCGCGTCCCCTTCGCGATGAGGACGTCGCCGGCCACGAGACTCGTCTCCGGCCCCGGCTGGACGACCCACTCGTCGCCCGTCTCGGTGGGTCGTCTGACCGCGATGACGCGCATCCCGGTCTCGGTCTTCACGGCCCTCTCGCCGAGGGTCGTCCCGTCGAGGACGCTGTCCTCCTCGACCGCGAGCCTGTCGATGATCTCGTCGGACTCCTCGACCGCCTCGTGAACCACGACGTGGGTGTCCAGTCCGCGGAGTACGCCCTCGGAGATCTCGAGGGCGGCGTCGCTGATGACCTCCGTGGAGGTGGCGATCTGTATGAGGCCCCGCAGCGAGACCGGGTCGTCCACCCGGCCGGCCGCCCGGAGCGTCCAGGCCTCGAATCGCGACTTGAGGGCGTCGACCTCCGCTTCGAGTTCCACGACCTCTTCGGCGAGGGCCGTGCTGTCGAAGAGGACGCTCCCGTAGGCCAGGTCGACCGCCAGTTCGCTCATGTTCTTCATCAACACCAGCGAGTCGACGGCCCGCTCCAGGTCCGCGACGCTCGACTCCGCCGCGACCGGGGGTTCGTAGTGCCAACCGGTCGTCCTCTCGTAGACCGTCTCGATCCCCTCCTCGGGGCCCCGGAGGAGGAGGACGTCGCCCGGTCCGAGTTCGCTGTCCTGGTCCGGGTTCAACACCCAGTCGCCACCCCGCCTGATGGCGATCACCCGGACGCCGGTCTCCGTCTCCATGTTGATCTCGCCCAGGGTCCGGTCCACGTATCGCGAGTCCTCGCTCACCTGGCCCCTAACGAGCGTCTCGACGGCCTCGGGCAGCGCCGACCGGATGTCCTCGGGGAGGCCCATGTCCTCGATGACGACCTTGGCGATGTCGCCAGCGGCGTCGCTCACCTTCTCGGCCGCGCCGATGATCCCCAGGACCGGCGCCAGCATCTCCGCGTCCTCGGGGTTGCGAGCGGCGAGGAGGAGGCTCATCCGGGCACGCAACTGGAGGACGTCCATGCGCTCCTCGAGTTCGAGCACCTCCGCGGCGACGTCGTCGCTCCGGTGGAGGACCGCCGAGTACGAGAGGTCGATGAGGAGTTCGGCGGTGTCTTTCATCTCCGCGAGGAGGTCCTTGACGCTCGCGGGTTCGTACTCGACGCGGCCAGCCATGTCCACCCGTTGCGCCCCGGCGAGCAAAAACGTACCCCACGTCGATACCGGCCTACCGGTCCGCCATCGGCGTCCAGGTCCGGTCGACCTCGCCCACGTACTTCGCTCGGGGCCTGATGATCCGGTTGTCGGAGTACTGCTCGATGATGTGCCCGATCCAGCCGCCGATCCGGCTCATCGTGAACAGGTTCGTGTAGATGTCCGTGGGAATCCCCATCTGCTTGTAGACCGTCCCCGAGAAGAAGTCGACGTTGGGCGCGATGCCCTTCTCCTCGAGCCCCAGGTCGTCCATGTGCGATTCGACCTCGCGGGCGAGTTTGTACCACTTGTCGTCGCCGTCGCCCTCGCCGATGAGGTTCTCGGCGTGCTCCTGCAGGATGTAGGCCCGGGGATCCTTGACGTTGTAGACGCGGTGTCCGTAACCGTAGACGACGCCGCCCTCGTCGAGGCGGTCGTCGATCCACTCCCCGACGCCCTTCTCGCTCTCGTCGATGGCCTCGAGCATGGTGAGGACGTCCTGGTTGGCGCCGCCGTGCAGCGGGCCCGCCAGCGCCCCGATTCCGCCGGCGACGGCCTCGTAGGGGTTCGCGAGCGTGCTGGAGATCACCCGCGTCGTGAAGGTCGAGGCGTTGGTGCCGTGTTCCATGTGGATCTGCAGGGCCGTGTCCATCGCGTCAACGAAGGCTTCCTCGGGCTCCTCGCCGTGGAGCATGTAGAGGAAGTTTGCGGCGTGCGAGAGGTCCTCGCGGGGTTCCACCGGATCCTCGCCCTCGCGCAACCGGTTGTAGGCGGCCGTGATCGTCGCCAGTTTGGCGGAGATGGACTGGCCCATCCCGACGACGGCGTCGAGGTCGTTCTCCGGGTCCGCGGTCCGGTTGTCGTCGTACCCCGCCAGCGCGGAGACGGAGGCCTGGAGCACGTCCATCGGGTGCTGGTCCACCGCCGCCTGGTCGGCGAGCAGGCGGTGGATCTCCTCTGGAATCTCGCGCTGGGCCGCGAGCGCGTCCGAGAACTCCCGGTACTCCGCCTCGGTCGGGAGTTCGCCGTGCCACATCAGGTAGAGCGTCTCCTCGAAGTCACCGTGTTCGGCGATGTCGTCGATGTCGAAGCCCCGGAAGATGAGCCGTCCCTCGTCCCCGAAGACCCGACTCAACCGCGACTCGTCGATGACGACGCCCTCGAGGCCCTTGTGAATCTCCTCGGAAGTCATGCCAAATTAATTGTTCAGTACTGCGGCGTATCAGGCTTACTGTTCGGTCGCCCGGGATTACGTCAAACGTCGAAGGCCATTTTCGATCGGGCGGGATCGTCCGCCACCGGACCGGCGTCCTCGGCCGCCGACGCGGCGGTTCGGGACGCCGGGGCCCGCCCGGCGGGCCGTTCAGTAAAACATACGTCGTTATCCGTCGAAGGGACACTAGTACGCGACAATGTCAGATCAGATTCACAAGGGGCTGGAGGGCGTGCTCGTCGCCGAGTCCGCCCTCAGCGACATCGACGGCGACGCGGGGAAACTCGTCTACCGGGGCTACGACATCGCGGACCTCGCCGAGGGGGCGAGTTACGAGGAGGTGGTCTACCTCCTCTGGAACGGCGACCTGCCGACGGTCGAGGAACTCGAGGATTTCGAGGCCGCGATGGCCGAGGAGCGGACCGTCTCCCAGGACGTCTACGAAACCCTCGCCGCGCTCGCGGCGGACGACGAGGCCCCGATGGCGGCCCTGCGCACCGCGACGTCCATGCTCTCCGCCGAGGAGCCGGAACGCGACGCCGATCCCGAGGACGTCGAGGCCGCGATCAGGAAGGGGCGGCGCATCACGGCGAAGATTCCGACGGTCCTCGCGGCCTTCGATCGGCTACGAAACGGCGAGGACCCGGTCGAACCGCGGGCAGACCTCTCCCACGCCGCCAACTTCCTGTACATGTTGTCCGGCACGGAACCGGACGACGTGGCCGCCGAGACGTTCGACATGGCCCTGATCCTCCACGCCGACCACGGCTTCAACGCCTCGACGTTCACCGCGCTGGTCGTCGCGAGCACGCTTGCCGACGTCTACAGTTCGGTGACCGGTGGCATTGGGGCGCTCTCCGGGCCGCTGCACGGCGGCGCCAACCAGGACGTCATGGACACGCTGATGGAGATCGACGAGAGCGCGAAGGACCCCCTCGAGTGGGTCCAGTCGGCCATCGACGAGGGGCGGCGCATCCCCGGCTGGGGCCACCGCGTCTACAACGTGAAGGACCCGCGGGCGAGGATCCTCCAGTCGAAACTCGAGGCGCTCAGCGAGAACTCCGGGGAGCGCAAGTGGTACGAGTACACGACCACCATCGAGGACTACCTCACCGACGAGGTTGGCCTGCCCGAGAAGGACATCGCCCCGAACGTGGACTTCTACTCGGGGTCGGTCTACTACCAGCTCGGCATCCCGATCGACATGTACACGCCCATCTTCGCGATGAGCCGGGTCGGCGGCTGGCTCGGCCACGTCGTCGAGTACCAGCGGGACAACCGCCTCATTCGCCCCCGGGCGCGGTACGTCGGCCCCCACGACGAGACCTTCGTCCCGATCGAGGACCGGTAAGTCCGGCGAGGGCGTCGCCGGCGTCCAGTTTCACTTTCACCCCGCATCGATCGGATTTAATACTAACCCACCCAACACGTCGAATGCGGGTCACACGCTCGGCGTTGCCCCGTTCCCCATCCCGTTCTCTCCCCCCTTTCGATCACCACCGTTAACAGCAGGTATTGCCTACTCGGAGACATGCTCTCCCAGGACGACGTGCTCGCCGCCCGAGACCGCGTCGCCGCCGTCGCGCGGCACACCCCCCTGGACTACTCGCACACCTTCTCTGCGATGACCGGTGCTGCCGTCCACCTCAAACTCGAGACGTTCCAGCGGACGGGGTCGTTCAAAATCCGGGGTGCCGCGAACCGGATCCGGACGCTCTCAGCGGCGGACCGCGAGGCCGGCGTGGTGACCGCCAGTGCGGGCAACCACGCCCAGGGGGTCGCGCTCGCGGCGAGTCGCAGCGGCGTCGACGCGACGGTCGTGATGCCGAAGTTCGCCCCGAACTCCAAGCTCGAGGCGACCCGGAACTACGGGGCCGACGTCGTCCTCCACGGGGAGGACTACAACGAGGCCCAGTCGAGAGCCCGCGAGATCGAGCGCGAGGAGGGACGGACCTACGTCCACGCCTTCGACGACGAGGACGTGATGGCGGGCCAGGGCACCATCGGTCTCGAGATCGTGGACGACCTCCCTGACGTGGACACGGTCGTCGTGCCCATCGGGGGCGGCGGGCTCATCTCGGGCATCGCCACCGCGGTGAAGGCCCGCGTTCCCGACGCCAGGGTTGTCGGGGTGCAGGCCGAGGGCGCGGCATCGGTCGCGAAGTCCCTCGAGAAGGGGTCGATCCAGGAACTCGACCGGGTCGACACCATCGCCGACGGGATCGCCACCAGGTCGGTCGGCGAGAAGCCGTTCGCGGTGATCCGCGAGCGCGTCGACGAGGTCGTCACGGTCTCCGACGACGAGATCGCGGTCGCTGTCCTGCTCATGCTCGAGCGAGGGAAGACCCTGGTGGAGGGGGCGGGCGCCGTCCCCCTCGCCGCGCTCCTCGAGGAGAAATTCGCCTACGGGGCGGACGAGACGATCGTCCCGGTGTTGAGCGGCGGCAACATCGACATGAACCTGCTGACGACCGTCATCATGCGCGGGCTCGTCGATCAGGGGCGGTACCTCAAGATCCGCACGGTGCTCAAGGATCGCCCCGGCTCGTTGCGGAACGTCCTCGACATCATCGCAGAGGAGCGCGCGAACATCTACGCGATCCAGCACGACCGGACCAGCCGCGACATCGCGATGAGCGACACCGAGGTGGAGATCGACCTGGAGACCCGCGGCCACGACCACGTCGAGACGCTGCTCTCGCGACTTCGCGAGGAGGGCTTCGACGTCGAGGTCATGGTCTAGCGTGGGTTTAAGGTCACGGACCGCAAGCGTGCGGACATGAAGCGCGTGATCGAGACCGCCGAGGCCCCCGCCGCGGTCGGTGCGTACAGCCAGGCCGTCACCGACGGCGCCCTCGTCTTCACCGCCGGACAGATCCCGCTCACCCCGGAGGGCGACCTCCTCGACGAGGAGCCCGTGGACGTCCAGACCAGACAGAGCCTTGAGAACGTCAAGGCGATCCTCGAGGAGGAGGGCCTCACGATGCAGGACGTCGTCAAGACGACGGTCTTCCTCGCGGACATCGACGACTTCGAGCGCATGAACGACGCCTACGGCGAGTACTTCACGGACAACCCGCCCGCCCGCAGCGCGGTCCAGGCCGGCGCGCTCCCCAAGGGAGTCACCGTCGAGATCGAGGCCGTCGCCGCCCAGCGCGACTGAGCGGATGACCCCGCGGCAACGGTCGAGTCTCCTCTGGGGGCTCGTCGGCGCGCTCTCCTTCCTGGTACTCGCCCAGGGCTACCGGCTGGCCACGGGCGAGGGCCTCGCGCTCACCGCGATGGCCGCCGTCGCGGTCGCCGTCTGGGCTGTCGCGACCGTCGGCAGTTACGCCCTGGCCCGCCGCCTGGCGGGGAACAGACACATTTAACCGCACCACCCGGATACGAACAGGTGGGCCGGGATGGCCGAATGGCAAAGCGCACGCCTGGAAAGCGTGTCCCCTTACGGGGTTCTGGGTTCAAATCCCAGTCCCGGCGCTCCACCGATTTCCGTGTCTCTGCGTCCATCGGTCGGAGAGTGGCCAGTCGCTGATCCGCCGATGTCGGGCTCTGGGCTGACGGCGAGATGCAGAAGGTTCATCGTGCCAGCACGAGCGGGTCGGTGTTAGTGATCGACCTCGATACAGGTCACCGCTCGTCGGACCAGAACAGGCTAGGCGTCGAGGTTCCTCCCACCGGCGAGCGATTAGAACACCCGTCGTCACCATCGGCCCGGCAGTACGGCCGTGTCAATCGATCGTATCACGTATCGCAGTCAGACATTCTGGAACCGTCCCTCGGTAGCAGACGCCTCCGGCGGAGTGACCGGAAGACTGGCTCTAGACGAAGGACTTATGTAAATTCTACTGGGCATTCTCGACGAGAGGCGTTCACATGGAAATCACGCACACGAACCGGCGATCGTTCCTCCGGTTCCTGGGGGCATCTGGGAGTGCGGTCGCACTCACCGGGACGATCCCGGGGGCGCGGGCCGAAACGACGGTCGGAGAAGTGGGGTCGGTGACGACCGACCAGCCAGACATCGATACCTGGCACGCCTTTACCTACGAGAACTCCTACGACTCGCCCGTCGTGTTCATGGGGCCGGTAGGTTCCAACGGGAATCAACCGGTCCACGTCCGACTGAAAGACGTATCGGAGAGTGAGGCACGGTACCGTCTCGAGGAGTGGAAGAGCACCGATGGATCGCACACGACAGAGACGATCTACTACGTCGTCATCGAGGCCGGGACGCACTCGATCGGAGGGCAGCAGGTGACCGCTGGAACGGTTTCCGTCGACGACGACTGGAAGACGGTCTCCTACCCGACTGGCTTCCAGGGAACGCCCGTCGTTCTCAGCGTCTCGCAGACGAATAACGGCCCCGATCGGATCATTACCCGGACGAAGGGCGTCTCCGCTAACTCGTTTTCCGTCCGGGTTCAGGAAGCAGAGGGTAGCGACGAGAACCACACCACCGAACAGGTCGGGTACGTCGCCTTCGAGCAGGGAACGGGGTCGGTCGGATCCACGTCGTTCACCGCAGGCAGGACGGGCGCGCAGGTAGACGACTCAACACACACGGTCTCGTTCAACGGAAATTTCGGGGAATCGCCAGCCTTCCTCGCAGACGCCCAAACGGCGAACGGGAGCGACACCGCCAACGTTCGCTACGGTAATCTGTCGGGGAATTCCGTCGACCTCTTCGTCGAGGAGGAGAAGACGAACGATTGGGAGACGGACCACGCCACGGAGGTCGTCGGATACGTCGTCTTCGATCACACCGGGATCCTTGGGGCTCAAACCAGCACGACGAACCCACCATCAACAACGACCACGACGGACACCGGCGGATCGGACCCAGGGGGTGGATCGACAGATCCCAGTTTCATCCGACCCGGTGAAACGAAGTCGGGGAGAATCGAGCAGAGCGACCAGCGGGACCCGTTCTACGGAGGCCCGTACCACTCGGACCCGATCACGTTCCAGGCGAGCAGCAGCACTGATCTGAAGATTGAGATGCAGAGCGACGCGTTCTCGCCGTGGATTCGACTCGAGGGCCCCGGTGGCGAGACGATCAAGGTCACCGCGGGCCCCAGCAAGGCCACCCTGTCACTCACCGCCCCCGATACAGGGACGTACACTATCTGGGCGCAGACGACGCAATCCGGCGCGACGGGCCCGTACTCGGTCTCGCTGGTAGCGGAGGGCTCGACTGGGACAACGCCCCCGGGCTCGGGGGGGTACCACCGCCTGCAGGTCGTCGACGACGCGGGCGACGGGATGTCGGGGGCCCGCGTGCGCATTCTACACCTCCCCGATGACCTGTCCACGCCCGATCCATCCGCCATCGAGGTGATCGCCGAGGCCGAGAGCGGCAGCGACGGGATCGCCCGGTTCGACGGAACAAGCGGACAGGCGATCCCCGTCGATCAGCTGTCCCAGTTCCGGTCTACGTACAGCGGGCGGATACTCATGACCGGGTGGACCGACGAATCCCGGCCCTGGTTCGGGGCCTTCGAGCGCCTGCCCTCGGACTTCTTCTCGACCGAGTGGGTCGGGTCACCGCTCCCGCTCAACCAGCAACTCCTCTTCGGGCCGACGAACGGCCCTGGCCAGCAGGGGACCGCGACGGTGTGGCGCTCGCTCGCACCGAGCGAGTCTCGCCGCCAGGAACTGTACGTCAGCGTCTCATCGCCGGACGTGGTCGGCGGCGCGATGACCGAAATCGGGGCAGGCCTGCTCTCGTTCCGGGTCCCGGAGACCGTCACCGTGGACTACCCGCTCCGGTCGTTGAAGCGAACGACGATCCAGGGGAAGCCCGTGGCGGGATCGCTGGCCGTAAGCGACGCCTATCCAGGACTCCCGCCCTCCCTTCCACTTTGGAATACCGCCTACGAGTACGCGGGGAACGAGGGCGAGGCCGCACGCGAGGCGTTCAAAGGGATCGTCGGGCAACTCCCGGTCGTAGGCACTCTCACCGGGTTCGGCCAGACCATGATGGACATCTTCGACGTCGGCGAGGGCGTCCAGTACACCATCGGGCCGGGATCGGAGACCGACCTGAATCGACAGGACGTGGTCTCGGCGTCGTGGAAGTCCCCGACGTTCGAGTACGTCTACAACGTCCCAATCGTCTTCCCCGACGATCAGGAGCGGACCTTCGCCGCGCGCGGCATGTGGTCGACCTCAGTATTCACCGGGAACGTCCACCTGGACGCGCCGTTCACCATCGGCCCGATCGGATAAGCCTCCACTACGGACAATTTCCGTAAACGTTATTCACGATGCCCCGGAGCGTTGACCCATCGTGGCACCCACGGCGGCCGACACGGCCCGTAACCGTCTGGAGGCAGTCCTGGAGGACGTGGACGACGAGAACGTGAGTTTCCACGTGCGGACCGCACTCCAGTACCTCGAATCGACGGGCACCGAGCGCTGATTTCGACCGACAACCCGGCACGCGGTGTGGCGGCGAGGGCCCCCTGGCGATTCCCTCCGCGCCTCGTTGATCCAACCCGGGGCGGCGGCGCGAGTGGCCATCACTCGTCGAGCGTCGCGTCTCTCGATGTCCGACCCCGGGGAGAGCGAGTGCGTCGCGAGCGGCCGGACCGTCCGACGAGCGAACGGGCCGACGCCTCTGCAGAAGGGCGTCGCTGGACCACCAAAATGTGGGGTGCGGCGTCGGCGCTGTGGGTGCGAGACGTGGGGTGCGGCGTCGGCGCTGTGGGTGCGAGACGTGGGGTGCGGCGTCGGCGCTGTGGGTGTATCGAGGATCGTTCCGGCCCGTCGGTCGGGCCGAACGGGCCGGAACGGCCCAAAATTGTCCCGCCGGTGAGCCCCTGACCGGTGGCGTCCCGGATCGAAGTCTGGGGTCGCACGAGGGGAGGATGGGGAGGGGTTCGTGACGCCCGATCCATCCGGGACGGTCGATACATACGTGCGGGTGGTTAACAATGTTGCGGTGAATGTCAAAATGTGACAAAGGAGGAGTGAGATCGGGGCCCGTTTGATTGCATCTGGAAAATGTTCGACTGGTCTCCGTGCACACCGGGGAGGGGGTGGGCCGGCGTTCGGCGGCTTGGGTAAACGTCGTCCGAACGTCCGCCTCGACCGCAATACCCCCTTGGGTTCCCCCTTTCGTCCTCCCCACACGTCCTTCCCCCCACGTCCCGCCCACACGTCCTCCTCACCGCTCGCCACTTCCACGCCGGGACTCCCATTCGCCCGAACCGGGCCGGAGAATTTGGCGAGAGCGCAGGGCTTAATTATCATAATCGTTCACAATAATCCGATGCGACTCCCAGAGACGCGCGACCTCTTCGCCCGCGAACTCGAGTTTCCCGTCACCGCGGGGACGATCGAGGACCGAATCGGCGAGACCCAGCTCGACGCCCCGACGGGCCAGCACGAGACCATCGCAGAGGTCGTCGAACGCTCCTCCCGCGAGGAGTTCGGGTCGGCGGACGAACTGTACGACACACTGGTGACCTTCGTGAGCGACGCCTTCATCGGGCGGAAGTACTACGACGAGCGGGGCCACTCGAGCCAGGGCACGGACGAGGAGGTGTCCTTCTGATGGGCACGACGCTGGTCTCCGGAGTCCCGGGGGTCGGGCTCTCGACCATCACCGA
Source organism: Halanaeroarchaeum sp. (assembly GCA_042216165.1). Classification (GTDB taxonomy): domain Archaea; phylum Halobacteriota; class Halobacteria; order Halobacteriales; family Halobacteriaceae; genus Halanaeroarchaeum. The sequence goes on from JBDGUD010000060.1 coordinate 32,218, forward strand.
ACGCGCCCGCAAGCGTCTGGACGAGAACTACGAGCTCGTCAACTTCGGGGACGTCATGCTCGAGCACGCGGCCGCCAACGACTGGGCGACGCGGCGGGCGGACCTCCGGGGACTCTCCCAGCGACAGACGCGCAGGCTCCAGCGTCGCGCCGGCGAATTCGTCGCCGACCTTACCGAACCCCGGGAAGTCCTCCTGACGACCCACCTCGCAGTCGAGACCGACGCCGGGTTCCTCAACGGACTTCCCGAGGCCGTTCTCCGGGACGTGAACCCGGACCGGTTCGTCCTCGTCGAGGCCGCCCCAGAGACGATTCGCTCGCGCCGGGACGCGGCGGACCGAGACTACGGCGACGCCTCGCTGCGCACCATCGACTTCGCACAGGACGCCAACCGCACCGCGGCCTTCGAGTACGCCCACGCGGTCGACGCCCCGATCCGTCTCGTCGAGAACGAGGACGACGTGGAGGAGGCGGCAGCGGACCTCGCGGAAGTCCTGTAGGCGACCGACCGGCGAGCACTCCCTCCCCCCTTTCCCGACCCGTCGTCGCTGGCCGTCCGACCACCGGGGGAGTAGTCACGCGGCTCGCCCCCGGCGAAAATGGGCCGGCCCAGCCAGTGGAGCCAGTGCGGCGGCGGTCGAACGTTCGAGCCAGTGGGACCAATGGGCGGCGGGGCGACCGCTCCACCCACCGCGTCGGCCCGGATCGATTTACCGCGCAGACCCCTCACCCGACGAGGGACGGTGCGCCGAGGCGCTCCGCCAGGTCCACGAAGTCGTCGGCCACGACGTCGTACTCCGAGGCGTCGGGTCGGTCCGGGGGGTCGGCCCCGGGTCCCCACTCGTCGGGCCGGTGGACGTACGCGGTGTGCAGGCCCGCGTCCCGACTCGCCGCCAGGTCGCGTGCGTGCGCGGCGACCATCATGACGTCGTCGGGCGCGAGATCGAGGAGGTCCACGGCGGTCAGGTACACCTCCGCGTCGGGTTTGTACGCCCGCGCGAGTTCCGCCGAGAGGATCAGGTCCCATGGGATCCCGGCCCGCTTGGCCATGTTCGCGAGGAGGCGCACGTGTCCGTTCGAGAGCGGCGCGATCACGTAGTCGGCCCGGAGCCGGCGGAGGCCGGGGATCGCGTCCGGCCAGGGGTCGAGGCGGTGCCAGGCACGGGTGAGCCAGGCCCTGTCCCGTTCGGAGAGGTCCTCCACGCCGAACCGGTCGAGGAGGGTCGCGAGCGACTCCCCGTGGAGCGCGTCGAGGTTCCGCCACGCCGTCTCTCCCCGTCGGACGCGGTCCAGCGAGGGCCGGTACGCCTCGCGCCAGGCGTCGGCGAACGCACCCCAGTCGACCCCGAGGTCGTTCTCCTCGTCGAGGCGCCGCCCGTCGCGGATCACGCCGCTTCGCCAGTCCACGACCGTGCCGAACACGTCGAAGACCAGCGCCTCCACGGTCGGTACCGTCACGGGATCGTCCCCCGGGTGACGGCGTCGATCGGTCCCGGTCCGCCTCGCCCTGGCCAGCCGCGACGAAGGGGAAGGTGCGACATACCGGCCGCAGGGCAGGGGCGGGCTTTACTCTTTGCCGGCGAGCGGACGATCACGGGCCCCGGGCCCGGACGACGGTCCGCGGCGTGATCGGCCAGTCCCCGGTGCGCCGCACCCGTCCCCTGTCTGACCGGTCGGCCGGCGGCTCCGGGGCGCCGACCTGGCTCACTTCGCGGCCCCCCTCACCCTGCACCGCCCGGAAATCGTCGAGGTCCCGGCGGCCGCCGTCCAGCGGCCGGTAGAAAAGTGGACGGGCGCGTCCACCACGTGAGAGAGTGACACGATCGAGCCATTCCGTCGAGATCGCAAGCGGGCGCACTCCCGTCGACGACGTGAGACGTGGAGGGGGACCGCCCGATACGCAACCCTTATATAGAAGGACATTCAATCACGGTCTGACGATGTCCCAGAACCGGATGCAAGGCCAGCCCATGATCATCATGGGGGAGGACGCACAGCGAGTGAAGGACAAAGACGCCCAGGAACACAACATCTCCGCCGCCCGGGCGGTCGCGGACTCGGTCCGCTCGACCCTCGGCCCCAAGGGGATGGACAAGATGCTCGTCTCCTCGATGGGCGACGTCACCGTCACC
>JBDGUD010000049.1:0-32668 GCA_042216165.1 Halanaeroarchaeum sp.
GGCTCCTTCACACGGAGCAGGTCGGCGGTTCGAATCCGCCCCGGCCCATTTCTCGAGCGACAAGCGAGAGAAGGGGCCGCGGTTCGAACCCTATCGCGAGCGACGGAGGGAGCGACTCGATTCCGGTTCGAATCCGCCCCGGCCCATTTCTCGAGCGACAAGCGAGAGAAGGGGCCGCGGTTCGAACCCTATCGCGAGCGACGGAGGGAGCGACTCGATTCCGGTTCGAATCCGCCCCGGCCCATTTCTCGAGCGGCCAGCGAGAGAAAAGGCCGCGGTTCGAACCCAGGGGGGAGATCCGAATGAACCGACCGTCCGCCATCCTGTAAGACGGACGCACCCTGGCCGGATTCCATCGGTCCGCAAAACGGGGACCATCCGGGCGGGAACTGAGACGGTGACGTCGTCCGCCCCGTGTTCGGACCGTGATATACCCATGGTCGGATTGCTGATGCAATTCGGCAACCATCGCCAGGTGCCCCGTTACAGACCCGAACAGGAGCGGATTTCCCCTGGTTTGTGCCCGGCGCGGAAGGGTACGTCGTCGAAGGTATCCATCGAACATAGAAATACACTTTATGCCTGGGACGCGAAGACGTGGCTCACGCGCACGATGAAGCTCGCACTGCCGACCGACCTGGAGATTCTGGAGGCGCTCGCGGACGGCAAGCGCAACACTGCGGCCAACCTCTCGTATCTCATCGACAAGGATCGGTCGTACATCAACACCAGGCTGCCGATTCTGGCGGACTACGACCTCGTCGAACGGGTCGGACCCGCACCGAACAGCGGGCTCTACGAAATCACGCGCAGGGGGTCGCTGGTCGTCGAACACCGGGAACGGTACGAACGGGACGAAGAGGGCTTCGAAGCGTTCATCGAAGACCGGCTGACGGCCGAGAACGGCGCCTGACTCAGGCGTCCTCGCTCACGAACTCCTTGACGATGGTCTCCTCCGCCCGGTGGAGGGTCTCGCTGCAGGTGGACTTCGCGAGGCCGACGTCCTCCGCGAGTTCCGTCAGGGTACAGGTCCGCGGCGTGTCGTAGTACCCCAACTCGATGGCCCGTTCGATCAGGGACTCCTGTCGATCCGTGAGAAGTTGCTCCGTCTGGAGGTGATAGCGAATCTCCTCGACGGTGAACTGGATTCCGAATGCCTCCAGTTGATCCCCGAGTTCGGAGAGCCGGTCCTGCGAGGTCGTGATGTCCCAGTTTGCCCTGCCGTCGACGATGTCGAAGGGCATCTCCAGGGGGATGCCGGACCCCATGATGGGGAAGAGTAACAACGGATCGGTCGTCTCGAACTGCACGAGGGCGGTGTTCTCGTGGCGTTTGAGCAGGCTCAGTTGTTCGACCTCCTCCGCGTCGTCGATGGCTCTGATTACCGCCGGGAGGTTCGTCGCGGTCACCTCGACGAGGCCGACGCCGGATTCGTCCCCGGGGAGTGCTGAGAGGATGCGAAACCTGGCCTCCGGATACTCCCGGGTGATCCGCCCGATCCAGACGCCGTCGGGGACGGTGACGGTGAGCGAGGCCCGTGGCATCGTGACGCCCGAATATATTCGGCACTCACCAATCAGTCTTTGGCTTCCGCGCGGAACGGCTCGATCCGCTCGACGTCGAACAGGCCGTCGTCGGTCAGGACCGCCGCGACCCGGTCGTGCCAGGCCTCCTCGAATTCGCGACGCCGTTCGGGGTCGGCCGATCCGTCGATCACCGCGGGAAGATGGGCGACGCCGTCCCCCGGCTCTGGCACGTCAGACAGGAAGTACGTGACCTCCACCGCCTCTGCGGTATCGGTGCGCTGGAAGCCGAACCGGAGCCCCTCCCCGGATCGGGTGCCGTACGTCAGGAGATTCGCACGGTCCCCGTATCCCTCGCCGAGACCGCCGAATCCGTCTGGACCGCTCGCACCGGTGACGGCCGAGACGAGCCGGGCGATGACACCGGCCGGATGGGAGTCCCGGGAGGCGCCGACGTCGACCGCGATCCGACTTCGCACCGGGTAGACCTCCTGGAAGAGGGCGTCGAGCCCCTTCCGCGTGACGCGGTAAGCGCCGGCCGCCGCCGGACAGGAGTGGCCCGCGATTCTGACCACGTCGGTGTACTCGAACCTGAACGGCTCTCCCTCGGGGAGCACGCCCAGCACCTCGGCGACAGGGTCCCGAATCTCGATCGGTGCCACGTCGTCGTAGCCTCGACGCCAGGTGGACGGTGTCTTCGTCACGTCCGTCCGTGGGGCGCTCGCACGGTGGTCTCTTGTGCCGAACACATTCGGTCACCCGCCCGACCGTCGGGTGGGCGAACGTCTTCGGTGGTGACTTCATCCGGGACGACCACGTACTGGATGCATGGAACGCGTCTCGCTCGAACGAGAGTACGAGGCCGATCCGGCCGCGGTCCGGCGGACGATTCGCCGGGACCCCGAGGCGTTCGTCGGCGCCGCCGGGTTCGACGAGGTCGTCTTCGCCGGAGACCGCGTCACGTTCGCCCGGAGTCTCGGCCTCGCCTCCATCGAGTTGACGGTCGAACTGGACCACGACGCGGACGCCGTCCTCGCGTTCGACGCCGTCGAGGGGATCTTCGACGAGATGCGAACCGAGTACGTCGTGGAACCGACGGACGCCGGATCGAGAGTCACGGCCTGGACGGAGTTCACCCTGGGCGGTGCTCTCGCGAGTGCGTTCGACGGAACGCTGGTGGCGACCCAGCGACGCCGCGAATTCGCCGACCAGCTGGAGTATCTCGAATCGGCCCTCGGGGAGAAGTAAGCGACCTAGCGATCGGGCATTCCGTTGAGCACGTGATCGCCGGCCATTTCGGTCCCCCCGCCACCCTCGACGAGGGATTCGACGTCCTGGCCGGTCGCCCCCAGCGATCGCGCCGCCGTCTCCCTGACGATGTCCTCTTCGTCGGGATCGTTTACGACAGACGCGAGGGCGCTTTCGATCGTCGGATCGTCGTCGTGCGTCCCGAGCAACTTGACCGCCCACTCGCGGACTCGATCGTCGGGGTCGTCCAGGGCCTCGATCAAACGGTCCCGGGTTCCCTCACCACGGATTCGCGTCAGGGAGATGAGGGCGTTCCGGCGAACCGGGGCGTCCGAATCGTCGACCAGCGTCTCGAAGACCTCCTCGTGGCCCGCCCGGTCGAGTCGGTCCAGGGCCACGGTCGCCTCGGCGCGCACCCACTGGTCGTCGTCGGCCTCGATGCGGTCCAGCGCGACGCCCGGGTCCGCGTCGAGTTTCGCGAGCGCCTCGACGGCGAACTGGCGCACCTCGGCGTCGGCGTCGCCACTTGCCATGGCCGCCAACCGGTCACGTATCCGGTCGTTTCCCTCCCGTTCGGCCAGTGCGAGCGTGGCCCGCCGCCGGTCTGCCGGTTCCTCTGCCCGCGTCAACGACAGGAGCTCGGCGACGGTCGCGTCTTCGACGGGGGTCGTATCGGCGGCGGCGTAGTCCCTCGGACCGGCGGAGCCGAGGACGATGTCCCGGACCCGTTCCACGCCGTCCGCACCCCGTGCCTCTCGCAATCGGTCGGAATCGTCGCCCGTCATTGCTCCCTCCATCCGTCGATCAGGATCGCGAGTCCGACGACCAGGGCCAGTCCGCGTGGAACTGTCGCCGGGACGCCGGCAGCGAGCACGGTCGCGCCGCCGATGGCCGCCGAAACCTCGCCGCGGTGGACACCGGCGGTGACCAGTGCGACGCCACCGAACACGGCGAGCACGAGCACCAGCAGCGACACCCCCACCGCTCCACCCGCGATCAGGCTCGCGGCACCCATCGCGAACGGAGCGGCGACGCCGAATCCAGCGAACGCGGCGGCAACGAGGGCCCCGACCAGCACCGCGGGACGTGTCCAGCCGACGAACACCGGCGATCCGGCGACGGCGAGGAGTGCGAAGAGCGAACCGAGCGATCGCGTCGTCCCGGGCGCCACCCCGACGTACGCACCCATCGAGAGGACCACTCCGACGACGAAGAGACCCAGAACCGTCGTGACGGCTGCGTCGTCAGGCGAGAGCGGTCGATCGACCGCGGCCATGGCGACGAGGATACTTGCCCCGAGGATGGCGACGGCAGCGGGCACCGCGGCAGGGGGGCCGACCCCCACGAGCAATCCGAACGCGCCCGCGAAGGCCAGGGCCACGCGAATCACCCCGTCGTCGGTGCCGATGCTCAGGACGAGTGCGCCGACTGCCGGGCCGAGGAGTGCCGCGACCTGGACCGGTTCGTAGACCCGCCCGTACGGGAACGCCCCGCCCACTGGCGCGTTGATGCCGACACGAACGATCAGTATCGCGAGCGCGGGCAGCAACGCCAGCACACCTGCCACCAGCCTCGCGGACGGCGTCGGATTCCACCGGTCGCGTTCTGCCGTGACGAGCCCGTTCGAGCGGGTGGAGCCGTCGATCATCCGTCCGCCACCTCCCCGTCTCCCTCGAGAGCTGCCAGGTCGGCGTGGGCGACCCCGGCAGCGAACTCGGCGACGGGCTCGTAGACGCCGGTTTCGTTCTCGCCAGCGACCTCGTCGGCGACGTTCTCGAGGAACCCCGCGAGGTGCCGATCGAGGAAGTCCCGCCTGGCCCTGCGGGCGCCCGCGTCGTTCGTCGCTGCGGCCAGTCTTGCGAGGTATCCCGCGAATTCGAGTTCGAGCACGAGGTGGTCGTGATGTTCGCGCTCTGTCTCGTCGACGGCGACCCCGAAGTAGTCGTAGGCCCGGGCGACGTCCAGGTTCACGTCGTTCCACGCGCCCTCCGTCACGTGCTCCGACTCGTAGAGCGGAACCGGGGGATCGGGGTAGCCCACCGCGAAGACATCGTTGAACCGCGCGCACAGCAGATCGTACCCGTCGTCGGTGACGACGGTCGGCACGGCGACGTCGAGGCCGGCGCGTTCGACCAGCACGTCGAGCTCCGCAGCGAGCGACCCGTCGGCGAGCGCCTCGTAGAGCCCCTCGTCCGGTTCCTCGAACAGACGGGCGAGGATTCCGTAGATCGTGGCACGGGCCGCTGCCGCCTCGTCTGCAATCCGTGGTTCCGTCGGTGGGGTGTCTGTGCTCGTCATTGGTTGGTGCGGCGGATGGCGGTCGCGGTCACGAGCACGGCGACGACGATGGCCACCCCGGCGACGGCCCACAGCAGGTACTGGTACCAGGGACCGGTCGGCTGTGGTCCGAAGGGGTACGTGAACCACGTGCTCACGGCGTGGTGGCCCGACCGCTCGCCGTTCGCCCCGTTCCAGACCGCGAAGGCGACGTCGACGTCCCTTTCGAGGGTGAACGTCGTGTGATTCCGGGCGTCCGAGACCAACGAGCGGTGCATGACGACCGTCCAGGCCCCCTCGCGATGGACGGCGGCGACCCGGATATTCGTGTCCATGTGGGTGATGCTCCCCTGTCCGCCGGCGAGGATCTGCTCGGGGCCTTCGGCCGCGTTCCAGTACCAGACGTTCACCGGCGTGTTGACGCTCCCGAGGGCGATTGGCGGGTGCGTGGACGGGTCCACGGGGACCTGCATCGCCACCGCGTCGGCGAAGGCCGTTGGTGCGTTCGTGCTGGAGTTGTTCGTCGCGTCCGACCAGTGCATCCGGACGTACAGCCGTTCCTCCGTCGTGGCTGCCCTGACCGTCACGGCGTCCGTCGCGGTGTTCTTCGCGTTCGGGAGGCCCGAGGGCGCACTCGACAGCGGGACGACGGTCGCCTCGACGTCGGTCCAGAGGTCACTGGTCGGCGTCGCCAGCGCGCCCCCCTCGCCGGGCAGGTGCGCGACGTCGACCTGGTTCGCCGGTTCGCCGGAGACCACGGCGGGGAGCGCGACGGCGCTCACGACCACGGCGAGCACCATGACGCCGAGGGCCGCCGCGTCGCGGCGATGCTGGAGATTCACGAATCGAACACCTCCAGACGGTACTGGTTGGCGGGATTCTTGCTCGTGAGCAGGTCCATCAGTTCGCTCGATCCGCCACGTTCGACCTTCTCCCGTTCGCGGGCGATGGTCTCGAGGGCGTCGTCGACCCCCTCACCGAAGAGGTCCTCCAGGTAATCGCGCGGGATGCGTTCGTACTCGGTGGTCTCCCCCTGTTCGTCGATCTGTGGTGGAGCGAACGGCGGGATGTAGTAGATGTTCGGATCGGTCTGGTACTCCGGATGCAGGGGGAGGGCGACCTCGTACTGTTCGACGAGTTTGTAGATCGGCCCGTCCTGGTCGTCCAGGAAACCGACCATCCGCAACTGCGTCGTACACTCCTCGGCGCAGACCGGAGCCTGCGTCTCCCCGTCCGGCCCCTCGCCCTCGAGACGGGGATAACAGAAGATGCACTTCTCGGAGGTCTTCTTCACCGCGTTGTAGTAGATCTTCTTGTAGGGACATCCCTCGACGCAGTACCGGTAGCCGCGGCAGCGATCCTGATCGACGAGGACGATCCCGTCTTCCGCCCGCTTGTAGACCGCCTTCCGCGGGCAGGCCTCGACGCAGGTCGGGTGGGTACAGTGGTTGCAGATGCGGGGCAGGTAGAAGTAATACGAGTTGGGGTGCTCGCCCGCACCCTGGTCCTCGTCCCAGTTCGGCCCCCACTTGGGGTCGTCGCCCTCCGGCCGGAGCGCCTCCGTGCTCGGGGACGTAAGCGCCTCGTCGTAGTTGAACTCCCAGGCCTCGCCGTACTCCTCCTTGGTCGGGATTTCGCCGGCCGCGACGGTGCTCCTGTCTTCGGACTCCCAGCCGCCGCCCTTCTGTTCCCAGTCCTTCGGGTAGCCCTCCCCCGGGCGGGTCTCGACGTTGTTCCAGTACATGTAGTCCTTCCCGTCGCCCTCCGTCCACGTCGTCTTGCAGCCGACCGTACAGGTCTGACAGCCGATGCACTTGTTCAGGTCCATCACCATCGCGACCTGGTGGTCGACGTTCTCCGCGAGTTGGACCCGCTGGTCCCGACCGCTCATCGTTCCTCACCTCCCGCCTTCTCGACCTCGATGCGGACGTCGCTGTTCACGCCCGTTGGCCCCCAGAAGTTCGGGAAGAAGTGGAGGTGTTCGCCGGAGTCCTCGGGGTACTGGACGAGCTGCGTTGGCTTCATGGACATCGTGGTCAGGGTGTTGAAGTTCCCCTCCTCGGGGAACTGGTAGTACTCCCAGCCGTGCATCATCCGGGCGACTCCCTCCTCGCTGCTCGGGTAGATCTTCACGTTGGCGGTGATCTCGCCGACGTTGTTGTACATGCGAACCTGCTCGCCGTCCTCGATGCCGCGCTCCTCGGCGTCGTTCGGGTGCAGGTAAAGGACTGGTTGCCCCCGGTTCAACCGGAGCATGTACTTGTCGTCGCGCCAGGTGGAGTGAATCGAGTACCGGCCGTGGGGCGAGTTGTACCGGAGCGGATAGTCGTCGGGGTCCTGTTCGTTGATCGGCGGTTTGTGGGTTGGCAACTCCTCGCCCATCTCGAGGAACCAGTCGTGGTCGATGTAGTACTGCTGACGGCCGGTGAACGTCGGCCAGGGGTTCTTGTCCTGGACGAAGTCCATCCACGGCGCGTAGGTCTCGTCCTCTTCGAGGTCCGAGGTCCAGTGGTCGCCGGCGGCCTTGAACCGCTGGGGACGTTCGATAGTGTCGTCGAAGGTGATGGGCTCATCCCCGTCGGGGTTGGACTCCGTCGAGTGCTCGAGGATGAATTCGGATCCGTCCTTGCCGGTCTGGAGCGCTCCCTCCTCGCCGCTAACCCAGTCGCGCACGTAGTCGTCGTGGATGGACTGGAGGTCGATCTCCCGGTCGAACGACCGGTCGGGAATCGGTGCGATGTCCTGCGCCTGGGCCTTCTCCTGGATGCGTTCGGCGATGAGCCGGAAGATCTCCCAGTCGGACTTCGACTCGCCCAGCGGCTCGATGGCCTTCGTGAACGGGTGCACGAACGTGTGCATGTCCGTCATCGAGAGGTCGTGTTTCTCGTAGTTCGAGGCCGCCGGGAGGACGATGTCGGCCCACTTTGCCGTGCTGTCCATTCGGTAGTTGACGTCCACGACGAGGTCGAGCTTCGGCCAGAGCGTGTTTCTGACAGCGGTTCCACCCTTGGCCTGGTTGAAGTAGTTGCCCCGCCAGGCGAAGAAGACGCTTGGGTCGGGTCGGCTCCCGTCCTCGCGTTCCGAGGGGTACATCGGCATCCACCCCTTTGAGAGGGACTCCTCGATGCGGTCGGCGAGTTCGGGCTGGTCGTCCATGATGCCGGCGTGGTAGTACGTCCACAGCGTGGTCGGCATCCCGCGGACGCTCCCGGTCGGGAACGAGAGGGTCTTCCACCCGTGGAAGGTCCAGATCTTCTCCTGGCCGACGTAGTGGTCCAGGCCGGTCCCACGCCGGCCGATGTGACCGGTAATCGTGACGAGCAACTGGATCGCCCGGTTCCCCAGGTCGTTGTGATACCAGTCGTTGACGCCCTTCCCGTGGATGATCTTCCCCCTGTCGACGTTCGCGAACTCGCGGGCGACGCGCTGGTAGGTCTCCTCGCCGACGCCGGTCTCCTCGTAGACCCACTCCGGGGTGTACTTCGAGAGTTCCTCGCGGAGGCGGTTCCAGACGGTCCGGACGCGCACCCGGCCGTCGCCGGTGGAGACGGTCCGATCGACGTCCAGCGACGGGTCGAAATCGAGTTCGATGCTGGCGTCGGGGTCGTACTTTCCGGCCCGGTCACCGAGCGACGCCGGTGCAGCACGGAGTTGCCCGTCAGCGGCCTGCATCACGAGGACCTTGTCGTTGCCGGCGAGTCCGGGGACCTCGTCGGCCCGCAGGAACTTGCCGGTGTCCTCGCGGACCAGCATGGGCATGTCCGATTGCTCTTTGAGGTGGGCCTCGTCGTAGAGCCCCTCGTCGACGATGGTTCGTGCCATGCCCAGTGCGAGTGCGGCGTCGGTTCCCGGATCGGGCGAGAGCCACTCGTCGGTGTGGATGGCGGTCTGTGAGTAGTCGGTGAACACGCCGACGGTCTTCGCGCCCTCGTATCTGGCCTCGAGGAAGTACTTCGCGTCGGGAATGCGGGTGACGTCGATGTTCGATCCCCACGCGATGATGTAATCGGCGTTGTACCAGTCCGCGCTCTCGGCGTTGTCGGTCTGGTGGCCCCAGGTGATCGGCTGGCCCGGTGGCAGGTCCGAGTACCAGTCGTAGAAGGAGTGGCTCACGCCGCCGAGCAGGTTGATCATCCGCGACCCGCTGGCGAACGAGACGGGGGACATCGCCGGAATCGGAGTGAAGCCGCTGATGGCGTCGTAGTTGCCCGCCGTCACCTCCTCGATCACCTTCTCGGCGATCTCGTCGAGGGCCTCGTCCCACGAGATCCGCTTCCACTTCCCCTCGCCCCGCTCACCGGTGCGTTTGAGGGGGTACTTGACGCGCTGGGCGCCGTGGACGTAGTTGCTGTAACACGCACCCTTGTTACACCCCCGCGGGTTGACGTCCGGGACCTTCTGGTTGATGCGGGGGTAGTCGGCCGCCTGCTCTTCGCGCCAGACCTGCCCATTCTTCACGTAGACGTTCCAGGAACAACTCCCCGTGCAGTTGATGCTGTGGGTGCTCCGGGCGAGGGAGTCCCAGTCCCACTGCTCGCGGTAGAGGTCCTCCCACTCCCGATAGGGGTAGTTCCCGATCGGATCGTCGACGATCTGCAGCCGGTTCATCTGGGAGGCCTCCTGGGCGACGCCGACGCCGGTGGATCCGACGGCGGCGGCCGCGCCGAGCCCCTTCAGGAAGTCGCGACGCCCCAAATCGGCGTCCTCGGTGTGTTCGTGTTCGCTCATGGTGTCTGCTCCGTGACGAAGACGGTGCTGACGCCGATCGCAGCCCCCGCGAGTGCGAGGGCCACGCCCGGCGCCGACCCGATACCCAGTTCGAATCCGCCAGCCAGCAAGCCGACGCCGGCCACCTTGGTCGCGACGTCGACGACGCGGTAGGTGCGACCGGCGAGGAGGAGTTCAGTCACCCGTCTCCCCTCCGCTCGTCGCACCGGTTGCCAGCACGTAGGTCGCGAGGGCCGCGAGGACCGGTAGCGCGATCACGAGGACGGTGAGAATCGGCGTGACCGTCGCCGTCGTCGTTCCCAGCGCGGTGGCCAGCAGGTTGTTCATGCCCGCGAGCGAGGCGACCAACACCATCACCACGGCACCGACGCCGACCGCCGTCGGTACGGGCCGGGAGAGCGGATCGGCGGTGAAGTGTCGCTCGTCATCGGTCCGGTCGATGAACGGCCAGAGGATCAGCGCGCCGAACACGAGCCCCGGGAGGAACACCCCGCCCCAGAACTCCGTGTTGAACTCCACGCCGGCGACGTGGACGGTGAACGTCGACGGGATGATCTTGAGGAACCCGTACAGCCACATCAGGAACCAGTCCGGCATGACGATGGACGGGGTCCCCGCGGGGTCGTTCGGGCCGTACGCCGCGACGTTGTGAACGGGGAAGAGTCCCGCGAGCACCGAGAGGGCCCCGACGGTCAGGAAGAACACGACCGCCGAGACGACGGCCTGGTTCGGGACCATCGGGAGGCCCACGACGACGGAGTCGTCGTCCCGATCGACGCCCGCCACCTCGGCGGTCTCGGACGAGCGGCGTCCCTCGGTGTGCTTTTGCACGACGAGGATCAGCATGTGGAGGCCGAGCAGTCCGGCGATCGCCGCTGGAATCACCAGCACGTGGATGAAGTAGAGCCGGGGAATGGTTCCCGACGCGGGGAACTCGCCGGCGAACAGCAGGCGGGCCGCGAAGTCGCCGACGAGTGGAACCGACTTCGCGATGTTGTACCCGATGCCGGTCGCCGTGCTGGCGAACTCGTCGAACGGGAGCGAGTACCCGGTGTAACTGGCGAAGATGCCCAGGAGGGCCAGCAGGCTCCCGATCACCCAGTTCGGCTCTCGCGGGTTCCGGTAGGCCCCGGTGAAGAACACCCGCAGCATGTGCAGGCCGAGGGCGGCGATGAACAGGTGGGCGGCCCAGTGGTGGAGCCGCCTGACGAACATTCCGAAGGGAACGGCGTAGGTGACGTGGAGGACGCTGACGTACGAGGCTGGCAGTTCCTGGCCCTGGAACTGGGCGACGACGCCCTCGTAGGTCACCATCGCGGTGCTCGGTTCGTAGAAGGTCCCGAGGAAGACGCCGGTCAGGACGAGCACGAGGAAGGAGAACAGCGCCACCTCCCCCAACAGGAACGAGTCGTCGGCAGGGAACGCCTTTCCCAGCAGTCCCTCCTTCTCGTCGATCTTCAGCCGGTCGGCGAGCCAGGCACCGGCGCTCATCACTGGCCCCCTCCCGGTCCGATCGGTCCCTCGAAGTTGCCGGTGGCCATCAGGTACCCGTCGCTCGAGAGCGTGATGGGCAACTGCGGGAGCGCCCGCGGGGCGGGACCACCCACGACCTCCGCGCCCCGCGTCGGGTCGTACTTGGCGAAGTGACAGGGGCAGACCAGCGTTCCGTCCTCCTTCTCGGCGACCATGCACCCGGCGTGGGTGCACACCTTCGAGTAGGCCGCGTAGCCGCTCACCGTGTAGGCGAGGTTGGTCGGTTCGGCGTAGTCCGCCTCCGGGAACCGGACCAGGAGCGTCGGGGCGTTCTCGACGCCCGGGTGCGACTCGGGGAAGACGGTGATCCGCGTTCCGAACTCGAGCGCGCCCTCCGCGATCCTGTTTCCGTCGCCGTCGACGAGGTACGTCCCGTCGGTGTAGATCGGACCGGTGTACGACCGACTCGCCACGGTCGTCAGACCGGTGAGCGGTGCCGCGAGGCCGGCAGCGGCGGAGACCCCGCCGATCGACATCGCCGTCTTCGCGACGTCTCGGCGACGCCACCGGCCGGCGACGAGGTCGTCGGATGGATCACTCATGGTACCGCTCCTCCGCGACCGTCACGTGGGGCAGGAACCAGGCGTAGTACGCGGCGGCCATCCCGGCGAGCGAGAAGAAGATGCCGCCGACGTAGAACCCGAAGTACTGGGTCCTGGCCAGCGTCAGGAACTCGACGACGACCAGCGCGGAGAGCACCACGGTCGCCACGGTCAACGCCAGGATCACGTACAGTCCCTCGTCGGTCTCGGCCGCGCCCAGGTACTCGGCGATCCACCGGTCCTCGGTCCTGAACCAGGACGGGGAACCCCCGTCCGGGACGCGTTCTGGATCGGCATTGGGCCTGACGAGGTGGTCCATGAACCGGTGGACGGCGATCAGGATCCCGACCAGCGTCCCGAGCGCGATCCAGATGATCACGCCGACCTGGGCCGGCGTGAACGCGTTGGGCGTGTCGATCGGCGCCTGGAGCGGTCGAATGTCGGTCTTGGACGTGTCGATACCGACCGCCGCCGCGTGTTCGCCACCCTGCATCGCGGCGAACCACGTCGGGAGCAACGCGGCGGCGACGATCAGGAGGATCGCTACCGTCCGCGTGCGCATCGTGTGACCCTCGCGTGGTCGAACGTCCTATTGGGTATGAGATACGATTCCCCGACCGCCCTCGGTCGAGACGGGAGTGCCGTTCGGCGTGCTCGCCAGTCGTCGGTGATCGTCGAGGCCATCTGTCCGCCAGAATGTACGGAAAGACGACGCGTATCTCTGACCCTGTATATTACAGTATTTTATATGGTTAACTTCGTTCTAACAAGATCTATGATGAAAATTTTATCCAACTCGCACAGTTAAATTACTGATGGGACCGTCAGCGCCCCCCGACCAGCGAAGTGACCAGTTTCGTCTCGACCGCGTTGAGTCGCTGGGAGAGCGCCGACCTCGTCACGTTCAGGCGGTCGGCCAGGTCGGCGAGGGTGGCGCTCCGGGGGTCGTCGTAGTAGCCCATCTCGACCGCGACCGCGACGGCCTCCCGCTGTTTCTCGGTGAGCCTGACCTCACCGGGAGCCTCTCGCTGCGAGTCCGTTTCCCCGGGCGACGCGGTCCCGCGGGCGCTGGTCAACCGTTCGAGACGGACGTCCTCGGCCCGTTCGCGGACCTGCTCCATCACCCGCGAGAGGGCGTCGCGGCCCTCGGCGTAGGCGCCGACGGTGAGCGCCCCGTTCTCGACTGCCAGGACCTCCGGGACGCACCCCTCTCCACAGAACGTCGGACACACGCACCGGTCGTCGACGTCGGTCGTGTAGGTTCGAACCTCGGTTCGGCGCCCGTCGGTCTCCCGTTCCACGGTCAGGTGACACGTGTGACCGGCCAACTGGATCCGGCCGCTCGCCGAGGGTTCGGTGCCGCCAGCGAGCGGGCAGTCCTCGTCTCGAGGGAGGTCGATCGCGAGTTCGACCCAGACCGAGGGATCGGCCATCTCCTCGACGTCGTGTCCGCCGAAGTCGGCCGATCTCCCTGCCGCCATGAGAGAGCGTATGGGACTCTCCCCGCCTAAAGGGACCGTCGATCCCTCCCCGTCTGGAATCTCGCCGAACCGCTTCGACCAAAGGTTTATCCCCGTGGGTCGCACTTCCATCCCGGCGCGGATTGCCGGTGGCACGTCTCACTCCCCGGCGGAAACGGTCAAGGGACCTGGGGGTGTCAGTATACCTATGAGTGTGGACGCTGACCGTCCGGTGACGCTCGTCTATCCGGCGTTCGGCCCGATCGACGCCCTCCTCGGCTTCGCCCTCTTCTACTTCGTCGTGGGCACGGTGACGGTGGTTCTCACGCAGACCCTCGCGTCCGTCCGGCCGTCGATGGTACCCGAACCCGTGGGAACGTGGGCCGCCATCGCGTTGTGGGTCGTCTTCGCACTCACGGTGGTGGCCCAGGGCGTCGCCCAGTGGGAGTCGAACCCGCGGCGGTTCGACTCGGCCGCGGCCCGGACGCGCTTCCTCGAACGCGGTCGTCCGGACGAGCGCCGGTACCGCTGGTGGGGGATCTGGGTTCTGATCGGAGGGGTCGTGGCCTACTGGACGTTCCCGCCCTTCGTCGAGACGCTCGCCCAGTTGACCCGGATCGTCGCCGGCCTGGCGGTCGATCCGGGTCCGACGCGACCGGTGCGATTTCTCGACCTTCTGGGGTTCGTCGGCTTCTTCCTGGGGTACGCGCTGATGACACGGGGCATCGACCGACTGGTCGTGGGATCGCTTCGGGCGCTGCTCGCGGACTGGTTCGGCACCGATGAGGAGTCGAGACCGACCTAGAGGAGGTCGGCGACGTGCTCGGCGACCTCTCCGGGCGTGTCGCCCACCGGGACGCCGGCGTCGTTCAACGCGTCGATCTTGCTCTGGGCCGTGCCGGTGCCAGAACCGGAGACGATGGCCCCCGCGTGGCCCATCCGCTTGCCCGGGGGAGCCGTCCGGCCCGCGATGAAGCCGACGACCGGGGTCTCCATCTCCTCGTCGATGTAGGCGGCGGCGGCCTCCTCGTCCTCCCCGCCGATCTCGCCGGTCATGACGACGACCTCCGTCTCGGGGTCCGCCTCGAACGCGGACAGCGCGTCGATGAAGTTCGTGCCGATGATCGGGTCGCCACCGATGCCGATGGCGGTCGTCTGTCCGATGCCCTCGCTCGTCAGGTTATCGACGATCTGGTAGGTGAGGGTGCCGGAACGGGACACGAGACCGACGTTGCCCGGCTCGAATATGTTGCCGGGCAGAATGCCGAGTTTCGACTCCCCGGGGGTGATGATGCCGGGGCAGTTCGGGCCGATGAGGCGGGCATCGACCTCGCTCAGTCGCTTGTACACCTTCGCCATGTCCTGGGTCGGGATTCCCTCGGTGATGGCGACGACCAGGTCGACGCCCGAGTCGAGCCCCTCGAAGATGGCGTCCGCAGCGAACGCCGGCGGCACGAAGATGACGGACGCGTCGGCGTCCTCTTCCTCGACGGCCTCGTGGACCGTGTTGTAAATCGGGACCCCGTCGAAGTCCTGGCCCCCCTTCCCGGGGACGGCACCGGCGACGACGTTGGTCCCGTACTCGATCATCTGTTCGCTGTGGAAACTCCCCTCGCCGCCCGTGATACCCTGGACGACGACGCGGGTGTCCTCGTCGACGAATACACTCATGCTGACACCTCCGATGCGTACTCGACCGCACGTTTGACCGCGGCCTCGAGGGTCTCCTCGACGGTCACCAGTTCGTCGTTGAGAATCTCGCGACCCTCGGTGGCGTTCGTCCCGGCCAGGCGCACGACCACCGGTTTGGGAATCTCGTCGAACTGCTCGAGCGCCTCGTTGATGCCCTTCGCCACCTCGTCGCCGCGGGTGATCCCGCCGAAGATGTTGAACACGATCGCGTCGACGTTTTCGTCGGAGAACACCATGTCGAGGGCGTTGGCCACGCGCTCCGCCTTTGCGCCACCCCCGATGTCGAGGAAGTTGGCGGGGTCGCCGCCGTAGTAGTCCACCAGGTCGAGCGTCGTCATCACGAGCCCGGCGCCGTTGCCGATGATGCCGACGTTCCCGTCGAGACGGACGTAATCGAAGTCGTACTCGCTGGCCTTGCGCTCGAGTTCGTCCTCGTAGGATTCCTCCTCGAGTTCGGCCAGGTCGGGCTGCCGGAACAGGGCGTCGTCGTCGATGTTCATGACCGCGTCGGCGGCGACGACCTCTCCCTCGGCCGTGATCATCAGCGGGTTGACCTCGACCTCGCTCGCGTCGCGGTCGTCCCACAACCGATACAGCGTCTGGAGGACCGAGGAGACGTCTCTCGCGACCTCCATCGGTACGCCGGCGTCGTAGACGGCCTTGCGGGCCTGGTACGGGTGCATCCCGAACGACGGATCGACGTGTTCGCGGGCGATGGCCTCTGGACTCTCGTCTGCGACTTCCTCGATGTTGACGCCCCCCTTCGAGGAGACCATCGCGACCGGGCGCCCCTCGCCCCGGTCCATCGTGACGCCGACGTAGAGTTCGTCGGTGAAGTCGACGGCCCGTTCGACGAGGACCCTGTCCACGTGATAGCCCTTGAGGTCCATGCCCAGGATGTCCTCGGCGGCCTCGCGTGCCTCGTCCGCGTCCTCGGCGAGCTTGATGCCGCCCGCCTTGCCGCGACCGCCCACGTGTACCTGCGCCTTCACGGCAACGGGAAATCCGAGGTCCGCGGCCGCCTCGACGACCTCGTCGACGGAGGTGGCCAGCGACGACCCCGGCGTCGGGATTCCGGCGTCGGCGAACACCTCCTTCGCCTGATACTCGTGTAGCCTCATGCAGTACAACGGGTGTACTGGCGGCGCTTAAAGCCCGCTCATTTGCGTCGCGGCCCCCCAGGACCCCGCCTCCGACCGGGGCGTCCCCGGTACCCACACTTATCCCCTGGCACTGCGAACAGCGGTGACATGCGTGCCGTCCGATACCACGAACACGGCGGCCCGGAGGTCCTCCGGGTCGACGAGGTGGACCGCCCGGAGCCCCGAGCCGACGAACTTCTCGTCGCCGTCGAGGCTGCCGGGGTCAACCCGGTAGACACCTACTTCAGGGAGGGAACCTACCAGCCGAAGGGTCTGCCGATGATCCCGGGCAGCGACGTGGCCGGAGTCGTTGAGGCGGTGGGACCCGGCGTGGACGACTTCGACGTCGGGGACCGCGTCTTCGGGACCGGTCTGGGTCGCGACCATCAGGGGGCCTACGCCGAGTACGTCGTCGCGCCGACCGACAGGATAGCCCGTCTTCCGGACGGCGTGACGTTCGCGGAGGGCGGGGCCGCCGGCGTGGCAACCGTCACGGCTTTCCGCGCGCTTGTCGATCACGCCCACCTCGAACCGGCCGAGACCTGCCTCATCCACGGCGGATCGGGCGGCGTCGGCCACGTCGCCGTCCAGCTCGCCGACGCGGTCGGCGCCGAGGTGTACGCCACCGCCCGGCCGGCGTACGCCGACCGGCTGGCCGGTCTCGGTGCGGACGAGATATTCGATTACCGCCTCGAGGACCTCGAATCGCCGGTCGTCGAGGCCGGACGCCCCGCCGTGATCCTCGATCATCGCATGGACGACTACCTGCAGTTCGACGCGTCGGTGGCCCAGGTGGGAGCCCGCGTCGTCGGCATCGGGAACACGCAACCGGAGGCGGGCTTCGAGAACGTGGCGGCCGCCAGGGCGAAGGAGGTTCGACTGACGCTGATGAGCATGTTCAACACGCCGGACATTCGCGCCGTCCTGGAGCGCGTCGCGTCGCTCATGGCCGACGGTCTCATCGTCCCGGACGTCGCCGAGACCTACCCCCTCGAGGAGGCGGCCGACGCACAGCGGGCGGTTCTCTCGGAGAGCTTCTTCGGTAAGTTGCTCGTCGAACCCTGAGACACCCGTCTTTTTCTTTCTCGCCGCAGTACCCGGTCGCATGGACGCGTCCTTCGACCTCCGTGACCGGGTCGCCCTGGTGAGCGGGGCGACCGGCGCGCTCGGCAGCGCCGTTTGCGAGGCTTTCGACGACGCCGGCGCCACCGTCTGCGGGACCGACCTCCGGGAACCCTCGGGGGAGACGCCCCTCGATCCGGGGACGGTCGACTTCTACGAGGCCGACTTCACCGACGAGAGCGACGTTCGCGAGGTGGTGGCGGCGGTCGTCGAGGAACACGGCCGCCTGGATTACCTCCTCGCCGTCGCCGGTACCTGGCAGGGCGGGTCGCCGGTCGAGGGGACCGACGCCGAGACGTTCGACCTGCTCGTGGACGTCAACCTGAAGACCGCGTTTCTCGGTGCGAAGCACGCCATCCCCCACCTCCGGGATGCCGGGGGCGCGATGGTGGCCGTCAGCGCCAGGTCCTCTCTCGAGGGCGGCGAAGGCGACGCCGTCTACCGCGCCAGCAAGGCCGGGGTTCGCCTGCTGATCGAGTCCATCGCGGCGGAGAACGAGGGCTCCCTCAGAGCCAACGCCGTGATGCCGGGCGTGATCGACACGCCTGCGAATCGGGAGGCGATGCCCGACGCGGACCACGACGCGTGGACCGATCCGGCGGACGTCGCCCGGTCGATCCTGGCGCTCTCGACCGACGCGATGCCGGTCACCAGCGGCGCGGCGGTCCCGGTCTACGGGGAGTCCTAGGCACCCCGACCCCGAGAGGCCAGGACGACCGGGACGACTCGGAATCCTTTTGCGCGTGGTGCCAGAAGGGAGACAGTATCTGACATGACCATGGACGAACGGATCGAGGAACTGCGTTCGCTGCGCGAGGAGGCACGTCTCGGCGGCGGCGAGGACAAGATCGAGTCCCAGCACGACCGCGGGAAGATGACGGCTCGCGAGCGCATCGAGTACCTCCTCGACGACGGGACCTTCAACGAGTTCGACCAGCTGCGAACCCACCGGTCGCACAACTTCGGAATGGAAGAGACCCAGATTCCGGGCGACGGCGTGGTCACCGGCTACGGCGACGTCAACGGCCGGACCGTCTTCGTCTACGCTCACGACTTCACCGTCTTCGGTGGCTCCCTCGGCGAGGTGTTCGCCGAGAAGGTCCAGAAGGTCCACGAGAAGGCCATGGAGGTCGGGGCACCGGTCATCGGCATCAACGACTCCGCCGGCGCGCGCATCCAGGAGGGCGTCTCCTCGTTGGCCGGCTACGGGGAGATTTTCCGGCAGAACACCGAAGCCAGCGGGGTCGTCCCCCAGATTTCGGCCATCATGGGTCCCTGTGCCGGCGGCGCGGTCTACTCGCCGGCCATCACCGACTTCGTCTTCATGGTCAAGGACACCTCCCACATGTTCATCACCGGACCGGACGTCATCGAGACGGTCACCGGCGAGGAGGTGTCCTTCGACGAACTCGGGGGTGCGACGACCCACTCGGCGAACTCGGGTGTGGCCCACTTCGCGGAACCGTCCGAGGAGGCAGCCCTCGACGACGTCAAGCGTCTCCTCTCGTACATCCCCCAGAACAACATGGCCGATCCGCCAGCGGTCGATCCCTGGGACGACCCCGACCGGCGTGACGAGGAACTCAAGCGGATCGTCCCCGACCAGCCCCGCAAGCCCTACGACGTGGTGAACGTGATCGACCACGTCGTCGACGAGGACTCGTTCTTCGAGGTCCAGCCGGACTTCGCCCAGAACGTGACTGTCGGATTCGCCCGCCTCGACGGCAAGTCGGTCGGCGTGGTCGCGAACCAGCCCCGGGTCAACGCCGGCACGCTCGACATCGACGCGTCCGATAAGGCCTCCCGGTTCGTCCGGTTCTGCGACGCCTTCAACATCCCCATCGTGACCTTCGTGGACGTGCCCGGCTTCATGCCGGGGACGGACCAGGAACACGGTGGCATCATCCGCCACGGCGCGAAACTGCTCTACGCCTACTCCGAGGCGACCGTTCCGCTCCTCACCGTCATCACGCGCAAGGCCTACGGCGGGGCGTACGACGTCATGGCGTCGAAACACCTGGGCGCCGACGTCAACTACGCCTGGCCAACCGCCGAGATCGCGGTGATGGGTCCGAAGGGTGCGGTCAACGTCCTCTACCGCGAAGAACTGTCCGAGGCCGAGGACCCGGACGACCTCCGCGAGGACCTCATCGAGGAGTACCGCGAGGAGTTCGCCAACCCCTACACGGCGGCCGATCAGGGCTTCCTCGACGACGTGATCGAGCCACAGGAGACGCGCCCGCGCCTGATCGACGACCTGGAGATGCTCGAGAGCAAGCGCGACTCCCTCCCCGAGAAGAAACATGGCAACATCCCGCTTTGAGATCGACGTCCCCGAGACCGCCGACCCGGACGAGGCGGCGGCCATCGCGGCAGCGATCGGCGCGCACCTGAACGACCGGGCACGCGCGAGCGGTGCGGAGGAATCGGCGGAGACCTGGCAGGGGGCACAGTGGCGCTTCGCGGCCCGCGTCGAATCGACCGCCGGGTGTTCGACCCGCGTGCCGCGGGACGCCCCCACCGATCCCTGGGCCGCCGCCGGTCGGCGCGACCGGTTCTGACGGTCCTCGAACCGAACCGACAAAGTGAGTAGGGGAGTATCCAAACGGTATCACCAAAATGTTCGACAAGGTTCTCGTCGCCAATCGAGGAGAGATCGCCGTGCGCGTCATGCGCGCCGCCGAAGAACTGGGCCTGGAGACCGTCGCCGTCTACAGCGAGGCCGACAAGCACTCCGGACACGTCCGCTACGCGGACGAGGCCTACAACGTGGGCCCGGCCCGGGCGGCCGACTCCTACCTCGACCACGAGGCGGTGATCGACGCCGCGGAGCGATCGGGCGCGGACGCGATCCACCCGGGCTACGGCTTCCTCGCGGAGAACGCCGAATTCGCCGCGAAGGTCGAGGAGACCGACGGCCTGACCTGGGTCGGCCCCGCGAGCGAGGCGATGCGCAACCTGGGCGAGAAGACTCAGGCCCGACAGATCATGTCCACGGCGGACGTGCCGATCGTCCCGGGGACGACCGAACCGGTGACCGATCCCGGGGAGATCGAGGCCTTCGCCGACGATCACGGCTACCCGGTCGCGATCAAGGCAGAGGGTGGCGGTGGCGGCCGGGGGATGAAGATCGTCCGCTCCCCCGAGGACGTGGCGGAGAAACTCGAGTCGGCCAAGCGCGAGGGCGAGGCGTACTTCGACAACCCGACCGTCTACATCGAGCGCTTCCTCGAGGATCCGAAGCACATCGAGGTCCAGATTCTCGCCGACCACCACGGCAACGTCCGCCACCTGGGCGAGCGCGACTGTTCGCTCCAGCGCCGCCAGCAGAAGATCATCGAGGAGGGCCCCAGTCCCGTGCTCTCCGACGACCTCCGGGAGCGGATCGGCGAGGCCGCCAGGCGGGGCGTCCGGGAGGCCGAGTACACCAACGCCGGGACGGTCGAGTTCCTGGTCGAGGACGGCGAGTTCTACTTCCTCGAGGTCAACACGCGCATCCAGGTCGAGCACACCGTCACCGAGGAGATCACGGGCATCGACATCGTGAAGTGGCAACTCCGCGTCGCGGCGGGCGACGAACTCGTCTTCGACCAGGACGACGTCGAGATCGACGGCCACGCGTTCGAGTTCCGGATCAACGCCGAGAACGCCGCCGAGGAGTTCGCGCCATCCCCGGGTGGCACGCTCGAGACCTACGATCCGCCGGGCGGTATCGGGGTTCGGGTCGACGACGCCCTCCGCCAGGGCGACGAGTTGGTCACCGACTACGACTCGATGATCGCGAAACTCGTCGTGCACGGCGAGGACCGCGAGGAGGCGATCGCACGGAGCGAGCGCGCCCTCGCGGAATTCGACGTCGAGGGAATCACGACCGTCATCCCGTTCCACCGGCTGATGCTCACCGACGACGTCTTCGTCGAGGGAACGCACACGACGAAGTACCTCGACGACGAGTTCGACGTCGGTCGCATCGCCGACGCCCAGGAGCGGTGGGGTACCGAGTCCGGCGGGGCCCCGGAGGGCGAGGACACGATCGAGCGCGAGTTCACGGTCGAAGTGGACGGCAAGCGCTTCGACGTCAACCTGGAGGAACGGGGCGCGGCCGACCTCGCGGTTGCCACCGAGGAGTCGGGGACGAAACCCGAACCGGCGGGTGGGGACGACGACGATGCGGTCGCGACCGGCGAGGGCGAGGTCGTGACCGCAGACATGCAGGGGACGATCCTCTCGGTCGACGTGGAGGAGGGCGACGAGGTCCAGGCGGGCGACGTCCTCTGCGTCCTCGAGGCCATGAAGATGGAAAACGACGTGGTCGCCTCCCACGGCGGGACCGTCAGTCGGGTCGCGGTCTCTCCCGACGACTCCGTGGACATGGGCGACACGCTGGTCGTCATCGAGTGAGCGAATCCTTCTTACTCGCGCGGCGGGTATCGGCGGACATGCACGAGACCCGGCGCGCGATCCTCGACGCGCTCGCCGAGGGGCCGGTGACCGGCCCCGACCTCGCCGAGCGCCTCGACGTCTCCCGGGCCGCGGTCTGGAACCACGTCGAGGCGCTCCGCGAGGCTGGTTTCGACGTCGTCGGGACCGAGGCGGGGTACGACCTGGTCTCGGTTCCGGACTACGGGGCCGAAGCCGTGGAGTACGGCCTCGAGGCCCCCTACGAGGTCGAGTACCACGAGTCGGTCCCGAGCACGAACGCCCTGGCCAGGGAGCGAGCGACGGCCGGCGACCCGAACGTCGTGATCCTGGCGGACGAGCAGACCGGTGGCCGGGGCCGGCGGGACCGCGAGTGGAACTCGCCGAGCGGCGGCGTCTGGCTGAGCATCGCCCTCGCGCCCGACCTCCCGCCTGCCCGCGTGCCGCTGCTGACCCTGGCGGCGGCCGTCGCGGTCACCGAGGCGGTCCGGGATCGAGGCGTCGAGGCGGCCATCAAGTGGCCGAACGACGTGGTCGTGCCGGGCGGGGGCGATCGGGGCGGCGCGAAACTCGCCGGGATCCTCACCGAGATGGAGGGCGAGTCCGCCCGGGTCTCCTGGGTCGTCGTCGGCGTGGGCGTCAACGCGAACGTCGAGGCGGCCTCCCTGCCGGCCACAGCCACGAGCGTGCAGGTCGAGGTCGGACGGATCGATCGCCGCACGCTCGTCCAGGACGTCCTCGAACGGTTCGCGGATCTGTCGGCGAGGCCCGGGGACGTCCTGCCGGCCTGGTGCGAGCACGCCGTCACTCTCGGCCAGCGGGTCAGGATCGACGCCGGTGGGGAGGTCTTCGAAGGCGACGCGGTGGACGTCACCGCGACCGGCGCCCTCGTGGTCTCGGTGGACGGCGAGAATCGGACCGTCCACGCCGGCGACTGCGAGCACCTGCGACCGGCCACCGAGTGATCAGTCCTCGTCCACGCGGACCGTGAGAACCGGGACGCTCGCGGAACGAACCACCCGCTCGGCGACGCTCCCGAGGAGGAGTCGGTCGATGCCCCCGCGTCCGTGGGTCCCCATGACGATCAAATCGCAGTCCTCCCGCTCCGCGTACCGGACGATCTCTCGCGCCGGCGACCCGTCGAGCGTGACGGGTTCGACCGGGACGTCGCGTTCCGCCGCGACGGCCGAGACCGACTCGAGGGCCGTCTCGCCCTCGCGCTCGAGCATCTCGGAGATGCCCTCGACGGAGGACTCGGTCGGTATGCTCGCGAAACTCGCCGTGTTGAGGACGTAGAGCGCGTGAATCGTCGCGCCGTGTTCGGCCGCCAGGTCGACGGCTTCTCGGACGGCACGCTCGGTCGCCTCCGAACCGTCCGTCGGGACCAGGATTCGTTCGTACAGACCCATCGACTGCCCCGTACTACCGGCGGCCCGGTCTTAACTGTTCGCCGGCAGGACGACCCGTTCGACGTCACTCGTTCCCGCCCGTCGCACGACTGCGCGGACCGGATCCTGGTAGCCCGCAAGGTTATCGGAGTCCCCGTCGAGGACGAGCAGTCGGGCGGGCTGTCCCGGTTCGAGGATGCCGCCGCCGATGCCAGCGACGCGCGCCCCGTTCACCGTGGCCATGCGGAGCACGTCGACGGCGTCGACGTCACAGCACTTCGCCGCGAACTCCATCTCCCTGAACATCGAGGGGCCGTTGAGCATGACGTTGTCAGTCCCCAGGGCGACGGTCGTGTGGTCCAGCAGGTCCCGGAGCGGGGGCAGGCCCACGCCCGTCACGAGGTTGGACCTCGGACAGGCCACCACCGGGACGCCCGAGTCCGCGAGGCGCTCGAGGTGCAGGTCGGTCGCGTGGACCATGTGAACCAGGTGGTCCGGTTCCAGGTCGAGGGCGGGGTTGACGTCACCGCTGTCCCGTTCGCCGGCGTGGATGCCGAACGGCTTGCCCGCCTCGCGGGCGGCCCGCCGGACGGCGTCGAATTCGGCGTCGCTCGCGCCGCTCGCGCCGAAACCGTCGGCCACCTCGAGGACCGCCTCCTCGTCTCGGCCGTACGCGAGCGCACGAACGGGGCTGTCGCTGGCGGCCTCGCGCAGCGCCTCCACGCCCGCGACGCCCCCCTCGCGGAAGTCGAGGAAGGCTGCCGTTCCCGAGGAGGCCATGAACTGGACGGTCCGGCGCATGGCCTCGACCTTCGCCGTCTCGTCGGCCTCCCGCAGCAGCTGGTGTTTGAGCCCGTCCGGCGGCGCGACCAGTTCGTCGAGGTCGAGACCCCGCCCCGCCTCCTTGGCGATGGAGTCGCCCACGTGCGTGTGCGCGTTCACGAACGCCGGGAGCACGACGTCGTCGCCGGGGCTCGTGCCGGTCTCCTCGACGGCCACTATCTCGTCGTCCTCGATCACGACGCGGCCGTGGATCGGCTCGAAGTCCGGCCCCCGCAACACCGTCCCGCTGAGTTCCATGCTCCCGGGTCGTGTTTCCGCGGCCTAAGCCCCGTCGAAATCCTCAAGGGTCGCGTACCGGCCAGGGGAGTCGTTCTCCGCGATCAGCGCCCCCGCGGTCTCCAGCCCGAGAACCGACTCGGCGGCACGCCCGACCGGGTGTGTCGCGGGGTCCGGCGCGTAGACGCCCAGTCGCCACTGCTCGCGCTGGGTCATCTGGATCGCCCGGACCAGCGTGGACTGCTCGTCCAGCGGGCGAATCTCCCCGTTCACGAGCACCCGGCTGGTGGATTCGGTCATCGTCGGCCGCCCCTGCACGTCGACGATCACGTGCTCTGGGTCGACGCCGGCCCGGTCGGCGATGGCCCGCTCGTACTCGCGGACCCGATCGGGGTCTGCATCGAAGAGGTCGTCGTCGAACGGGTCGCCGACGTCACCCATCTCGGCCCAGACCGCCCGCTTGTACAGCGAGCGCTCGGCCAGCCGTTCGCCGAGTCGCGCGCTCCCCTCGTGGGAGCGGATCGCGACGAGCAACTCCGCGTCGTCCATCCGCCTGACCTCGTCCGCGGTGACGTCGGTGCCGTCGATCAGCGCCTCGGTCGCCCGCCTGAGCATCGCCTTCGAGATGCGGGCCACGTGGTGATTGTAGACGGTCGGATTCATGAGCGCCCGCGCGACCAGGAGGCTCTCCGCGGTCTGGACGTTCCCCTCGTCGAGGACCAGTTCGCCCTCCACGAACCGGAGCGCCCGGACGAGCCGCTGGTGGTCGATCGTCCCGTACGGGACGCCGGTGTGGTGGGCGTCCCGGACGAGGTAGTCCATCCGGTCCACGTCCAGTTCGCCGGCCACGAGCTGGCCCACGAGGCCCTCGCCCTTGATCAGGCGGACGATCCCATCGGGGTCGATTTCGTGCGCGTCGAGGACCCGCGCCACCTCCCCGTCGGTGACGAGGTCGGCCACGTCGTCGTGGTATTTGCCCGTCCGGCGGTGGATGAGGTCCTCGACGTTGTGGCTGTAGGGCCCGTGGCCGACGTCGTGGAGGATGGCGGCCGCTCGGACGGTCTCTGCCCGGCGACCGTGGACGTCGAGGTGCGAGAGCGCACGGTCGGCGAGGTGATAGACCCCGAGGCTGTGCTCGAATCGCGTGTGGTTCGCCGACGGGTAGACCAGCGGGACCGTCCCGAGTTGTGCGACCCGGCGCAGCCGCTGGACCGGCGGCGTGTCCATGAGGGCCGCCGCAACGCCCGTGACCTCGATGTGGTCGTGGACGCTGTCCTTGACCGTCGTCATCGGGCATGGATTGGTCGCCTTCCCATAAAAACCGTCGTGCGAAAGTGCTATCCGCGGGGCCCGGCACGGACGAGTATGCACGCCCGAAGCCGCTCAGTCGTCGGAGTCCTCGCCCTCCTCGTGGTGACCGCGGGGTGCGTGAGCGCGCCGACGGGAGGCGCGCCTCACGAGACGCCACTCGACGCCGAAACCGTCGCGGCCGACCACTGGTCCGTTTTCGCGAACGCCGGCACCTACACCGTGACGGCCAACTCGACCGCCACGCTCGGCGGGCAACGGATGGGGACGAGCACCGTGTGGGCGGCGATCGACCGCCCCGCCAACCGCGCGAACCTCACGGTGGACACGGCCATCGGCCAGGTCGACACGTACGTGGACGGCGGGAGGGTCTACCAGCGCGTCGGCGAGACCGACCCGCAGTACCGCGTCGTGGAACGCCACGTGAACGTCTCGCGCATCGTCCGACCCGACCTCGTCGCGACGGTCGAGAACTACACGTTCGAGGCGAACGGGACAGCGACGGTGAACGGCCAGGAGGTCTGGGTGTACGAGGCGAACCAGACCGGTGAGAACGCCACGCTCGTGCGCGACCTCGGGGCAAACGTCCTCACGGTCGCCGTCGATGTCACCCTCTACGTCCGCGAGGACGGCCTGGTCGTCCGGCGGGTCTCGAACGCCACGATCGCCGCGAACGACGGTGCGCTGACCGGGACGTTCGTGCGGACGACGACCTACTCCGGAATCGGTACGACCACGGTCGATCGTCCGTCCTGGGTCGAGGCGGCCGCGAACGCGACGACCGGTTGACACGCAAGCGTTTATTCGGTCCGGGCCCTGGCCCGCACCATGGTGACGTTTCTCGCCGGCGGCACGGGGACCCCCAAGTTGCTCGCCGGTGCCGACGCGGTCTTCCCACCCGCGGCGACCACCGTCGTCGCGAACACCGGCGACGACGTGGAACTCGGCGGCCTCCTCGTCTGTCCGGACCTCGACACCGTCCTCTACGAACGGGCCGGGGAACTCGACCGCGACCGCTGGTGGGGCATCGAGGACGACCCGACCGCGACCCACGACGAACTGACCCGCCTCTCGGGGGCCGCGGGCATCGACCGTGAGCCGCGGTACCTCCCCGACGCCAGGCAACGCCAGGGGCGGAAACTGGCCCGCTGGCGGCGCTTCTCCGCGGCGGGCGAGTTCATGCACATCGGCGACCGGGACCGCGCCGTCCACCTCTTCCGGACGAGCCTCCTCGACGAGGGACACTCGCTCACCCGGGTGACGCGGATCCTCGCGAACGCCTTCGACCTCGCCGCCGACGTGCTCCCGATGAGCGACGACCCCGTGGCGAGCATCGTCCATACCCCGGAGGAGGAGATGCACTTCCAGGAGTTCTGGGTCGCCAGGGGCGGCGAACCGACGGTCGAGGACGTGGAGTTCCGCGGCGCGGCGGCGGCCGAACCGACCGAGGCGGTGCTCGAGGCCCTCGAGGACCCAGTGGTAATCGGCCCGTCCAACCCCGTCACGAGCATCGGTCCGATCCTCGCCATCGACGAATACGCGGCGGCGCTCCGGGCGTCCCGCGTGGTGGCGGTCTCACCGTTCGTCGAGGACGAGACGTTCTCCGGTCCCGCCGCCGCCCTCATGCGAGCGGTCGGCGAGGAGGCGAGTACGGCGGGAGTGGCCGACGTCTACGACTTCGCCGACGCGTTCGTCCTGGACGAGGACGACGGCACCGACCTGGACCGGCCGGTCGTGCGGACCGACACCCGGATGGACGACGAGGAGGACGCAGGTCGGGTCGCCAGGGCCGTTCACCGGGCGCTGGAGGGGATCTGATGTTCGCCCCCCGCCTGGCGCTGGCGAGTCTGAGCGGCGAATCGGACGCGGCGTGGGCGCGCGCCGGAGCGCCGTACGCGGGGATCGCCTTCCTCGGCGGTCTGGCTCTCGACGAACCGACGCGCGAGGCCGCCCGACGGATGGTCGCTGACCGTGATCGCACGGAATTCCTGCCGGCCGACCCCGCGGCGTTCCTGCGAGAGCAACTCGCGGCCCTGACCGACGTTCCGATCGACGCCGGCTGCAACGTCAGAGCGGTGGGCCCCGACCCGATCGAGCGGACCGCCCGCATCTGTGCCGACCACGACGCCGTCATCGAGGTGAACGCCCACTGCAGGCAGGAGGAGATGTGCGCCGTGGGGGCTGGCGAGTCATTGCTCCGGGCCCCCGAGCGCCTGGCCGACCAGGTGGCCGCGGCGGCGTCGACCGGGGCGACGGTCAGCGTGAAGGTCAGGGCGGAGGTCGAGGGCGTCGACCTCGCCGCCCTCGCGGCGCGCGTCGAGCGGGCCGGGGCGGACGCGATCCACGTGGACGCGATGGACTCGGAGTCCGTGATCGCCGACGTGGTCCACGCGACTGATGCGTTCGTGATCGCCAACAACGGGGTGCGCGACGAGGCCACGACACGCGAGTACCTGGCCTACGGCGCCGACGCAGTCAGCGTGGGTCGTCCGAGCGACGATCCAGCGGTCCTCGAACCGGTCGCCGAGACGGTGCGGGAGTGGTTCGCGTGAGTGCACGAGACCCGCCGGCGAACGCCGAACTCGCCCTCCTGCTCGAGGTGGCCGGGACGCCGAAACCGGGCAACGTGGACCGGCACCGTGACCTCGAGGACCTGCGATTCGAGCACTTCCTCGCCGGCGCCGTGGGGGCGCGCGATGGACTGGCTCGGGCCGCGACGGGCGGGCCGGTCGGTGCCGCCTTCGAGCGGGCGGTCGCGGGGATGGCCGATCAGGGCGGCGGCAACACCCAGTTCGGGGCGTTGCTCCTCCTGGTCCCGCTGGTCGCGGCCACGGAGGACGACCCCCCGACCGGAGAGGGCGTCGAGGCCGTCGTCTCGGCGACCACGGTCGAGGACGCCAGGGCCTTCTACCGGGCCTTCGATCACGTCGACGTCTTCGTCACCGACCCGCCCGAGGGCGCGGGCGATCTGGACGTCCGTCGCGGCAGCGACGCGATTCCGGCCCTGGAATCGCGCGGCCTCGCCCTCTCGGACGTGATGGCGCTCTCGGCACCGGAGGACGGGGTGGCGGCGGAGTGGACGGGCGGATTCGAGCGAACGATGGCGACGGCAGACAGGCTCGTGTCCGACGACGGGCCGGTGCTGGACCGGGTCGCAGACACCTTCCTCCACCTCCTCGCGGACGCGCCCGACACGCTCGTCGCGAAACGCCACGGCGATGACGTGGCGTCGGCCGTCAGCGAACGGGCCGCCGACCTGCTCGGCGCACCTCGAAAGGACGTCGAGGCGTTCGCCGACGAACTCGTGGACCGTGACATCAACCCGGGGACGACGGCCGACGTGACGGCCGCGGGACTCTACGTCGCCCTCCAGCGGGGGCTTGCGGTATGAGGGACTGGCCGGTCGGTTTCGACGGCATCGCCGAGACGGTGACGGTGACCCCCGACCCCGGGGACACGTGGAACGTCGCGGCGCTGGGAGTGCGTGCGGGCGACCCGGCCACCGCCCGCACCTGGGGGGCGACGAACACTCGTCGGAACCTCGAACGGGCGGGGGCGGCGGTGGTCACCTTCGGTCGGGATCCCCTGCTGTTCGTCGAGGCAGCGCTGACGGAGGTGCACAGACCGGACCCGGTCCCGGAGACGGCTGACGCCTGGGCGCGCGTCGAGGCGACCGCGATCGGACGTGGCGAATCCGGCGAAACGGGCTGGGTCGACTGGGCGCTCGAACCGACGGAATCGACCGTGGAGCGACGGACCGTTCCGGTGACCAACCGGGGCACCAACGCCGTGATCGAGATGACGGTCGCCGCCTCTCGCCTGGGCGTTCCGACCTACGACGACGGGACGCTTCGCGACCGCCTGTCGTACTTCGAGGACGTGGTGGAGACCTGCGGTGGCGAGCGCGAAATGGCGGCGCTCGAGCGCCTGCGCGACACGGTCGAGTGGTGACCCGGGTTGGACCGGAACGAATGGTTTTTCACCGCAGCGGCGCAAATCCGGCCACATGGCCATCAAGCCCGACTACGTCAAGAAGACGGGGAACGTCCTCATGGAGCGGTACCCGGAGGCGTTCCACCCCGATGACTTCGAACACAACAAGAAGAGCGTCACCGAGCTCACCAACATCGAGTCCAAGGAAGTGCGCAACCGGATCGCCGGGTACGTCACCCGCAAGTTGAACTGACAAAACCTTCCCGCAACCGAAGGCATTACTCCGTCAGGCGTCCAGTCCACGTATGATTCGCGTTGGCATTCTCGGTGCCACGGGCGCAGTCGGCCAGCGGTTCGTCCAGTTGCTCGACGACCATCCAGAGTTCGAAATCGCCGCGTTGACCGCGAGCGACGAGAGCGCTGGCCGGACGTACCGCGAGGCGGCCAAGTGGCGCGTCGGTTCCCCCATTCCCGACGACGTGGCCGAGATGCGGGTCCTGGAGACCGACCCCGAGGCCGTTTCCGACGACGTCGATTTGCTCTTCTCCTCGCTGCCGTCGGGCGTCGCGGAGGAGGTCGAGCCCCCCTTCCTGGAGGCGGGTCACGTGGTCTCCTCGAACTCCTCGAACGCCCGCCTGGACGACGACGTCCCCCTCGTCATCCCCGAGATCAACCCCGAACACCTCGGGCTGATCGAGGAACAGCGCGAGCGCCGCGGTTGGGAGGGTGCGCTCGTGAAGAATCCAAACTGTTCGACGATCACGATGGTCCCGGCGCTCGCCGTCATCGACCGGTTCGGGCTCGAGGGCGTGCAGGTCTCGACCCTTCAGGCCGTCTCCGGGGCGGGCTACTCCGGGGTCACCTCGATGGAGATCATCGACAACGCCATCCCGCACATCGGCGGGGAGGAGGAGAAGATGGAGACGGAGTCCCGCAAACTCCTCGGCGCGGTGAGCGAGCAGGGCGTGGACTGGCACGACGCCACCGTCGCGGCGTCGTGCAACCGGATCGCGACCATCGACGGACACCTGGAGAACGTCTTCGTCGAACTGGCCGAGGACCCCACCGTGGACGAGTTGAAGGCGGCGTTCCGGAACGCGCCGACGCAGGACCTCCCCACGGCACCCGACCCCCTCATCCACGTCTTCGACGAACCCGACCGCCCCCAGCCGCGCCTGGACCGGATGGTCGGCGACGGAATGGGAATCGCGGTAGGCGGGATTCAGGAAACGGACAGGGGCTACCAGTTCAACGTCCTCTCGCACAACACCATCCGCGGCGCGGCGGGTGCCAGCATCCTCAACGGGGAACTGCTGGCCGCCGAGGGATGGCTCTGATGGAGGTCGGCGGAACTTAGTACCCCGGCGGACGAAGCGCCCGACATGGCGGACGAATCCGAACTCGTCGTGCTCTGGACGACGCCCGAGAAGGAGACGGTCGAGAACATGCTGTTCATGTACGCGCTCAACGCCGCCAGACGCGACTGGTGGGCGTCCGTCCGGGTGATCGTCTGGGGCGCGTCCACGGGACTGCTCGTCGATGACGAGGACCTGCAGGGCTGGATCGGCGATTTCCAGGAGGCGGGAGTCACCGTCGAGGCGTGCCGGGCGTGTGCGGAGAACTTCGACGCCGTCGAGGACCTGGAGGCACTGGGCATCGACGTCTTCTACATCGGCGAACGGTTCACCGAGTATCTCAAGGACGACGACCGCTACGTGTTGCCGGTCTGATCGCTTCAGACGACCTGGTTCTCGAGGTCGTCGTACGAGCCGGTCTCCTCCACGCGTGCGAGATTGCGCGCCAAGATGTCGGCCAGCCGTTCGTAGTACCTGGGCGTGTGACCGGCGTTGTGGGGCGTGACGAGAACGTTCTCGAATCCCCAGAGGACGTGGTCCTGGGGCAGCGGCTCGGGGTCGGTCACGTCGAGTGCCGCACCACGGAGGGCGTTGGTCTGGAGCGCCTCGACCAGTGCGTCCGTGTCGACGATGGGGCCGCGGCCGACGTTGATCACTACCGCGTCGGGCGGCATGGTCCGAATCGCCGCCGCGTCGATGAGTCCCTCAGTGAGGTCCGTGAGTGGGGCAGCCACGACGAGGTAGTCGGTCCGGCTGAGCGCGTCGTGGAGGTCTTCGTCGTCGTATCCGAGGACTTCGTTCGTCGGTCCGCCCTTCTCCGGGGAGTGTCGAATTCCGACGGTGTGGACGTCGAACGGCTCGAGGCGGTCGACCACCGTCTGCCCGATGGCCCCGAGACCGATCACCGTCACGGTGCTCCCCTGGAACTCCCGCGCCCGGTATGACCGCCACTCCCGGCGTTCCTTCTGGCGCCACGCCAGGTGGAACCGCCGGGTGAACGAGAGGATCGCGCCCAGGACCCACTCGGCGACGTTCGGACCGTGGACGCCAGCGGCGTTGGTCACCGTGACGCCGGCCCGCTCGAGTTCTTCTATCGGCAGGTGGTCGGTGCCCGCGTAGACGCAGGCGAAGAGCTCCAGGTTCTCGGCCCGGGAGAGGTCGTCGACCGCGATGCTGTGCCCGACGGCGACGGTGGCCTCTGCGAGCAACGCTCGCTCGTCGTTGGGGGTTTGCGCGACGGTCACGTCGTAGGTCGGCAGTCGCTCCCTGATCTCGGCCGCCAGGTCGGCTGCCTCGAGGCCGTGTATCTTCTGCCGGAGGACGGCGATGTCGGTCGGCATGTCCGTTCATACCGTCACCTCCCCCTTGAGTCCACCTCTCTCGACGCCGGTCGGTGCCGTCTTCGCCGCTTCGACAAGGGTTTTTGACGGGGAACGGATAGAACGGACCATGTGTCACACGGGGGTGCTGTCCTGCACGGGGAAACTGGCGCGGGTCGTCCTCTCCAATCGCGGGCCCCTCACCCCCTCGGAGGTGGCAGCAGAGGCCCACATCTCGCGGGCGGAAGCCCAATCGGCCCTCGGCGAACTCGCGGAGGAGGGTATGGCCGAGTCGGTCTGTGGTCTCTGCGAGACTCACGAGGAGGTCTTCGAACTCACGGAGCGCGGCGAGGAGTTCGAGGACGCGACCCACTGACGCCGTCACGCTTACCCGCTCCTCGCACGTAGACCCATCCGCGTACCGCAGTCCCCGCCCGAGTTCGTCCACGAGGGCGCGATGACCGGCGGAGAACCCCGGTGCGCGACACCGATGGGGCACTCGCCCCCGCCCGGCACGAGGGTTTCCCGGCCGACGCGGCACACAGCCAGGGATGAGGCCGGTCGTTAGTGTTCCGGGCGCACACTTCGACCTTTTGCAGCGCTCGCTCCGCTCGCTTGCA
>JBDGUD010000032.1:0-32202 GCA_042216165.1 Halanaeroarchaeum sp.
GGCAAGACGTCGTCGTCTCCCTCCTCTCCCTCGTCGGTGGTCCCGGACGCCTCGGTATCGTCCTCGGCCTCGTCCTCGATGACCTCGACCTCGAGGACCTCGAGGGGAATGTTCTCGAGGCGCTTGCCGATCTCCTTGCGGGCGATGCGCGAGGCGTGTTCCTCCCGTTCGACGTTGAACACGGTCATCTCGAGTTCGAGGGCCACCAGGCTCTCGTCCGCCGCGACGAAGGCGGGTTCGAGCTCCTCCCCGCAGTGCGGGCAGTGGCGCTCGCCCATGTTGATCTCGACGTAGTTGAGGTCGGGATTGAGCATCTCGCCCGTCTTCGAGATGGCGATGCGCACCGCCTCGTCCGACGATTCGACGTCGTACACCGGTACCGCCGCCTCGACGACGACCCTACAATCCATGGTTGCGTGACGTGATTGGCACCCCCAATTAAAATAGATTGGCCTGAAACGACAGGTTTCTCCCGCACTCGCCCCGAGGTGCCCTCGATGGAGACCGGTGCCATACCGCGCTCGTCGTACCCCGGCCCCTTCGACCTCCAGGCGACCCTCGAGAGCGGCCAGACGTTTCGCTGGCGACGACTGGACGGCCGGACGTATCGCGACCCCGCCCCACGGGGTGGGAGCGCGTGGTATCGGTCGGTCCTCGACGGGCGCGTGGTGGCGGTCCGGCAGACGGCCGACGCGCTCGAGTGGCGGTCGACGGGCGACCCGACCGCCGCCCTGCGCCGCGTCTTCGGGCTGGACGAGTCGATGGCGACGATGATCGACTCGTTGCCAGGCCTCGACGTCGTGGAGGCCGCGGCCGACGCGTTCCCGGGGCTTCGCGTCGTCGAGGAGCCGTTCTTTCCGACGCTCGTTTCGTTCGTTCTCTCGGCACAGATGCGCGTCGAGCGGATCCACTCGCTGGTCCAGGGGCTCGCGGAGACGTACGGGACCGCACACGCCTTCGAGGGGGACCAGGTCCACGCCTTCCCGGATCCGTCGTCGCTGGCGGGAGCCCGTGAGTCGGCCCTCCGGGACCTCGGCCTGGGGTACCGGGCGCCGTACGTGATCCGCACCGCGTCGATGGTGGCCGCCGGCGACCTCACGCGAGCGGACCTCGTGGACCGCTCCTACGAAGGCGCGCGGGAGGCCGCGACGGGATTCGTCGGCGTGGGCGAGAAGGTGGCCGACTGCGTCCTCCTGTTCTCGCTCGGATACACCGAACCGGTTCCTCTCGACACCTGGATTCGATCGGCCATCGAGGACCACTTCCCCGACATCACCCAGGCGTCGTACGCGGCGACCTCGCGAGCGATTCGCGAGCGGCTGGCACCGTACCCCGGCGTGGCCCAGACGTACCTGTTTCACTACCTCCGCCACCGTGACGCCCTCCGATCGGAGGGGGCGGCCACACATTCTTAGTTCGGGCGCCGTTCCGCACGGCCATGGGAGAGCGCATCAGCGCACACGTGTTCGTCTCCGGAACCGTCCAGGGCGTCTACTATCGGGCGAACACCCGCGACGCTGCCCGCGAGCGGGACCTCGACGGGTGGGTGAAGAACCTGGACGACGGCCGGGTGGAGGCGGTCTTCGAGGGGCCGGAAACGGTGGTCGAGGAGATGGTGGAGTGGTGTCACACCGGGAGCCCGGCCGCAGACGTCGAATCGGTCGAGGTCGAGTACGGCGAGCCGACGGACCTGGAGGGGTTCTCCATCAGACGATAGGCGCGGCACATAAGGGAGTACCAGTCGAACGGTCGCCCATGATCACCAGCGACCGAATGGCGGCCGTCGACAGGAACGCGACGGCCCTGGGCGTCGCCGAGGAGAAACTGATGGAGTCGGCGGGGAACGCGGTGGCCAGGGAGGTGGCCGACGTGGCGGACCCTGACGCCGAGGTCGTGGTGGTGGCGGGCCGCGGGAACAACGGGGGGGACGGGTTCGCCGCCGCCCGGTTCCTCTCGGCGTACGAGACCACCGTGCACCTGCTCGGGCGTGCGTCTGGCATCGCGACCCGCGTCGCCAGGGACAACTGGGACGCCCTCGAGGCTGCCGAAATACCGACCGAGACGGTCAGGGACTCCACGGCCGTCGATATCGGCGATCCGGACGTCGTCGTGGACGCGGTCCTCGGCACGGGGGTGACCGGGGCGCCTCGCGAACCTGAGCGCTCTGCAATCGAGGCCATCAACGCGGCGGACGCCGCGACCGTCGCCGTCGACGTCCCCTCCGGAATGGACGCGGACACCGGGAGTGTCGGCGACGTGGCGGTGGACGCGGACCGGATCGTCACCTTCCACGACGTGAAACCGGGCCTCGCCGACAGCGAGGACGTCACGGTCGCGGACATCGGCATCCCGGCGGCGGCCGAACGATTCGTCGGCCCGGGCGACCTGCTGACCCTGGAACGGACCACGGAGAGTCACAAGGGCGATTTCGGCCGCGTCACGGTGGTCGGCGGTGGGCCGTACACCGGGGCGCCGGCCCTGGCGGCCCAGGCCGCTCTCCGGGCGGGGGCCGACCTCGCCTACGTCGCCGCTCCCGACCCGGTCGCGGACGAGATCCAGGGATACAGCGAGGACCTCATCGTGGAGTCGCTCGTGGGCACAAGAGTCCTCCCCCAGCACGTGGACGACCTCCTCGATCGGACCCGGGAACGGGACGTCGTCGTCCTCGGTCCGGGCATCGGCGACGCCGACGACACCCAGCGCGCCGTCCGCGAGTTCCTCGAGCGATACGAGGGCCGGGCAGTCGTCGACGCGGACGCGCTCCAGAGCGTCCCGGCGGTCGAGACGGACGCGACCCTCGTCTGCACCCCACACCAGGGCGAACTCGTGGAGATGGGCGGCCCGCGGGCCGACGACTGGCGCGAGCGGGCGGACCGCGTCGAGGAGTTCGCCGCCGACCTCGGTCACACGCTCCTGGTGAAGGGCGCGTACGACGTCGTCTCGGACGGAACGGCCACGCGGGTGAACCGGACGGGCAATCCCGGAATGACCGTCGGCGGCACGGGCGACGTCCTCGCCGGTGCGACCGGCGCACTCCTGGCCCGACTCGAACCGGTCGAGGCCGGTGCCGCGGGCGCCTACGCCAACGGGAGTGCGGGCGACGCGGTCGTCGACGAGCGCGGGTACGGCCTGCTCGCCTCGGACCTGCTGGCGGAACTGCCCCGGGCACTCTGGGGTGAGCGGCGATGAGCGAAGACGAGTTGACTCACACGACCGGGGAGGGCGAGGCCCAGATGGTCGACGTGGGGGACAAACCGGACACCGCGCGCCGGGCCGTCGCAGCGGGCGACATTCGGTTGACCGAGTCGACCGTCGCCGCGATTCGGGCCGACGAGATCGGGAAGGGGAACGTGCTCGCGACCGCTCGCGTGGGGGCCATTCAGGCGGTCAAACACACCTGGGAGACGATCCCGATGTGCCACCAGATCCCCATCACGAACGTCGACACCGACTTCTCCGTGAACGAGGACCGTGTGTCCCTGCGCGTGGCGGTAGAGACGACCGGCAAGACGGGCTGCGAGATGGAGGCCCTGCAGGGGGTCACGACCGGTCTCGGCGTGGTCTGGGACATGGTGAAAGCCGCGGAGAAGGACGAGGACGGCCAGTACCCTGACACGGCGATCCAGGACGTCCGCGTCGTCGAGAAGGAGAAGCGTCCCCTCGATTAGGCGTCGGCGAGGTCGCTTGCTTTCGACCTGGACTGCTGGACGATCGCCGGCCTGGCCTCGAAGTCGATGACGACCTGGTCGTCGCCGTAGTCCACGTCTTCGACGTATGCGTTGTCGTGGACCCAGGAGACCACGCTCATCGTCTCCTCGGTCATCGGGAGGACGAGCCGTTCGCGCTCGCGATCCGGGAGGGCGTCCACGATCCGTTCGCGGAGGGTCTCGAGGTTGACGCTCTCCTCGGCGCTGATGGCGACGGGCTCCGGTGCCAGTGCAGCGAGCGCCTCGCGCTTCTCGGCCAGTTCCTCCTCGGACACCCGATCGACCTTGTTGAGGACCGTGACGATGGGGGCCTGGTTGCGTTCGTAGAGGGTGTCGTGGCTGGTGACCAGTTTGTCCCTGATCTCCTCGATCGGCTCGGAGACGTCGACCACGAGGAGCACGAGGTCCGCGTGGTAGACCGAGGAGAGCGTGGACTTGAACGACTCGACGAGCCAGTGGGGGAGGTCGCTGATGAACCCGACGGTGTCCGTGAGCAGAACGTCTCGCCGGTCGATGTCGAGTCGCCGGGTGGTCGTGCCCAGGGTCGTGAAGAGGTGGTCGGCTTTCTCCGCGGTCGAGTCCAGGTCGGGATGGCGGTCCTCGTTCTCGCCTACCTCCAGGTCCGCGGCGAGGGCCTGCATCAGGGTGGACTTGCCCGCGTTGGTGTATCCCGCCAGCGCGACGAGGTCGAATCCCGAGCGGCGGCGCTCCTCGCGGCGCTGCTCTTCGGTCTTCTCGATCCGTTCGAGTTCGTCCCTGATGCGACTGATCCGGGCCTTGATGTCGCGCTCTCGGCTCTCGTCGTACTCGCCCAGTCCCATGAACCCCGGCCGCTCGTCGCGCTTCGCGAGACTCACCTTGGCCTCGGCGCGCGGCAGTTCGTACCTGAGCTCCGCGAGTTCGACCTGGAGTTGCGCCTTGCGGGTCTGTGCACGCTGGCCGAAGATGTCCAGGATGAGCCGGAACCGGTCCAGGATCTGGACGCCGTCGGGGAGGCGATTGCCCAGGTTGAACGTCTGGTACGGTCCGAGACGGTTGTCGAAGACGACCGTGTCGGCGTCCTCGTCGGCGACCATCGTCGCCAGTTCCGCGACCTTCCCCTCGCCGATCTGGAGTGCGGGGTCGGCCCGCCGGGACTGGGTACACTCGCCGACGACGTCGTAACCGGCTGCACGGGCGAGCCCCGCGATCTCGGTCGTGTCGGGGATTCCGTCGTCCACCCGCTTCGCGACGACGGCCCGGTCGGTGGTCGGTTCGCCTGTCACGTCGTCGGCGATAGGCGGCCAGCCCACTTAAGCCCCCGGCGGGCAGAAGAAACTTACCCGACCGCCGCGGAGAACGAATCGATGGCGCTCGACCTCAATCTCACGTCGCTGGGCCTCGAGTTCGGGAGCGGGGCGGTGATCGGGTTCATCATCGGCTTCGCGTTCAAGAAGGTGGCCAAGATCATCGCCGTACTGGTCGGCCTCGAACTTGCGCTGTTCAAGTTCCTGGAATCGCGCGGGATTCTCACCGTCCAGTGGGATCGGTTGAGTCGGGGATTCCTCGAGGCGGGTGAGATGGCGAGCGCGAGCAGTCCGCCGCCCATCGTGACCTCGCTCATCTCCACCCTGTCGATCAGCGCCGGCTTCAGCGGCGGCTTCCTCGTGGGCTTCAAGCGGGGGTGATCCGCGGCGGACCGGTCGAGCGCGGGGACGTCACCGGGTGCTGATCTCGTCCTTGTCCTTGATGATCCTGGTCTCCGCCTCGCCGCTGGTCAGTTCGTTCACCAGGTCGTAGAACTCGTTTTGCATGCCGGCAGGGAAGGTGAGGACGCCGACCCAGGAGCCGTCAGCCTGCCACTCCTCGCGCTCGAGATCCCCGAAGGTCCGAATGCGCGACTGTGCGCTCCCGGCGTAGTCGGCCGGGACCTGGACCGCGATGGTCACCTCGTCGAACCGGATGGGGATGACCGGCCGGAGGGCGTCGAGGGCCTCGTCGACCTGGCTCTCGACGGGTTCCATCGGATCGACGTCGAAGCCCGCCTCCTCGAGGGCGGCCTCGATCCGGTCCGGCGGGTGGGGGGCGTCGTCCATCTGCGGGTTGACCGCGTTGCGGGTGATCTGATTGACCAGTTGTCTGTGCTTTTGCTCTTTCATCTCCTTGCGCTGCTCGGCCGTGATCTGGATCTCTCCGCGCTCGACGACCTCCGGGATGATCTCGAGCGGGTCGGTGGTTCCGAAGACCTCCTCCAGGTCCTCCTCGGCCGGCCGATCGCCCCGCGATGCGTTCTCGAAGACGTCGCGGGCGGCGATGACGTCCTCCAGTTCGCCCTCGAACTCCCCGCGCTTCATGGCGAGCGCCGCGTCCGGATCGATCAGCACCTCGAACCGTGCCCCGTGGGACTCGAGACGCGCCGTGACCGCGTCGTCCAGTGAAATCATACCACGGGATTGGGCGGGATGATATAAAAAAGGTCGTTGCACCCCGGGCGCGGGGTCGACCGATCACTCGCCGTCTTCGGCGAGCAGGTCGGCGGCCGCGAGGTACTCCTCGATCTCCCCGTCTGTCAACTCGATGTACTGCTCGGATTCCGCGTCGACCGTGGCCGCCCCGACGCCAGCGGGATCGAGTCCCTCCTCGTGGACCGATCCGAGCGCCCGGAGCGCCAGCGCCACTGCCTCGTCGATGGTCTGATCGGGGTCGTAGTGCTCCTCGAGGTAGGACTGGATGTCCGATCGCTCGGAACCGATGGCGATGGCCCGCCACTCGTAGGGCGTCCCGCTCGGGTCCGTCTCGAAGAGGCGCGGTTCCCCGTCCTCCAGACCGCCGATCAGCAGCGCCACGCCGAACGGCCTGGCCCCGCCGATCTGGGTGTACTGCTGGATGTGGTCGGTGATGTCTTTGGTGAGCGTCTCGACGTCGATCGCCTCCTCGTAGCGGAGCCGATTGACCTGTGCGTCGCGTCGCGCGAAGTCGATCAACTGCCGGGCGTCGGCGACGTGGCCCGCGCTCGCGACGCCGACGTGGTCGTCTGCCTTGTGCAACTTCTCCACGGAGGACTGCTCCATCAGCGGGGAGCGAATGCGCTTGTCGACCACCAGGGCGACGCCGTCGTCGGCGCGGACGCCGATGGAGGCGGTCCCTCGCTTGACGGCCTCCCGTGCGTACTCGACCTGGTAGAGGCGCCCGTCCGGGGAGAAGATCGTGATCCCGCGGTCGTAGGCCTGCTGTTGTTGTCCCTGCATAGGTTTCACTCGAAATCGATTCGCGTCGCGCCCACGAACGCCCCCTCGACGTCGACGTCGATCAGGCCGTCCCGGGTGACGGCTCGGCGGGCGACGCTCCGGAACACGACCGATTCCTCTTCCTGTGGTTCCGTCGGCCCGCCTATATACTTTTCTTCAGCGGCCCGGATCGTGCCGCTCACTCCGCGGACCGTTACCCGGATCGGGTCCCCGCGCACCTCGCTCACGCAGGCGACGGCCGCACGGGCCCTCCCCTCCGACCCTCGTCGTGTCCGCACCAGCGCGTGTCCCGCGCCGTCCTCGTGGTGGAAGGCCAGCACCCGCAGGCCGGTCTCGGCGCTCCCCGCGTCGCCGTAGAGGTTCTGGGCAGCGAACCACAGCGAGCGCTGGAAGTCCCCCTCGGCGATGGCGGCGTCCGGCCACGTCTCGAGGTCCACGGCCAGGTACCGCCACCGGGGGCGGAGGTGCTT
This sequence comes from Halanaeroarchaeum sp., assembly GCA_042216165.1. Taxonomy (GTDB): domain Archaea; phylum Halobacteriota; class Halobacteria; order Halobacteriales; family Halobacteriaceae; genus Halanaeroarchaeum. Next base: position 7,405 of record JBDGUD010000032.1, read on the forward strand.
CGGCAGGTGTTTCATTGCCACCGCTTGGGGGGCCCGGTACTAAGGGCGTTTGGGCCCGCGACGGGATCGGGGTCCCGCCGATTACTGGCAGGGGACGACGCCGTCGCCGTCGTAGGGGGAGTACAGCGCGCAGTAGTCGCAGTGGTGGATCTTCCCGCCCACGGAGACGCACGCCCCGAACCCGTCCCCGTTGGCGTCGGGGACGAAGAGGCTGCAGTTCCCGCAGTACTGCTCCCCGTTCGGCGTGTGCTGGTAATCGACGTCGGCCTTCGTCTGGGTGGGGTCGTCCGGTCGGGCCTGTCCGATCAGGGACTGGGCGTTCGCTTCCGCGTCTGGGACCACGTCGTCGTCCGGGTGTGGGACCTCGTGGGTGGGTGCATCGCTATCGCCACCGTTCCCCCCGCTACACCCGGCGAGCGCCGTGATCGCTGCGACGCCGGTGTACTTCAGGTACCGCCGCCGGTCGGTGCGTGAGCGCTGGTTCGACATGCCCCTCGAAGTACGACGGCCTCCGTCTTCACTCCTCGTGTCGGCCCCGGCGGACTCCCTCCGCGACGTACCGCTCGGACCGCTTCTCCCGGTTCGCCGCGGCGATGACCGCCCACTCGGCCAGCCCCGTCGCGATCCAGTCCTCGTCGAACCCGATCTCCTCTCCCACGGCCGCGAGTTCGCGGGGCGCCCGCACCTGGAGGTGAGTCGCGGGGTCAACACTGACCACGTACGGCGCGTCGAAGGCGTCGATGAGTTCGCCGAGTTTCCGCAGCCCCCTGAGCGCCCGCACCCGCGGTCCCCCGTCGCGCCGCAGGACCGGTCCCAGGTTCACCTCCAGCCGGACGCCGTTCGCCGCCGCCCGCTTGACGATCACGTGGTTGACGTCGCCCTCGTCCGCCATGGGCGCCCGGAGGACGTCGACCGCTTCGTTCTCGGCAACGTACCGATTGAGGTCGGGTGACCCGCCCCGGACAGCGAGTACGGTTGCCTCGCGCCGGAGACTCCCGATCGCCCCGCTCGCCACCGCCTTCTCGTCGGTGACCACCTCGATGCCCTCCACGACGTCGATACCGTACTCCGCCTCGATGGCCCCCCGGTCGACCGCGGCCCGGTCGTCGTGTCGGTTCGCGACGACGACGCCGTCGAATCCGGCGTCGGCGACCGTCGCGGCGAACCTGGCGGGCGTGCTCGAACCGTCGGCCGCGACGCGAACCGCCTCGTACATGCGAGGTCCTTTCGCCGAAAGCGTCAAAAACCGTCCGGTGCGCCGGTGCGCTGTCTCCCTCAGAGCGCCTCCCTGGCGTTCTCCACCGCCGCCTCCCGGGTGGCCGGGTAGGCCTCGACCTTCGCCCGGAGTGAGATGCCGTCGCCGAGGCGCACCTCGCCATCGTAGGCCGCCTGTTTGTCGAGGTGGACGAACAGGGAGTTGTTCTCGTCGATGCGCTCGTCCATCTCCTCCCGCAACCGGTCGACGTCCGCCCCGTCCCGGAGTCGCCCGAGGACGTGACGAATCTCGTCGGCCCGCTCGAGTCGCGTCGAGAGCACGACGATCCGGTCGCCGTGGTGGCCCTCGCTCTCAACCCGTTCGAGTGACGCGTCCTCGGGGAGGAGCGTGCGGAGTGCCCGCTCGACCCGCTCCTCGGACTCCGTGCCGTAGCAAAACGCCCGGAGTTCGACGTAGTGGAATGGAACGCTCATGGGGGGAGACTACCCGGCGCGCGGAGAAAAGTCGGTCGCTATTCCTCGTCGGGGGCGGCCTCGAGGTTGTCCTCGGGGACGCCGTTCTCCTGGCCGTCCTCGAACTCGACCGTGTAGTTCGCGTCTCCGAACATCGTCTCCATCACCTGGGTCACCGTGCCGACCTGGCCGTCGAACTCGCTGTGCTTGTCCGAGAGTACGACGCTATCGCCTTCTTCGAAGGGCATGTGCCCGGATACTCGGGCAACCGGTGAAAAGCCAACCGGTCTCCGCCCGCTCGTCCGCACCGACGCGCCGTGGGCCCCGCGTCTGTCGATGCCGGACAGCGGCGATCGGTCACGCCGTCGAGCGCTCAGGACGGGTCGCCGAACGTCTCCCCCTCGCGTTCGTCTGCCCGCATGCGACGGACGGCCGCCGCCGCCGTGTTTCCGTCGAACCCGAAGTAGACGTCCTCTGCGTACTCCTCGGCCACGCGGGCGGCCCGGACGAGGTCCTCCACCTCGACGTTGGCGGCGAGCAACTCGATGGAGAACGGGACGTCGAGCAGCGACTGGAACCCCTTCGCGAGCGACTCGATCCAGTAGGTGGTGCCGTAATTCGTATCGTACAGCGGGACGACGTACTCGTCGACGTGCGCCTCGAGCGCCTCGAGATCGACCCCGTTCCGACGGTGGAGGTGGCCCGGGTAGGGGTCCGGGTAGAGGGTGAAGTAGGTCGTCCCCGGGATCCGCTCGGCCGCCCTGGCGGTGAAATCCGTGATCACCTCGGCCCGCCAGTCCCACCAGTCCTCGTGTTCGCTCTCGGCGAACCCACGTTCGCACCGCTCGCAGTGGCAGTATTCGTCGCGGGGGAAGCCCACGTCGTCGAGGCGGACGTCCGGGGCGACCTCGGCCGCCTCCTCGACCAGGTTCAGGAGGCGATCACGGTACGTTTCGACGGAGGGACAGACGTAGGCCCAGTCGAAGTAGGGCCGGTCCGTCGTCGCCCGGTTGCCCTCGTCGTCGACCGCGAGGAGGTCGGGGTCGGTGCGCGCGACGTCGTTGTCTCCGAACGCCGAAATCATGTTCACCGCGTTCGGGGCGGGATCGGTGTGACGGCCGGTGACGTCCTTGACCTCGTAGAAGGACCGGTCGAACTCCTCCCAGTCGAGCACGTCCGCTTCGCGGGTGACGACGCCGAACATACCCCTCCTCCGGGTGGGGCACAAAAAAGGGTAGTTACTCGATCTTGTCGACCGTCTCCAGGTCCTCGTCCTCCCCGACGAGGAGCTTCCAGAGGAGGGCGATCAGGAGCAACGCCACCGCGTACTTGAGGATGCGTCGGACCATGTCTGTACCTTCGCAGCACACCGGTAAACCCTTTTGGGCCCGCCGAAGCCTGCCCCCTGGAGCGGGCTACCGGGGGGGGGGGGGTCGCCGGCACGGCCGACGGCTGGCGCGTGACGCCCGGTTTCTCCGTCGTCGAGACGGTCACGAGGCCTTCGGCGGCACGATCACCGTCGAGGACGTCGACCCGCGGGGGCGTCGAAGGGGTCTCATCCGCCGAGCCCGACCAGTCCCGGAATCAGGCCTCGATGTGGTCGGTCAGGTCCTCGCGGACGATGCTGTCGCAGTACTCGCAGCGGACGCCGTCGTCGAGGACCTCGAAGCGCGTCACGACCGGCTCGCCCGCGTTCGTGATGCAGTTGGCGTTCGGGCACTGGAGGACGCCGACGACCTCCTCGGGACGCTCGACGCGGTGTTTGTCCCGGACCTCGTACTCGCGGACGATGTTGATGGTCGCGTCGGGCGCGATGAGCGAGAGGACGTCGACCTCGGACTGGCTGAGTTCCCGGCCCTCGACCTTGACGATGTCCTTGCGGCCCATCCGCTCGCTGGGGACGTTGATCCCGAGGCTGACGGTCTCGCCGCCGGAGCCGTCGATGTCGAGGATGGCGAGGACGTGCAGCGCCTCGCCGGCGGTCACGTGGTCGATGACGGTGCCGTTTTCGATCTTGCTGACGCGGAGTTCTGTGTCGATGTCGGTCATAGCAACATGTCGAGGAGCGCCATCCGCACGGGCACGCCGTTGTGGGCCTGTTCGAAGTACGTCGCGTTCGGGAGGCCGTCTATCTCCGGGTCGATCTCGTCGACCCGCGGGAGCGGGTGCATGATCGCCAGGTCGTCGGCCGCGGCCTCGAGGGACGCGGCGTCGATCTGGTACTGGCCCGCCACCTTCTGGTACTCGTTCTCGTCGGGGAACCGCTCTCGCTGGATGCGGGTGACGTAGAGGACGTCGAGTTCTGGCAGGACCTCCTCGAGCGTCTCGTGTTCCCGGACGTGTGCGCCCTCCTCGTGCAGGTCGTACCGCACGCTCCGGGGCAGTTTCAGGCTCTCCGGGCTGATGAAGTGCTGGCGCGTGTCGAAGTTCGTCAACGCGTGCGCGAGCGAGTGGACGGTCCGGCCGTACTTCAGGTCGCCCATGATGCCGATCGACAGGTCGTCGAGTCCCGCCTGCTCGCGGATGGTGTAGAGGTCGAGCAGCGTCTGGGATGGGTGCTGGCCGGCCCCGTCGCCCCCGTTGACGATGGGGACGTCGACGAACTCGCTCGCCATCGTCGCCGAGCCCTCCATCGGGTGACGGAGGGCGATGGCGTCCGCGTACCCCTCGATGACGCGGACCGTGTCGGCGAGCGTCTCGCCCTTCTTCACGCTCGAGGACTCGACCGGGCCCATGTCGATGACGTCTCCACCCAGGCGCTTGATCGCCGTCTCGAAACTCATCTTCGTCCGCGTACTCGGCTCGTAGAACGCGAGCGCGAGGAGCGCCCCCGGCTGGCGGTCCCGCGCCCCCCTCGGGTCCCCGTCGAACTCGGCGGCGCGGTCGAGGACGGCCTCGATGTCCTCCCGCGAGAGCTGTTTGGCGGTGATCAGGTGATCGTGCCGCATCGATTTTCACGGGGGCTCCAGATGCCTTGAATGTCCCGAATGCCGGTCCGACGGCCGATCAAATCGGCGCAATTCGAGAGAATCCGGACCAAGGCACGATGGAATCCCCGAAATTCGGCTGGACCGTATCGCCCCTTCAAGGGTCTGGCCCCCGGAGAGACGCGACGCGAAAACGCCATGACGATACGACGCATCGCGCTCGTCGGTCTGGCCGCCCTGGTGGTCGCCACCGGGACGGTCGCGGCCGTTCCGTCGAGCACCGACTCGCAGACGACCGACGCAGCACCGGCCGACCCGACGAAACGGGCCGACAACGGGTGGGGTCCCCCCGTGGAGTTGCCCGACGTGGTTCCCGAGCACGTGAGCGACGTCCACCGGACGATCCAGTCGTTCCTCGACGGATCGCTGGACGGACCGCTCGGCGAGGCGCTCCGCGACCTCCTCGGTCCGGACCGACCCGGCGGTGACGACCACGGTCCTGCGCCCGAGGGCGGGTAACGATGCCGCCGACACCCGGCCCGTCCGTCGTGGAACCGTTGGCGGAGTTACTCGGTAGCCTCCTCGTCGGCGGCTTCGCCATCGCCGCCGGGACCCACCTCGTTGCCGACGACGGCGACCTCCTCCGTGCGACGATCACCGCCGCCCTCGGCGCCCTGGTCTGGGCGTTCCTGGATGGGGTGCCCCTCGTGGGATCCCTGGTCGCGCTGGTCGCCTGGATCGCCATCGTGAAGGTCCGCCACGACACCGGTTGGCTGGGCGCCTCTGCGGCCGGTCTCGTCGCCTGGATCGTCGCAGCCGTACTGGTGTTCGTGCTGGCGTCACTCGGCCTGCCGGTCACCGACGCCCTCGGGGTCCCGGGGGCCTGACCGGACCTTTTTGTACCAGTACCGGCCCACCCGGTCCCATGTTGGCGATCGCAGGCGGCAAGGGTGGGGTCGGCAAGACGACCACGACGCTCGGGATCGGTCTGGCGCTCCTCGCGAGACGTCGTGACCCGGTCCTGGTGGACGCCGACGTCGACGCGCCCAACCTCCACCTCGTCGCCGACGTCCCGGACGACGGCGTCGCGGCACTGGCCGAGGGGGCCTCGGTCGAGGACGCGGCGACACCCGCCAGCCGGTTCGGCGGTGTACGCGTGCTCGGTTCGTACCCGGGGGCACCGGTCCGCCGGGCAATCCGCGGGCTCACCACGGACCGACCGGTGATCGTCGATTCGCCACCCGGCGCCTCGCGAGACGCCGTCTTCCCGCTCCGGATCGCCGACCACGCGGTCGTCGTCACGACCCCGGAGCCCCAGGCCGTACGCGACGCGGCGACGACGGCGCGCGTCGCAGCCACCGTTGGAACGCCGGTCGTCGCCTGGATCGTGACGCGGTCGGCGACGGTGCCCGAACGGGTGGCGGCGGCCGCGGGCTCGACCCCCGTCGTCCCCGTGCCCGCGACACGGTCGCCCGCCCTCGGCGCACGACGCGCGTACGACGAAGCGGCGACGGCCTGGGTAAACGCTTAATTACGCAGCGTGCCGTATCCACGACCGATGCCGGACAGGCTGTCGACCGGGGTCGAGGTGCTCGACCGCGAACTGGCCGGTGGGCTCCCGGAGGGTAGCGTCGTTGCCTTCCAGGCACCCCCCACCAGCCAGGGCGAGCTCCTGCTCTACGAACTCACGCGCCCCCGGCCGACGCTGTACCTCACGACCGACCGCACCGAGGACGCGGTCGCGGACGCCTTCCGCGGTACGGACGCCCCGACCGGGACGCCGGACATCCGGTACGTCTCGGGAGAGGACCCACTCGACGCGGTCAGGCGCGCGTTTCGGAGCGCGGGCGAGAATACGACGGTCATCGTCGACCCCATCGACGGCCTCGAGCGAACGGACCGCGGCCGCTACGAGACGGTGCTCAACGAACTGTCGAACCACATGACCAACACGCGGAGCATCGCGGTCCTGCACTGTCTCTCGGGTCACCACACGCCGGACCTCCGGGAGACGACCCAGCACATGGCCGACGTGGTCCTCGACCTGAAGACGGAGGTCAAGAGCGGTCAGATAGAGACAAGGCTGGCGGTCACCAAGTTCCGCGGCGGGCGCGCGCCTCCGGAGACGATCAAACTCGACCTCGCCGAGCGCGTCCGCGTGGACACCAGCCGGGACATCGCCTGACTTCCAGCCGGGACAACGCCCGACTTCTCGCCGGGACAACGCCCGACTTCTCGCCGGGACAACGCCCGACTTCTCGCCGGGAACACACTGGTACGTCGCCCGGTTCACCGGACCCCGGACTGCCCCGGAGGAGCCCCGGCTCCCCGATTCACTCCTCGTCGTCGATGACCTCGTCGACCTCCTCTTCGAGGTCCTCGAGGTTCTCCTCTCCCTCGCCGGCGTCGAGTTCGTCGATGATCTCGTCGGCGTCGATATCGGCGTCCTCCAGGGCCGCGTCGATGTCGCCGAGGCCGCCGCCCATGCCGCCCATCCCGGGCATGCCCCCGCCCTCGATGATCTCCTGGACGATGACGCGGTCGACGTCGATCTTCTCCATGACGTCCGCGAGGATCTGCTGCTTGCTCATCATCCACTGCTGGTTGAACTGCAGCTGGGGATCGCTCTCGATGTAGAGCGTCTCCTTCTCCTCGATCTCCGTCTCGGTCTCGGGTTCGCCGTCCTCCTCGTCCGGTTCGACCGTGACCTCGGTCTCGACCTCGTCGGTCTCGATGTCCATATCGAGGTCGACGTCGAAATACATCGCCAGGAGGCCCTGCGCGCGCTCGACCCGGTCCTCGACGGTGTCGACGATCTCGTAGTCGTACTCGATGTCCTCGCCGGCGAGCGGGTGGTTGAAGTCGACGCGGGCGCGGCCGCCGACGATCGTCTCGACGTGGCCGTGTTCGCCGTCGACGTCCACGTGTGCCCCGGGGTACCGGTCGTCCTCGGGAATCTTGTCGGCCGCGACGGTGCGGACCTGCTCTTCCTGGTACTCGCCGAAGGCCTCCGCGGCGGGCACGACGACGGAGCCGCCGTCGCCGACCTCCTTGCCCCGGATGTCGTCCTCGACGGACGGGAAGAGGTGTCCCTCGCCGATGACGATGGTGCGCGGGGAGAAGTCCCGCCCCTCGGTCTCGATCTCCTCGTCCTCGGCGACCTCCCGGTCGGTCGTGTCCACCAGTTCGCCGCCCTCGACCGTTCGAGCGGTGTACGCGAGTTTGACGAAGTCGCCGTTCTGGAGGCCCGACTCGGGGGACTCCTCCTCGTCCGTCTCGGGCTCCTCGGCCTGGTCGGCCGGGTTCTCCTCGGTCATACCCCTACGGAGTCCCGTTCGACCCTTAAGAAGCACGGTTCGGTCCGCGCCCGTGGGAGCGGACCGCTTTTCCCCGCCGCCCCCGTCGAGCCGTCCATGTACGAGGTCGAGGTGAAGGTGCGGGCCGACCACGACGCCGTCCGTCGATCACTGCGTGAACGCGGCGGAGAACGACTCGGTACCGTCACCCAGGAGGACGTCTACTACGACGCTCCACACCGCGACTTCGCGGAGACCGACGAGGCCCTCCGCGTCCGGCGGGAACTGACCGACGGCGTGGAGACCGCGACCGTCGTGACCTACAAGGGCCCGCTCGTCGAGGCCGAGTCGAAGACGCGAGAGGAAATCGAGACGCCCGTCCACTCGCCGGAGGAGGTCGGCGCCATCCTCGAGGCCCTCGGATTCGAACCTGCGGCCGACGTCCGGAAGGAACGCGAGCGCTGGACGCTCGATGGGTACCACGTCACCCTCGACGCCGTGGCGAACCTCGGCGAATTCGTCGAGGTCGAGGCAGAGGCCGAGGACGAAGGGGACGTCGCGCCGGTGCGCGAGGGCGCCTACGACCTCCTCCGCTCGCTCGACCTCGACCCCGACGAACAGATCAGGCGGTCGTACCTCGCGATGTTACTGTCCGAGGACTGAGGTGCCGGCTGCCCCTGCTGGGCGATCCCATGCGCGAGAGACATATTGTATCCGGCAGTACTTTTCGCAAGTTATAGGAGCGCCCGCGGGGTATCACCGGCAATGACCGAGCGAAACATCCGGGTGCAGGCCCTCGATCGGGGGGCGGTCGAAGACCAGGAGGTCGAGATCGTCGAACGAAAGGGCATCGGACACCCCGACTCGATCTGTGACGGGATCGCGGAGGCGGTCTCGCGCGCGCTCGCTCGGGAGTATCTCGAGCGGTTCGATCGCATTCTCCACTACAACACCGACGAGACCCAGCTGGTCGCGGGGGACGCCGCGCCCGCGTTCGGCGGCGGCGAGGTCGTCGAGCCGATCTACGTCCTGATCGTCGGACGGGCGACCAAGTACTACGACGGCGAGGCGGTGCCGGTGGACGCCATCGCCCTGGAGGCGGCCCGATCGTACCTTCGCGAGACGCTCCCCAATCTCGACCTCGAGTCCGACGTCATCGTGGACGTGAAACTCGGGGAGGGATCCGGCGACCTCCAGGAGGTCTTCGACGAGGAGGGCCGGTCCGTCCCGATGGCGAACGACACGAGTTTCGGCGTGGGTCACGCCCCGCTCACGGAGACCGAGCGGATCGTCCACGACACCGAGCGACGCCTCGCGACCGACTTCGGCGACGGCCACCCCGCCCTCGGGCAGGACGTCAAGGTCATGGGCAAGCGGGAGGGCAACACCATCGACCTGACCGTGGCCGCTGCCCTCGTGGACAGGTACGTCCCGAACATGGAGGCCTACCGGGCGGAGATCGAGGCCGTTCGCGAGTTCGTCACCGACCTCGCGTACGAGTACACCGACCGCGAGGTCCGGGTCCACGTCAACACGGCCGACGACTACGACGAGGGGTCCATCTACCTCACCACGACCGGGACGAGCGCGGAACAGGGCGACGACGGCTCCGTCGGCCGGGGGAACCGGTCGAACGGTCTCATCACGCCGAATCGCCCGATGTCCATGGAGGCGACGAGCGGGAAGAATCCAGTCAACCACATCGGCAAGATATACAACCTCCTCTCGAACGAGATCGCGCTCCGCATCGTCGAGGAGGTGGACGGCATCCGGGACTTGCGCGTTCGCCTGCTCAGCCAGATCGGCTCCCCGATCGACGATCCCCACGTCGCCGACGTCTCCGTGGTCACCGAGTCGGACGTCAGCCTCGCAGACATCGAACCGTCGGTCCGGGACGTCGTCGACGACGAACTCGCGAACGTGGCCGACGTGACGACCCGGACGATCGAGGGCGACCTCACCACGTTCTAGCGAAGCCGGTTTAGGGTCCCACCCCCTTCTCTCTCACATGTCGGTACCAGGGGCCAGCGCCGTGCTCGTCCGTCACGGCGACATCGGCGTCAAGTCGTCGCGGGTCCAGGCCGCGATGGAGCGCCGCCTGGGCGAGTCCATCGAAGCGATGCTCGCCGACCGCGGGGTCCCGGGGACCACGGAGCGCGAACCCGGGCGCCTCGTCGTCAGGACCGAGGAGCCGGACGCGGCGACGGAGGCGGTGACGGACGTCTTCGGGGTGCTCTCGGCGAGCCCCACCAGGACCGTGGCCCCGACGCTCGACGCAATCGCCGACGCCCTCGCGGAGATCGCGCCCGCGGTCTTCGACGGCGGGACGTTCGCGGTCGACGCTCGCCGAACCGGCGACCAGGCGTTCACCAGCCAGGACGTGGGGAGAGTCGGCGGTGACGCCGTCTGGCACGCCGTGGGTGACGACCACGACCCGGCGGTGGATCTCGACGATCCCGACCACCGGTTCTTCGTCGAGGTCCGCGATGACGAGGCGTACGTCTTCCTGGACAAACGCGACGGGCCAGGCGGATTCCCGCTGGGTTCGCAGTCCCCACTCGTGGCTCTCGTGAGCGGCGGGATCGACTCCCCGGTCGCGGCCTGGCGGGCCATGCGTCGGGGTTCGCCGGTCGTTCCCCTCTACCTCGATCTGGGCGACTACGGGGGCCCCGACCACCGGGCACGGGCCCTGTCGGTCGTGGAGACCGTCGCGTCCTACGCCCCCGATCGGGACATGCGGCCCCGGGTCGTCGAGGTCGGCGAGTACCTCGACCGACTCGTCGAGGCGACGGCCAACACCCGCATGCTCTCCTACCGGCGGTTCATGTACCGGATCGCGGAACACGTCGCCGAGAGCGAGGGGGCGGCCGGCATCGTCACCGGGGAGGCCATCGGCCAGAAGTCGAGCCAGACCGTCGGCAACCTGAACGCCGTCGATCGGGCGACGACGATGCCGATCCACCGACCGCTGCTGACCTGGGACAAACAGGAGATCATCGCGTCGGCGCGCCGGATCGGCACCTACCGCGACGCGACGATCGACACCGGGTGCAACCGGGTCGCACCGTCGAATCCGGCCACGCGGGCCAGCGTCGAGGCGGTGGAGCGGAACGAACCGGACGACCTCTTCGAGTGGGCCGGCGAGGCCGCCGCGACCGTCGACGTCGTCGAATCGCCCACGCTGACCGCGGAGGGATCGTCGTGACGAAAGTCTGTCTCGTCGGCGACGACGACGTCGCCCTCCGGGCCGACCTGCTGTCCTACGAGACGGCACGATCGGCGCTATCCCCCTACGACCTCGAGCACCCCTTCGAGAACGCCATCGCCGTCGACACGATGAGCGTCGGCGCTGCCGTCTCGCTGCTCAACGACCTGAACTGGTACCTGGTCAGACTCGTCCGCGAGTCCCTCGTGCTCGATCGATCGGTGAGCGAGACCGAGTGGCTCTCGCGGGACCTGGCGACCGCGCTCCGCAACGAGGCGGTGACCCCGGAGGAGACAGCGACCTACCTGAAGATATACGGCGTCGAGGACGGCGCCCTCGTCGAACCGATGTACGCGGCCCGGACCGACGAGGGCGTCCCTGAGTACGACCTGCGGGAGGTCGAGGACACGGTCGTCGTCCGTGTCTCGGAGGAGGAGTTCGGGGATTAATCGAAGAGGCCGGTGGTGAGGTACCGTTCGCCGGAATCCGGGAAGACCGTGACGACGAGCGGGTCGTCACGGGACGCCGCGAGGCGCTCGGCGACCCGCTCGGCGGCCACGCTGGCGGCCCCGCTCGACTGGCCCACGAGCAGTCCCTGCTCCCGCGCGAGTCGGCGGCACTCGTCCTCGGCGTCCGCGAGCGCGACCGCCTCGACCTCGTCCACGACGGTGGGGTCGTAGACCTCGGGGACGAAGGCGGGACCCATCCCCTGGTAGTCGTCGTGCGCAGGCTCGCCCTCGGAGACGAATGGATTGGACGCGGGTTCGACCGCCACGACCGTGACGTCCGGGTGTGCCTCGCGGAGGTAGCGTCCGGTACCGGTGATGGTCCCGCCGGTTCCGACCGCAGCCACGAACGCGTCGATCGGACGGTCCCCGACCTGTCGGTCTATCTCGGGTCCGGTCGTGCGATAGTGGGCGCGTGGATTTGCCTCGTTCGTGAACTGGGAGACGTGAACGGCTTCCTCGCCGTCCGCGATGGCCGCCGCTCTCGTCTCGGCGTCCTCCATCGTCCCCTCGACGAGTTCGAGGTCGGCGCCGTAGGCTCGCATGACCCTGCGGCGCTCGGTCGACATGTCCTCGGGCATGACGATCGTCAGATCGTACCCGGCCGCGGCGGCCACGAGCGCCAGGCCGATGCCCGTGTTGCCACTCGTCGCCTCGACGATCCGATCGTCCGGACCGATCTCGCCCGACCGCTCGGCCGCCCGGACCATCTCGCGGGCGGGGCGGTCCTTCGCGGAGCCACCGGGATTCGCCGCCTCGACTTTCGCGGCGACGGTCGCCCCTGGCAGGCCGCCGACGTCGACGAGCGGGGAACCGAGGGCGTCCAGAATCGTGTCTTCCATCGCAGGTGCGTTCGCCGGCGTGACACTTACCCGTGGTGACCTCGACGGACCCCGCCGGTTGTTCCCCTGCCGCGAACGGGGCAGTTAACATCGTCCGTCGCCAACGCCGGGCCAATCATGGAATCAATGCGACCGAACCCCGACTGGGATCCGGACGCCCATCCAGAAGTCGTCGACGCGTTCGCCGACCTCGACGACGACGTCGTCTTCAGGGTCTGGGGGGCCGACTGGTGTCCAGACACCAGGCAGGCGCTCCCCGACTTCGCGGCCGCGCTCGCGGCGGCCGGGGTCGGCGGAGACCGCATCGAGGCGGTCGAGGTCGACGAGGACAAGGCGGGCCCGGGGACTGACGCGTACGGGATCGAACTGATCCCGACCGTCGTCGTCGAACGCGACGACGAGGAGCTCGCCCGGTTCGTCGAGTCGGAGCCTGTCCCGGTGGCCGAGTACCTTGCCGGACGGCTGACCGACGGCGATCTGACGATGGCCGCGGAGGGGACCGACCGCTGAGACGCCCGGTGTCGGGACGCCCCGAGGAGGGGCTGGACCACACCGTCGGCGAATTCGTCGGCGAGGCGATCCGCTCGACTCCCGTCCGAGGGAAGCGGTCATCTTTAGTACCGAGACGGAAACGTCTCAGGTGATGAGCGAATCCGGCACGGGCCAGCTGGCGGGACGCGAGTCCTTTCCGGACCCCGACAACGCCACGCACGTTGTCCACGATCCGTCGTTCGCGGACCTTCGAGCGTTTTCGCGCGAGATGGAGCGCACGACGGAGTACGGCGCACCCTCCTACGTGAGCGAGTACCGATCCCGGAGTGCAGACCGCACGAAGAACACCGTCGACCACGACTTCGACGAGGCCGACCGTGCACTCGTCGCGGACGCCCTCGCGTACGTGGCGGACGAATCGAACGACCTCGTCTGCGTCGATCGGATGGTGGGACGCCATCCAGAGGAGTCCTATCACGCCCGCCTGTACGTCCCGAAGGAGTACGGCAGAATCGCACTCGCGTGGGCGAAACTGCTCGAGCCGGCCCATGGGGACGACCCCGACTTCGTGACCGTCCAGATCCCGGACTACGAGGAGACGGCCATACGCGTCCTCGTGGAGGAGGGCGTGACCGTGGTGCTGGGAAGCGATTACACCGGCGAGGCGAAGAAGTCATTCCTCCGGCTGTTCATGCACCGGGCGAAACGGGCCGGCGGCCTCGGACTCCACGCCGGGAGCAAGCGCGTTCGCCTCGAGCGTGACGGCGACCTCGAGACCGTCGGACAGGTGTTCCTCGGTCTCTCCGGGACCGGCAAGTCGACCCTGACGGGTCACGGATTCTGGCTCGACGAGCCGGAATCGGCGGTGATGCTCCAGGACAACGTCTGCGCGCTCAGGCAGGACGGCGTCGTCGCCGGGAGCGAGGGCGAGGGCCTCTACATCAAGACCATCGGGCTGACGCGCGAGCAGCAACCCGAGCTCTACGACGCCGCGACCCACGAGAGTGCGGTCCTCGAGAACGTCGCCGTCGGCGAGGACGGAGACGTCGACTTCGACGGGGACGAACACACCACGAACGCCCGTGCGGTCGTGAAGCGCGAGCACCTCGAGAGTGCCGCCGCCCACGTCGATCTGGAGTCCATCGACCAGGTGTTCTTCATCACGCGGAACCCGCTCATGCCCCCGATTGCGAAACTGTCGGCCGAGCAGGCCGCCGCGGCGTTCATGCTCGGGGAGTCGATCCAGACGAGCGCCGGCGACCCCGACGCGGCCGGAGAGTCCATCCGCGTCGTCGGAACGAATCCGTTCATCGTCGGGTCCGAGGGCGAGGAGGGCAACCGCTTCCTCGACCTCATCTCGGACCTCGACGTCGAGGCCTTCGTCCTCAACACCGGAACGATCGGCGGGGAGATCGACGTGTCGGTCGAGGACACCGTCACCCTGCTCACCCAGACGGCCCGCGGCACCGTCGAGTGGCGCGAGGAGGAGGCCCTCGGACTCGCGATCCCGAAGGACGTCCCGGGACTCGACGTCTCCAGGCTGGACGTCTCCGCGGTCGTCGACGACTTCGAGGAGGCGTACGCCGACCTCCGTGCCGAGCGCGAGGCATACCTGTCGCGGTTCGACGACCTCCGGGACGCCGTCGTCGAGGCCGTGTACTGACCACGACCGTGCACATTTCGTGACGGCCCAAGAGCAACGTTTACACGTCCGTGGGCTGTCTACCCGCGCATGAGCGAGACAGTCCTGCTGGTCGGCGGCGGCGGTCGCGAACACGCCATCGCGCGCGCCCTCGACGACGCGGACCTCTACGCCTGCGCGAGCAACCGCAACCCCGGCATCGCCCGACTGGCCATCGAGTTCCGGACGCTCGACGAGACGGACCCCGCCGCAGTCGTCGAGTACGCCGAAGCAATCGACGCGTCGCTGGCCGTCGTCGGTCCGGAAGCGCCGCTCCAGGCGGGCGTGGTGGACGCCCTCGAGTCGGCCGGCGTCTACGCCTTCGGCCCGCGGCAGGCCGACGCCCGCATCGAGACGGACAAGGTCTTCCAGCGCGAGTTCATGACCGACCACGACATCGGCGGCACGCCGGAGTACGCCGTCTTCCACGACAGCGAGTCGGCCGCGGGGTACGTCGAGACCGTGGACGGCGACGTCGCAGTCAAACCCCAGGGGCTGACCGGCGGCAAGGGCGTTCGCGTGACCGGCGACCAACTCATGAAGTCCGAGGCGGCGGCCTACGTCCGCGAGAGCGAGTACGACGACTGGGTCGTCGAGGAGCGACTCGTCGGCGAGGAGTTCACCGTCCAGGCCTTCGTCGCGAACGGCGACGTCCGCGTCACTCCAGCCGTGCAGGATCACAAACGTGCCTACGAGGGCGACGAGGGACCCAACACCGGTGGGATGGGCAGCTACTCCGACGCACGGTTCGCCCTGCCGTTCATGACCGACGAGGAGTACGACGCGGCGGTCTCCATCGTCGAGGAGACCGTGGCGGCCCTCGAGGACTATCGCGGCGTGCTCTACGGTCAGTTCATGCTGACGGCCGATGGCCCCAGGGTCGTCGAGTTCAACGCCCGGTTCGGAGACCCCGAGGCGATGAACACGCTTCCGATCATGGAGACGGACTTCCTCGACGTCCTGACCGCCGCCCGCGACGGCGACCCGCTTCCCGAACTCGCGTTCGACGCACAGGCCACGGTGTGCAAGTACGCTGTCCCCGAGGGGTACCCGACGGACCCGCAGGCCGGCGCGAGGGTCACCCTCGACGAGGACACGGTGGGCGACGCCCTCCTCTTCTACGCGTCCGTCGACGAACGCGAGGACGGCATCTACACGACCACCTCGCGCTCGTTCGCCGTCGTCGGCGTGGCGGACGCGATCACCGACGCCGAGGCCGTCGCCGAGGCTGCGCTCGCGGACGTGGGCGATGGGTTCCACGTCCGCCACGACATCGGTACCGAGGCCCTCCTCGAGCGACGGCGCGAACACATGGCGGCGGTCCGCGACGGGGCCGCTCAGGACTGACGTCGGTTCCTCACCGTTCACACCGCCCGCCGATACGGGGCTGTTTCGGCCAGCGAATCACGCGGGGCCGATTCGCCCTGACCACGCTCACTACTAAGTACGTCCTCGTCGTACCGTCGGCCATGTCCGACGACGTAGTCAGACTGCTCCGTTCGGCGTACCAGGACGAGATCGAGACGGTGATGAACTACCTCGCGAACTCGATCGTCCTCGACGGGGTTCGGGCGGAGGAGATAAAGGAGTCCCTCCAGCAGGACATCCAGGAGGAACTCGGCCACGCCCAGCAACTCGGCGAACGTCTGAAGCAACTCGACGAGGCCCCGCCCGCGTCGATGGACTTCGAGGCCCGCCAGGAGAGCCTCCAGCCGCCGGCCCAGACGACGGACGTGCCCGCCGTCATCGAGGGGGTCATCGAGGCGGAGGAGGACGCCATCGAGACGTACCGCGCGTTGATCGACGCCGCCCGCGAGGCTGACGATCCGGTGACCGAAGACCTGGCGGTCACCCTGCTCGCGGACGAGGAGGCCCACAGGACCGAGTTCAGGGGCTTCCGGAAGGAGTACAACTGAGGCAGGAGCGAATCGCTTTTTCCCGCACGGGTGCTCGTCCACGACGGCATGAATACGACGCTCGCCGCGCTAGCCTTGCTCACCGGGGCGATCACCGGGGCCGTCTTCGCGTTCTTCCGCGTGCCGATACCGGCTCCGCCGACGCTCGCGGGACTGCTCGGTATCGTCGGCATCTACCTCGGATACAGGGTCGTCGAGACGCTGGGCGTGGGATTCGACCTGCTTGGGGCGCTCGGGATTGGCTGACAGGCGCCACTGGCCGCTACGGGACGACGTGGCGCACACCCGCGGACCGTCCCGTGCCTCGCTCACAGCACGAGCCAGTTTCGTCCGGTTCTGCCTGATAAACGCTCGGGTGCGGTGAAAAAAACCCGACGACGGAGTCAGTAACTGCGCTCTTTGGGCTCGTACTCGGTCTCCTCGCCCTCGAGGAGTACCGGCCGATACCACATCTCCGGCTCCCCGTCGTTCCAGGAGAGCATCGTGTGCTTGAGCCACTCGTCGTCCTTGCGCTCCTGGTGTTCGGCCCGCCAGTGGGCGCCGCGGAACTCGGTGCGCGCGAGTGCCCCCATCGCCACCGCCTCGGCCGTGTCGAGGACCGAGAGCGTCTCGATGGTGTGCTGGAGTTCCGTGTTGAACGTCCGCGACTTGTCGGCCACGTAGACGTCCTGGTACTCCTCGCGGGCCTCGCGGATGACCTCGAGGGCCTTCTCGATGCCCTCCTCCTCGCGGAAGACGTTCACCCACTCGGTCATGGCCTCCTGGACGTCCTTCCGGATCTCCATGTGCTCGACCCCGTCCTCGCGCGCGAGGAGATCCTCCACGCGTTCCCGCTCGGCCTCGACGGCTCCATCGACGACTGCCTCTCCGTCGGCCGGGTCGGCGTCCACCGTTGGATCCCCGACGATGGGCCCCACTTCGCCCGGTTCGACCGGCCAGTCGACGTCGGCTCGCTCCTCGTCGGCGTCGGGTCCGACGTCGATCTTCGGTTCGCCCAGGTCCTCGCCTGCCGCGTGCCGACCCGCCTTGGACCCGAACACGAAGAGGTCGGGGAGGGCGTTACCCCCCAGACGGTTGGCCCCGTGAAGACTCACGCAGGCGCACTCGCCCGCGGCGTAGAGGCCGTCGACGCACGTCTCGCCGTACTCGTTGGTCTCGATGCCACCCATCATGTAGTGCTGGCCCGGCTTCACCGGCATCGGTTCCTCGAGTGCGTTCACACCCTCGAAGTCCTCCGCGAGGTGGACGATGTTCTCGAGGCGGTCGAGGATGCGCTCCTCGCCGAGGTGACGCATGTCCAGGTAGACGTACTCGTCCTCGATGCCGCGCCCCTCGTTCACCTCGGTCAGTTCCGCCCGGGAGACGACGTCGCGGCTCGCGAGCTCGCCGTCGTTGGTGGCGTACCCGTACTCGAACATGAACCGCTCGCCGTGTCTGTTGAACAGCCGTCCGCCCTCACCGCGCACGCCCTCGGTGATGAGCACCCCGGTGGACGGGAGCGTCGTCGGGTGGAACTGGACCATCTCCATGTCCTCGATGGGGACGCCGGCGCGGTAGGCCATCGAGATGCCGTCGCCGGTGTTCGCGACGGCGTTGGTGGTGTGGTCGTAGGCCTGTCCCGCGCCGCCCGTCGCCAGGATGACGCCCTGTCGTGCCCTGAAACCCGCGATCTCGCCGGACTTGACGTCCATGGCGACGAACCCGTGGGCGGTCCGCTCGTTCGGATCGTCCTCGTCGGTGACGGCGAGTCGGGTGACGAACCACTCCTGGTAGACGTCGATGCCCCGCTTGACGACCTGTTCGTAGAGGGTGTGGAGGAGGTGGTGGCCGGTCTCCGCACCGGCGTACGTGGTCCGCGGGAAGGAGAGACCACCGAAGGGCCGCTGGGAGACCGTTCCGTCCTCCTCGCGGGAGAACGGCATTCCCCAGTGCTCGAGCTGGATGACCTCCTCCGGACTGGTCTTCGCGAACGTCTCGACGGCGGGGGCGTCGGCCATGTAGTCCGACCCCTTCATCGTGTCGTAGGCGTGGTCCTCCCACGAGTCGCCCTCCTGGAGGGCTGCGTTGATGCCCCCTTCGGCGGCTCCCGTGTGGCTGCGGACCGGATGTAGTTTCGAGACGATCGCAACGTCGGCGCCTGCTTCGTGTGCGGCGATGGCCGCGCGGAGTCCCGCGCCCCCACCGCCGACGACGAGTACGTCGTGTTCGTACATGTTACCAGAACTTGAGGTTGTTCTTGACTGCCTCGCGCTTGAGTTCCTGGATGTGCTCGGTCAGCGGGATGTCCTTCGGACACACCTCGGTGCACGAGAACTGGGTCTGACAGCGCCAGACGCCGTGTTCCTCTTCGACGATTTCGAGGCGCTCCTGCTGGCGGTTCTCGCCCTCGCGCTCGTCGAAGTAAAAGCGGTAGGCCTTGTTGAGCGCGGCCGGACCCAGGTACTGGTTGTCGCCCGCCGCGATGTTACAGGAGGACATGCACGCGCCACACCAGATGCACCGCGTGCTCATCTTCACCTTCTCCCGGTTCTCCGGCGTCTGTCGCTGCTGTTCGTCGGGTCCCGGGAGGTCGTCCGGGTCGAAGAACGGCTCGACCGAGCGCATCTGGTCGTAGAAGTGCTCCATGTCCACGACCAGGTCCTTGACGACCGGTCGGTGCGGGAGCGGTTCGATCTGGATCGGTTCGGTGAGGTCCGCGATCTGGGTCTTGCAGCCCAGGCGCTGGCTCCCGTTGATGAACAGCGCGTCGGAGCCACAGACCGCCTGTCGACAGGAGTGGCGGAACGTCAGCGTCGGGTCGTACTGGTCCCGTGCGTCCATCAGCGCGTCGAGGATGGTCATCCCCTCGTACCGGGGGACGTGGAACGTATCGAACCGCGGTTCCTCCTTCTCCGCGATTTCCGGGTCGTACCGGAAGACCTTCAGTTCGACCGTCTCGCCCTCCACCGCGTCGGCGTCGGCCGCCTCCCGCTCGGCTTTCCGGTCGGCTTTCGCCTGGAGGCGTCGCGTCTGCGGGTCGGGCGTCTCGCTCGCGTCCGGATCTGGTGTCTCGGTACTCATGTCAGAATGCACCTCCCGCCATCGCCGCCGCGACGCGGAATCCCTGCACGATCAAAATCACGCCTCCAGCGGCCATGATCCACTTGAGGACCCGCTTCGGCGTGCCCGTCAGTCCCTGGTTGATCAGCGCGTTGTAGACGCCGTTGACCCCGTGGAACGTGCCTGCGACGAGGAACAACAGCAACGTCAGCAGGTAGCCGACCTGGCTCATCCGGAACGACGTGCCGGCGAAGTCGATAGACGCAGCGTGGTTCACGAAGTGCAACCAGAAGAAGTGGAACATCAACGTGACGACCAGGACGGCCGCCGTGACGCGCTGGAGGAACCACAGCGTCGTTCCGGACTCGAAGGAGGAGTAGCGCTCGGCCATTCAGAACGCACCCCCCAGGAAGGTCGGAATGCTCGCCACGGCGATGATTGCCGTCACGATCAACGACGCGTAGAAGCTCTTGTCTTGCGATTCGAGTCCGATGCCCAGGTCCACGAAGAGGAGACGGATGCCGTTCAACGTGTGGAAGACGGCCACCGCGAGCAGGCCGACTTCGAGCACCCGCACCAGGAGGATGCCCTCGAGGCCGCGGATGGTCTGCGTGTAGACCGTCGGCCCTGCGAGCACCGAACTGAGTACCGCGATATGGGCGAACAGGTACCCGATCAGCACCCACCCGGTGAACTTGTGAAATACCCAGGCCCACATGCCGGCCGAGAACTCGGTCCACCGTCCGAAGTCCTCGACGAGGCCCCGGTCGTACGACTGGCTCATACCACGTTGAAGGTGTGACCCACTGCACATAGAAGTTACTACCCGCGGGCGCGAGCGGATCCGTGCACATGCGTGCGGTTTTCCCGCCGTCACCTGGGACGGCCTGCCCAATTCGCTTCTCCCGGGACGGCCTGCATCAACCGCCCCTCCCCGGGACGGCCTGTGCCGATTCGTAGGCTCGCCGCGTCCGGTCGTCCAGTTTTACCAGGTGGCACAGGGGATTGCCCGGGTAGACGACGGGGTTCTCGAGCACCCCGACCAGCAACCCCGTGAACGGGGCCCACACCGTCGTCACGTCGGTCTTGAACGGGTTCGTGATCGTCGCGATGGGCGTCCCCTCCTCGACCAGGTCGCCGCGCCTGACGTGCATCTCGACGATGCCGCCGGTGTCCGCGCGCAGCCAGGTCTTCTCGCCGGAGGTGATGACCGTCCGCCACCCCGGCCACGCGACCGACTGTCGGTCGTGGACGCCGAATTCCGCGAAGACGCTCTCGACCCCCTCGAGGGCGTCGTCGATCAACGACCGCTGGAATCGGTGGGCCTCCCCCATCTCGACCGTGATGGTCGTGGCTCCCACCTCGGTCGCCTCCCGACGAAGCGTTCCCTCCGCGCCCTCCGAGTCGATGATGACGTTCGTCCCGAACGCGTGGGCCAGCCGGGCCACCTCCTCGTCCGCCATGTCCGCTCGGACGTGCAACATGTTGGTCCGCCCCCTGGTGGACGTGTGGAAGTCGATGCCGAGGTCCGCCGGGGCGACGAAGTTGCGGAAAATGTCGAAGGCCATCCGCTTCGAGCTGGTGCTCTCCTCGTTCCCCGGGAACGAGCGGTTGAGGTCCCGATCGTAGATGGGGAGGTAGCGCTGCTGGGCGAGGAATCCGGGAACGTTGAGCACCGGGAGCAGAATGAGGGTGCCCGCGAGCCCCTCGTGGTCCCACTCGAAGGCCACCTCGCGGACGACCTCGATGCCGTTCAGTTCGTCGCCGTGGGCGGCCGCAGAGAGGAACACCGTCGGCCCGGGGCGCTCGCCGTTGACGATGGTGACCGGGAGTCTGACGGGGTCTCCGAGGTAGGTCTCGCTGATGCTGTAGCGGATGTTGGCGGTCTCGCCGGGTTCCACCTTGCCGCCGATGTACGTGAAGGCCCCGTCACCCATGCCCGGGGATGGGATGGGCCGCCATATACGTGTTCGGGGCCGCACCGTCGGGGGCGAACGGCCGATCGCAGAACCGTTTTACCCCCGCCGCTCGTCAATCGGTGCATGACGCGATCGGTCACCGTGGGGGTCCTCAGTCTCCACTCGAGCAAGGAGACGAAGGCGATTCTCAACACGATCAACGAACTGGGACACGACGGGGTCTGGCTGCGCGAGGAGAACCTCGTGATCGACATCGACGACGGCGTGGTAACCATCGAACCGGACGTCGACGTGATCGTCAACCGGCTCTTGCTCTCCAAAACCGAACAGCCGTCGGAACTGCTGGGCCTCGCGAAGAGCCTCGGTGGCCGCCGACCCATGCTCAACCGCCCGGAGAACGTGCTCACCGCGTTCCACAAGTTCGCGACCGCGACGGCCATGGGCGATACGGACGTTCGCGTCCCGGACGCGCTGCTCGCCCTCGACGCCGATCGGCTCAACCGGGAACGCGCCGACTTCGGGGAAGAGGCGGTATACAAGACGGCGATCGGCACCCACGGCGGCGGAACCTGGAAGATCGGCCCTGGCGAGACGGTCAATCCACGGGTCGGGGACCGCTTCGCCTTCCTCCAGGAACTCATCGAACAGGACGAGGAAAAGCGTCACAGCGACCTGCGAATCTACGTCGTGGACGACGAGATCGTGGCCGCAATGAACCGATTCGCCCCGGAGAACGACTGGCGGACGAACGTGGCGCTGGGCGGTGACGTCGAGGGCGTCACCGACATCCCCGACGCGGCGGCGACCATGGCACTTGACGCGGCCGAGGCGCTCGGCCTCGACTACGCCGGCGTCGACCTCGTCAGGGGCACCGACGGCTGGTACCTCCTGGAGGTGAATCCGACGGCCGGCTTCAAGGGGCTGTTCCGGGCCACCGGCGTGAACCCGGCGCCGCACATCGCGAAGGTGGCGATCGAGACGGGTGGCGGCACGGTGGATCCGGACGCCATCGAGCGCCTCGAGGGCGTTCTGGACGACTCGATGCCCAAGGACGTGCCCAGGCAGACCGCCGTGACGGAGGAGCGACGGCGCACCATCGGGTACACCGAGGAGGTACTCGTCAGCGGAACGAGCGGGACGGAACGCGTCGTGGCGAAGTCCGACACGGGCGCCTCCCGGACGAGCATCGACACCCGCCTCGGGGCGACCATCGGCGCGGGCCCGATCAAGAGCATGACCAAGGTCAAGTCCGGCAGCGTCAAGTCCGGAAAGGCCCGTCCCGTCGTCGACATCGTCGTCGGTATCGGCGGCGACCGCCACACTGTCGCGGCGAGCCTCGAGGACCGCGGCCACATGGAGTACCCGCTCCTGCTCGGCCGGGACATTCTCCAGGGCTACAGCGTCGACGTCCGGCGCCGGGCCGAAGACGAGGCGGAGACGGCGCCTGACCGGGAGGAGTGATCACTCGATGGCTCGCCAGAGGTACCTGCTCGCGTAACTCCTGTACGGCGCCCAGTCGGTCGCGATATCGACCATGTCGGTCCGCCCGAGGTCCTCGTCGATCAGGGCCCACATCGCGTTCCTGATCCCGAGGTCCTCGACCGGAAAGACGTCCTCCCGCCCGAGCCCGAACATGAGGAACATCATGCCTGAGGTGTAATATTACAAACCGCCATACTGTAGCTCCTAACCGTGAAATTCGTATTACGCTACTAATACCAAATTCTTCAATTCCTTCACTCCTCAGTGAACCGCCAAAGATAAAGCGAAGCTATGGAGCGATATGGCGCCCACTCCTCCGCATGGGATTGCATTTCACCCACAGACGAAAGCCCGTACATCGCCTCCATCGCCTGTCTGATGCCGAGGTCCTCGACAGGAAATACATCCTGTCGTCCCAAACCGAACTGAAGGTACATTTTTGCCGTCCACGGTCCCACGCCTCGGACCTCAGTTAACTCGTCTACTACCTCTCCATCGGCCATTTGGTCAAAGTATTCGCGGGACCACCCGTTCTCCTGAAATGCCTCGGCGACATTTCTGATATACTCACTCTTAGCCTCGGAGAGTCCGACATTCTGGAGTTCTGAGGTGTTTGCCGCGAGGATATTTTCGGGGTCAACCTCGAATTTGGAGAAAAGGCGTTCCCGCATCGCGTCTGCCGAAGCCATAGAAACCTGCTGTCGGAGGATGGAGAGGACAATTCGCTGGAACGAATCTTCTGCTGGTCGTAATACGAGATAACCATGGCGCTCCATGAGTGAGGAAAGTTCTTCATCAGCCCCCAAATGAACATGAGAGTCTTCAGGTGATTCAACCGATTCGACGGGCATTGTTCTTGGAATGGGATGTGGACTGAAAAGTGATTTCTAATAATATGATTAGACCCGGGACTCACTCCGCGATAGTACTGGAGCTTTGCCTATCTTGGCTAATCTCTGTTTATGTATTTCCAGGCGCCGTATCCCACAAAAAGCCAGCCGATAAGGAATGCAAGGAAACCCCCTGCGATAATATTTGCCGGCGTGATAAGAAAGAATGAATGATTGCCCGCTCCCATGAAACCACCTATCCATACCAACCAACTGCCAAGAAGTATAGAACCTATTCCGCCCAAAGTAACCTGTATCGACTCCAGACTGAAGAATTCGGACACAGTCATCTCGTCTTCTACTGGCTCGACGGTAACATCAGGGGGAATAGGCCATTCTGACTTATCATTCGATAGCCAGTATAGGTCCCCACCTGATTGCGGGTCGTTCTCCAACACCCCGATTTCAACGAGTTCCTTCAATCTTTCAATAACTGGACCTCTTGTATAATCGCCTTTCAATCTGGACTGGACTTGGCGACGTGTTAGAAATGGACGTTCGTCCTCCTCAAAGAATACCTCGGCGACATGACGCTGCTGGAGTCTTCTATCTGTATTAAATTCCAGTTTGTCCTCAATCCATTCAGGGAGTTCCGACATGGACTTAACAGACGTTTACTGGGCCAACAACAGTTATCATTGCCCTATTCAACATTTGTCAACTGTAACGACAGCGGCCTGAAATAAGTAGGTACCGCATCATCCAATTACTTGATGCGAGGTCTGATTCCCCATCAATTCGTGCATCGCCGTGGAAGCAACCCTGGCAAAGCGGGAGGGTACAAATGAGAGATGGAGTTGGTGCTGCCGTAGCGGTGCTCTTGTTCCTGTTCGGAATCATAGCCTGGAACCAGTTCACCAATAGTATTCCAGTGACCGTCCCGCCCGAGGTAACCGCGATGGCTGTCATCGCCGTGGCAATAGTGAGTCTGTTGG
>JBDGUD010000027.1:0-32024 GCA_042216165.1 Halanaeroarchaeum sp.
GTCAAGATCGTCTACAACGCGAAGCACCTCGACTACCTGCAGGACCGCGTCATCTAAACGGCGCTCCGCCCCCGGTCGTTTTCTTTTCCGACCACCCGGTCAGGAGCCCCGCCGCGACTGCGGACGGCAACACATAAATCGGCCGGGCCTGCACACTCGGAAGTGGTGCCACTCGCCGACCTCCTGCGACTGGTCGCCGTTCCCGTCCTGGGCTGGGCCGCCTACCGGGACGTCCGCACCCGCAGGGTTCCGAACGACGTGTGGCCTCCCCTGGCCCTGCTCGGCATCGGCCTCCTCGTCTGGGACGGCTGGCGGATCTGGGGGACCCCGTTCGACGCGCTCTGGCTCCTCAGGGTCGTCCTGAGCGTCGGAATCGTCGTCCCGCTCGCGTACGGATTCTGGCAGGTCGGCGGGTTCGGCGGCGCGGACGCCAAGGCGTTCATGGTACTCGCCGTCCTCTTTCCGACGTATCCGGCCCTCGGGCTCGGCGGGATCCTCCTGCCACTCCACCCGACCGACGTCGGCGTCTTCTCGCTCACGATCCTGACGAACGCGGTCGTCGTCGGCCTCGCGTACCCGCTCGCGCTGGGCGTCCGGAACCTCGCGGCCGGGGAGCCGTCGGCCCTGATGTTCCTGGGTCACAGCGTTCCGGTCGAGACGATCCCGGAGCGCCACGGGAGCCTCCTGGAGACGCCCGATGGCTACACTCGCGACGGTCTCGACCTCGACGCCCTGCGGATGTACCTCCGCTGGCGCGGGACCTCCCTGGCGACGCTCAGGGACCACCCGGAACTGCGTGACCCGGCCACCCTCCCGAGCGACCCGAACGACCCGACCGACGGCGCCGTCCGCGCTGACGGGAGCGGCGACCCCTGGGGGGCGGCTGCCTTCCTCGCGGACATCGACTCCGACGCCTACGGGACCACCCCCGGGCAACTCCGCGACGGCCTCGACGTCCTCGTGCGCGAGGACGAGGTCTGGATCACCCCCGGGGTCCCCTTCATCGTCCCGACGTTCGTCGGGCTCCTCCTCGCGCTGACGGTCGGCGACGTCCTGTTCCTCGCGCTCGGGGCCGTCGGCCTGGTCTGAGCCGTGACGAAACGGCTATCCCGCCCCCGGCCGTTTGCCCTGGCATGTCCGCGTTCGGGGTCGATCTCGCCTTCGACGAGAACGGGCTGGTGCCGGTCGTCGCACAGGACGTCTCGGACGACCAGGTGCTGATGCTCGCGTACGCAAACCGCGAGGCTGTCGAGCGCACCCACGAAACGGGTCGGGCGCACTACTATTCGCGGAGCCGCGAGGAGCTCTGGGAGAAGGGCGCCACGAGCGGCAACACGCAGGTGGTCCGGGAGATCCGGGTGGACTGCGACGGCGACACGCTGCTCTACCGGGTCGAACAGGAGGGCGGCGCCTGTCACACCGGCCACCGTTCGTGCTTCTACCGCACGCTCGAGGGCGAACACGTGGGCGAACTCGTCTTCGACCCCGACGATGTCTACTGAGGACGCGCTCGCCGAACTGGCCGACGCGCGGGAGGCCCTCGACGAGGCGGACGACCGCGTCGCCGAGGTCGGTGAGGACACCCTGCGCCGCCTCGAGGGGGCCCGCGACGACCTCGTGCACCTGCTCGACGCCTACGAGGGCCGCGCGACCGGGTCGGGGGACTTCCAGGCGTACGTCGAGTTCCAGGACGAGGTGGTCTCGCTCGTGGAGTCGCTGCCCGAGGACCTCCCGCGGCGCGAGACGTTCGAGGACGTCAGCGAGCGCTTCGAGAAGCGTCGGCTCACCGAGCGCGACTTCGAGGCGGCCCGCGAGGCGCTCGCCCCGGTGAACGACCTCGTCGAGCGCCTGGAGGACCGGTCCGCGGCCAGGGACCGGTACGAGGCTGCGCGGCGAGCCGCGGAGTCGCGCCTCCACGAGATCGACCGGGAGATCGAACGGCTGGAGCGGGTGGCCGACCTCGCGGAGGCCGACCTCGACGCGCCGGTGGAGAACCTGCGCGATCCGCTCGAGGCCTACAACGAGGCGGTCGAGTCGGCCTTCCAGCGGTTCCGGTCCGAGGCGTCGGCCCGACGCGTGATCGACTTCGTGGAGACGACGCAGGCCTTCCCGCTGGCCAGGTTTCCCGCGCCCCCGGACGACCTGGCCGACTACCTGGCCACGTCACCGGCGGGCGAGGAGACGATCGCGACGCTGCTCGAGTACGCCGATTACACCCGATCGAAACTCTCGCACTACGTCGAACAGCCCCAGACGTTCAAGCGCGTGGTCGGGGGCAACCGGACCTACTTCACCCGGCTGGACGCGGAACCGCTGCAGTTCGACTGGCCCCCGGCCGGGGCGGACCAGGTGCGCTGGCGGGCCGACGAACTCGTGTCCGTCGTCAACCGGTTCGCCACGGACGACACGATCGAGCACCTCGAGCGAGTCAAGTCCCTCGCCCGGGACGAACCCCACTTCGAGCACCTGCGGACCGCGGCCCTCGCTCGCGAGGAGCTCTCGCCGGACGAACGCGAGCGCGTCGAGGCCGGCATCGTGGGCGAGGACCTGGCCACACTCCGCGAGGAGCGCGAGCGCCTCGCCGACGCGCTCGACGAGTACTGATCACTCGAGCAGGAAGCGGGGCAGCCGGATCGCGTCGACGTCCCGGGGGTGGCGGTCGAGCAACGACGGCCGATCGAGGGCCGCCGGCAGGTCGGTCCGGGACCTGCTGACGCGGACCATCTCCAGACTTTCGGGGTCCCCCCGGCGCGTCTCCACGAGGTCCCGCCAGATGTCCCAGTCCCGCTCCGTGGGACGGAAGACGCTCGACTCCGGCGACCCGTCTGCCTCGCGGACCGCCGCCTCGGCCCGGCTCTTTCCCTCGTCGTAGGCGAGCTGGACGAGCGCGCGACTGGTCTCCCGCCGGAGTCGCTCGACTTCCTCGGGGTTCTCGGTGCCCAGCGCGGCGTCCACCCCCAGGGCGAACGCGCGAAACATCGCCTCCTCGCGGTCGAGTGACTCCCACTCGGTGTCGAACGTCGAGTGATACATCTACGCCCTGTCGACCTTCTCCTCGGGGTGGACGGCCAGGCCGCCGGAGGAGAACGACGCCCGGTGCATGTCGGTGTCGATGTCCGTCCCCCGCATCTTGATGACCTGGACGGCCCGCGTCATCCCGCCCGCCTCCATGAAGTTGTGGAAGAAGATGACCCCGTGGGCGAGGTAGTGCTCCGCCGAGTACGACGACGGGTCGGTCATCTCGGAGACGAGGAGGATGGTCGCGCCCGTCTGCTTGAGCCGCGTCGCGAACTCGGTGAGGGCGTTGTCCGGGTTCTCGACGAAGTGCGTGAGCAACATCGTCGAGTCGATCACCACCCGATCGACGTCCATCTCCTCGATCATCGCGGCGACGCGGTTGATCAACCCTCCCTCGGTGCCGTACTTCGTGAGCGACATCCGCGCCTTCTCGGAGGTGAGGTTCAGGAAGCGGGCGACGTTCGACGTGATCGCCTGCTCGAAGCCGAAGTCGAAGGAGGCCATGTCCTCGACCAGTTCCTGGCGCGTCTCGTGCATCGTGATGTAGAGACTCGTCTCGTCGTTGCGGACCCCTTCCGTGACGAACTGGGCGGCGAAGGTCGTCTTGCCGCTCCCCGGCGGTCCGCTGATGACGTACAGCCGGTTCGACGGAAGGCCCCCGTCGAGCAACCGGTCCATGCCCCGACAGCCCGTTGCAACGCGCATCGGGTTGGCAGATGGCCTCCCGGGTAATAGGTGTCCGGATCACAGTGAGAGAGTTTATAGCCCAGGCCCGGATTATCTCACCCCGAATGGCCGAGGCCCGCGACCAGGAACTCGTCGATCGCTTCGAGACCTTCTACCGGCGGTACTACCAGGAGGAAATCGGCGACCTCGCGAGCAAGTACCCCCGCGAGCGCAAGTCGCTGGTCATCGACTGGACCGACCTCTACCGGTGGGAACCCGACTTCGCGGACGAGTTCGTCCGCTATCCGGACCGGTTCCGATCGGCCGCGGAGGAGGCCCTCCACCAGTACGATCTGCCGGTCGACGTCTCGCTGTCGGACGCCCACGTCCGGATCGCGAACCTCGGGGAGGTCACCGAGATCCGGGACATCCGCTCGGACCACCTCAACACGCTCGTGAGCGTCCGGGGCATCGTGCGCAAGGCCACGAACGTGCGTCCGAAGATCCGCGAGGCGGCGTTCGTCTGCCAGCGTTGCGGTGCCGAGACGTACGTCCCCCAGACGGACGCGGGCTTCCAGGATCCCTACCAGTGCGAGTCCTGCGAACGGCAGGGCCCCTTCAAACTCGACCCGGAGCAGTCCACCTTCGTCGACGCCCAGAAACTGCGCATCCAGGAGAGTCCCGAGGGCCTGGGCGGCGGGGAGACGCCCCAGAGCGTCGATATGAACGTCGAGGACGACCTCACCGGCGAGGTCAGCCCCGGCGACCACGTCGTGGCCACGGGCGTGTTGCGACTCGACCAGGGCAAGGAGGCCAACGACTCCCCGGTCTTCGACGTCTACCTGGAGGGCGTCTCCCTGGAGATCGAGGACGAGGAGTTCGAGGAGATGGACATCTCCGAGGAGGACAAACGCGACATCGTCGAGCTCTCCGACCGCGAGGACATCTACGAGCAGATCGTCGACTCCATCGCGCCCGCCATCTACGGCTACGACGAGACGAAGCTCGCGATGGCCCTCCAGCTGTTCTCCGGCGTCACCAAGCACCTCCCGGACGGGACCCGGATCCGGGGCGACCTGCACATGCTCCTGATCGGGGACCCCGGTACCGGGAAGTGCGTCGCTGGCGACACGGACGTCACCCTGGCCGACGGAACGCGACGGCCGATTCGCGACGTCGTGAACGAGCACCTCCAGGATCCGACGCCGGTGGACGACGGTGTGTACGACGAGGTGGCGATTCCGCTCCCCTCGATGCGTCCGGATGGCACCGTCGAGGAGGCGATGGCGACCAGGGTGTGGAAACGGGAGGCACCAGACCACCTGTACCGGATCTCGCTCGCCGACGGGACGGATCTCGAGGTGACGCCCTCGCACCCGCTGTTCGTTCGGGACGGGTCGGGTCCGAGAGCGACGAAGGCCGAGGAATTGACGGCGGGAATGTCCGTCGCGACGGCGGACATCTCTCCGTCTCCGATCGTGGCCGATGGGGGCGTCGGCGACGTGGCCACCTCTTCGGGGACGAACCCGACCGCACCCCGGGTCGGATATACCCAGATTTCGGCAATCAGGCCCGTCGAGCCCGACGAGGACTGGGTCTACGACCTCGAGGTCGCTGGGACCCACAACTATCTCACGGAGCAGGTCGTCTCCCACAACTCCCAGTTGCTCCAGTACATCCGACACATCGCCCCCCGCTCGGTCTACACCTCCGGGAAGGGAAGTTCCTCGGCCGGGCTCACGGCCGCCGCGGTCCGCGACGACTTCGGCGACGGCCAGCAGTGGACGCTGGAAGCGGGAGCGCTCGTGCTCGCGGACAAGGGCATCGCGGCGGTCGACGAGCTGGACAAGATGCGGTGTGTGACCGGGGATACGCTCGTCTCCCTGGGCGATGGACGGGTGGACAGCATTGGTGAGATAGCCCGGCGGACCGCTCGCGACGGGACCATCGAATCACACGAATCGGGACGGAGCATCCGGGATTTCGGGGACCTGACCGTGCAGACGATGACGGACGATGGGTCCATTGCCGAACGATCGGTGACGGCCGTCCACGAATACGACGCCCCGGACGACCTCTGCCACGTCACGCTGGAATCGGGCGAGACGCTGACGTCGACGACCGATCATCCATACTTCGTATTCGAGGACGGCGAGCGAGTGGAACACCCGGCCGAGGATCTCGAATCGGGTGACTTGCTGTACGTCCCCGCCGAAACCCGCGAAACGGCACCTGATGGTGGATCCATCGCTGCCCACGACAGTTCCGGTCGATCGACCCCTGCCGACGACACGACTGTGGTGCCGATCGCCTCCGTCGGTGTGATCGAGTCGGGGTCGGAGGGGTATGAACGGGTTTACGATCTCACCGTCGAGGGAACGCAAAATTTCGTGGCGAATGGCATGGTGGTCCACAACTCGGAAGACCGCTCGGCCATGCACGAAGCGCTGGAACAGCAGAGCATCAGCATCTCCAAGGCCGGCATCAACGCCACCCTGAAATCTCGCTGCTCGCTGCTGGGCGCGGCGAACCCGAAGTACGGCAGGTTCGACCAGTACGAACCCATCGGCGAACAGATAGATCTGGAACCGGCGCTCATCTCGCGGTTCGACCTCATCTTCACGGTGACCGACCAGCCCGACGAGGAGCGCGACGCGGAACTCGCCCAGCACATCATCCGGACCAACTACGCCGGCGAGCTGAACACCCACCGGGAGAACGTCACCACCTCGAACGTGAGCGAGGACCAGATCCAGGGCGCGACCGACGAGGTGGCGCCGGCCATCGACGCCGACTTCCTCCGGAAGTACGTGGCCTACGCCCGCCGCAACGCCTTCCCGACGATGACGGCGGACGCGAGGGAGGCAATCGAGCAGTTCTACGTCGACCTTCGCTCGAAGGGCCAGGACGAGGACGCCCCGGTGCCGATCACGGCGCGCAAGCTCGAGGCGCTCGTTCGCCTGGCGGAGGCGAGCGCCAGGGTGCGCCTCTCGGACACCGTCGAGGAGGAGGACGCCCAGCGGGTGATCGACATCGTCAGGCGATCGCTGCAGGCCGTCGGCGTGGACCCGGAGACCGACCAGTTCGACGCCGACGTCATCGAGACGGGCACCTCGAAGAGCCAGCGCGACCGCATCAAGAACATCAAGGGCCTGATCGAGGAGATCGAGGACGACTTCGAGGAGGGCGCGCCGGTCGAGGAGGTCCTGGCGCGCGCCGAGGAGGTCGGCATGGAGCGCAGCAAGGCCGAACACGAGATCGAGAAACTCAAGCAACGCGGGGAGGTCTACGAGCCCAGCACCGAGCACCTCCGGACGACGTGACGTGCTGACACGCCTCCCGAAGTCATATGCCACTCCGCCCGCTCGCCGAGAGTGAAGCGATGACGACCACCGACGCACGCCACCGCGGGACCGCGAAAGCGGCTCGCGGCTGGGTTCCGCGATAGCGAGTCGCACAGCCACGGGTTCTCGACGACCGACGAGGCGACGGAGGGGAGCGGAGGGCCCGGCGATGCGGCGTAGCGACACCCTCCTGGGGACGAGCCGCGAGGCCCCCGACGCCGGGACCGAGACCGCGGCACTCCTGCAGCGGGCGGGGGCGATCCGCCAGTTCGGCAGCGGCCTGTACGGTTTCTTGCCCGCCGGCGAGCGAGTTCGTCGCAAGATCGTGGCCCGGGTTCGATCCGCCATGGAGGGTCTGGGCGCGCAGGCCGTCTCCCTGCCCGCCCTCCAGTACCGCCCCATCTGGGACGCGAGCGGTCGCTGGGCCAACTTCGAGGACGAGATGTTCACCCTGGCGAACCGCGACGGCCAGGACATGTGCCTCGCCCCCTCACACGAGGAGGGAGCGGTCCACCTGCTCGACGGCGTGGTCCGCTCCCACGAGGACCTGCCCGTCCTCCTCTACCAGGTGACCGAGAAGTACCGCGACGACCACGCGCGCAACGGCCTCGTCCGGTGCAAGGCGTTCACGATGAAGGACGCCTACAGTTTCCACCTCGACGAGGCCGGGCTCGCGTCGACGTACGAGCGCGTGCGAGAGGCCTACAGGAGCGCGTTCGACGACCTCGGGGTGACCGTCACGACCGTGACCGCCGACGAGGGCGTGATGGGCGGCTCCACGTCCGAGGAGTTCGTCGCGCCCGTCGCGGACGGCACGGTCGAGTTGCTGTCCTGTTCGTCCGGCGACTGCGACTTCGCCGCGACCGACGAACACGACGCCTACGACGCCCTCGTCGCCGACGGGTCCTGTCCCGAGTGCGGCGGGGCGCTCCGGCACACCGGGGGCATCGAGGTCGGTCACATCTTCCAGCTGGGGACCCGCTACAGCGAGGCGATGGACCTCGCGGTGGACGCCCCCGAGGGACGCCGCCTCGTGCGGATGGGCAGTTACGGCATCGGCGTGACCCGGGTCCTCCAGACCCTCGTCCAGCAGCACGGCTCCGCGGACGGCTGTCGCTGGCCCGTCACCGACTGGGGCAGCGTCGCGCCCGTGCGCGCGGCAGTCGTCCCCCTCGAATACGCGGGGGAGTACCGGTCGGTCGCCGACGACCTCTACGAGGCCATCGGGCCCGACGACGCCCTGCTGTTCGACGACCGCGACCAGTCCATCGGCGAGCGGTTCGCGGAGAGCGCGCTCCTCGGCGTGCCCGCCACCGTCGTGATCGGGAACCACTACGACAGGGCCGGGACCGTGGAGGTCGAGTACCGCGACGGGACGACGGAGGCCGTGGCTCCCGAAGCCGTGCCGGAGACCGTCGAGCGGTTCGCCGCCGGTGCGGAGTGACCCCGGGAGCCGGAACGCTCTTTTCCCCGGTGGGCGGAGTGGCGGTATGGATCACAGCCCGCCGCACCCGGCCCGGGGTGAGCGCTGATGGATCGGATCGCCGCGCTCCGGCGCGTCGAAGACGCCCTCGCCGCTTTCGAGCGCGGCGAGACCGACCTCGCCACGATGGAAGACCGGGTGACCGGGATCCTGCGGACCTACGCGACCGAGTACCCGGCGGACGACCGGCGGGCCTACCGCGCGACCGGCGATTCGCGCGCCGACGGCCTGATCGTCCTCGCGAGCGGCCGCGAGGAGGCGCGAGCGCGCGTCGAGGACCTGCTCGACGGCGCGGTCACCTTCGAGGTCACTCCGGTCTCCTGATTCGAAACGCAATCGATTTGTTTTTATTGGTGGTGCGAGCGGATTCAACTGGTGCTGCTCGTCGTCACCTACTCGGTCGCCGCCCGGGGGAGCCTGCGGAACCTCTGCCGTGGCCACCCCGAGACCGTGGTTCGGCGCCTGGGTCGCGCGGCCCTCTTCCGCGAGACCGAACTCGGCGCGCTCCTGGCCCTGCGCCTGCGGGCGAAACACCCCGACGACGTCCAGCTCGAGCAGACGACGCCGTTCAACGAGTTCGCGGCAGTCCCCGCAGCGGTGCGCGAGGCCGCGGCCGCCTTCGAGGACCGCCCCCACCCGAGTACGACCTACGCCAACTTCGTCGCCGGGACCGACTACCCGGACGAAGACGCCCTCCGGGACGCCGAGTTATGATTCTCCGGTGCGGGGACGGGACCGTGCGGGGCCGCGCGATCGACCTGCGTGAGCGCCGCGTCGATCCCGCGGCGCTCGCAGCGGCGATCGGGACCGGTGAGGGGACCGTCGTAACGACACCGCCCCCGACGCCGATGCACGACTACGTCGGGCACCTCGCGCCCGGCCGGCACGTCCCGCTCCGACCCGCCCTCGCCGCCGCGGCGCGGTCGCGTGGCCGGCGATCACCGCACGCCGACGCGCTCGCCGCGATCGACGCCCGGCTCGAGGACCTCCGGGCCGACACCGTCGACCTCGCTCCGTACCGCCGACGGGCGGCCGAGGCGGGGTCGGACGTGGAAGCGCTCCGGGAGCGCGTCGCGACCCTCCGCGGCCGGATCGAGGCACGGCGCGACGCCGGTCGCTCGACGGGGGAGGCCGAGGCCGCGCTGCGCGAGGCCGCCGCGACGCTATCCGAGGTCGAGACCGACCGCCTCGCGGCCAGACAGGCGCTCGCGGCCGCCGAGCGGGAGGCCCGGTCGGCCCGCGACGCCCGCGACCGGCGCCTCCGCCTCGTGGATCGCCGGGACAACCTCGAACGACGGGCCCGGCGCTGGCTCGCCGCCCGCGAGTACCCCCGGTTCGCACGGGCCCTGGCCGCGTTGCCGATGGCCGCCGACGCGGGGAGCGAGCCGGCCGATTTCGGTGGATCCGGCTTCCAGGCCGGGCTGGCCGTCGCCCGGATCGCCGCCCTCCGCGCGCCGGTCGTCCTCGTCGACGGCCCCTTCGAGACGGCGACGGAAGCCAGGGCGGCCCTCGACGCGGCGGTCGTCCTGGTGTGAGTTTATCCGGGAGAACGGACCAACTCGGGGCCATGGACCTGACGACGTGGATCGACGTCGCCGACGGCATCTCGTTCGTCGGCGCCCTCGTGTGCAACCGTGCCCCGGAGCCCCGTCGGTTCCGCCTCGCAAACCGTCTCGACGGACCGGCGTGGCCGCCCCGCGTTCACGGGATACCCGCCGCCGGCTGGGACGACGACGGCTTCGAGGGGGTCGTGGCCTCGGGGGCGACGCTCGCCCTCGGCTACGCCAGTCCCGCGGAACCGCCCGACGACGCTGCCCCGGCCACCGTCGCCTGGACCGAGCCGGCGGGCGAATCGGAGGCACATCCGACTGCCCGGGCGGCGGTCAGGCGTCGCGGCGACCCGCGGCCGCCGGCGGACGTGGTGGTCCCGCCCCACCTGCGCGATCGCGAGGAACCGTGATCCTGACCGTCTGCGGAGGGAAGGGTGGCGTCGGGAAGTCCACCGTGGCGCTCGCGCTCGGCCACGCCCTGGACGGGGTGGTCGTGGACGCCGACCTCGGGATGCCGGACCTGCCGACCGACGCCGGGCCGACCCTCCAGGACGTGGCCGCCGGGCGGGTCGAGCCGTCGGCCGCCATCCGTTCGGAGTGGGCGGTCTCGCTCCTCCCGGCCGACCCCTCGCTCGCGGGAGCGCGTGCCGTCGAACCGGCGGCGGTCGCGACGGCGCTGTCGTCCGTCGCAGAGACCGCCGGCGACGTGATCGTCGACGGGCCGGCGGGACTCGGGGCGGACGCGGCCGTCCCCATGACGGTCGCGGACGCCTGCGTCGTGGTGACGACCCCGGAGACGCCGGCGGTGGCGGACGCCGTCAGGACGCGGGCAGTCGCCCGAGAACTCGACGTCGGCGTCGGCGCCGTCGTCCTCAACCGCGTCGGGGAGCGACGCCCGCCAATCGAGAAGCGCCTGGGCGGGCCGGTCGTCGAGATACCGGAGTCGGAGGCGGTCGGGCGGGCGTCGGCCCGGGGGCTCCCGGTCACGGTCACCCGCCCGGAGAGCCCGGCGGCGCGGCGATTCCTGCAGCTGGCGGGGCGACTCAGGCGGGTAACGCGTCGATCGCGTTTCGAATGGTGACCGGGGTCACGTCGGCGACGTCGGCGGCGGCCGCCTGGGTGATCCGTGACCCGACCCGCCGGGCTGCGACGTAGAGACTGGCGGCGGCGACGCCGGCTGGGTTGCGCCCGTCCACGTCCGCGCCGGCGTCCTCGAGCAGGTCCGCTGCCCGCCGTTCGACCGCCGTGGCGAGGTCGAGTTCGCCGGCGAACCGCGGGAGGTAGGTGCGGGGGCGAACCGGGCCGGTCTGGAGACCCAGTTCCCTGTTCATCGCGTCGTAGGCGGCACGGAGTTCTCGCTCGTCGGCGCGGCTGACCGCCTCGACCTCGCCCAGCCGCCGGGCGAAGCCGTTCGTCCGGCAGACCGCGTAGACCGTCGCCCCGGCGAAGCCCTCGAGGGAGCGGCCCCGGAGCAGGTCTGCGTCCTGGGCGGAATCGAAGAGGACGCACGCCTGATCGCGCACGCTGCGGGGGAGCGAGAGCGCCCCGGTCAGTCGCCGGATCTCGGTGTACGCGTAGACCCGGTTGCGCTCGGCGGTCGAGGTGATCTGGGCGCGCTCGTGCTGGGTGCGCATCCGGGCCATCCGCCGCCGCTTGCGACCCTTGACGCGGGTCGACCGACCGATTTCGGTCGAGAGCCCGCGGTCGTGGCGGGAGCGGGTGAGCGGCGCGCCCGTCCGCTCCCGGTTCGGTCCGTCGGCGAACGAGCGCCACTCGGGCCCGCGGTCGATGCGGTCCTCCGCGACGACGAGACCGCAGTTCTGGCAAACCGTCTCCGTCCGATCCGTGCGTAGCGACCCGGCACACTCCGGGCACGCGTCCACGGGGTCCATCGTGCTCATTACAGTTCGAACTTGGCCCCGATCGGGTATTTAATGGGGAGCGGCGCGCCGGTGATCCGGCCCGCCGACCGGCGCGGCGCCTACCGGTTACCGGTACCCGCCCCGAATCACGTCGCAGTCGTGCGGTTTTCGGGCCGAACACTTATCGTGGCCGGGGGCAACGTCTGACCCGATGGGACTGTCGGAGATCGCGGCGGGACTCGCCGTCACGGAGGACCAGCGCGACCGCGGCGTCGCCACCGTCGATCGGACGGCGCCGACGCTCAACGCGGCGGTCGCCCGGTACGCCGAGGACCTCCCGTGCGAGGCCGAGACCGCCGCCATGCTCGTGGACGACTACGCCGGCGGAGCGAGCGTCGGCGAGGCGGCGGCCGCGGCCGGTCTCGCCGCGGTGACCGCCGCCAAGACGCTGCACCTGCTCGGCTTCGAGGGGCTCTCACCGCTCTCACCGCTCGGCCGGGACGTCCTCCGGGACTGGCTCGCAGCCGAGATCGGACGCGCGGACGCACGGGCGCTCGCGGGCGCGAGCGAGGTCGAGTTCGCCCTCGCCACCTTCGTGGAGACCCACGCCCCGCTCTCCGGCGCGGCCGAGCGCGTGACGACGGCACTCCAGCCCGGCGCGAGCGCGACCGTCGAGAAGCGCGACGCGCTGGCCGACACGATGAGCGGCGTCGACGAGTTAGAGTAGTCGCTCCCGGAGCCGGTCCACGAGCGACCGCTCCCCGGTCGCCACCGCGTCGATCGTCACCTCGAAGAGCGCCGCGGCCGCGTCGGCGACCGCCGTCACCCCGGGACCGCCGGATCGGAGAGCGAACGGTTCGTCCGGCGCTGGCGTCGCCGGCAACGGGGGAATCGACAGATCGGCGTCCGGCGGCGACGCATCGGCGGACACCCTCGCCGCGATGGCGAGGTCGAGGTCGGTCCCGACGTCCTGGAGCCGACCCCGCGTGCGCTGGAGGGCCTCGACCCCGCGCTCGCTCGCCGGGAGGACGGCCGCCACCCGGTCCGCGGCGTCGACGCCCGCGATGGCCTGGTTCGCCGCGATCGGTGGGACGTCCACGACGACGTGATCGTAGGTCGCGCTCGCCTCGCGGAGGCGGTCTCCGACCCGCTCGGCGGCCGCCGGCGCCTTCGCCGCGGCCACGTCCACGAAGGGAGCGAAGGCCGGCAGCACCGACAGTCTGCCGTCGCCGGGGACGGCCCAGTCGATGGTGGCGTCGGTCACCGACAGGTCGGGGTCGGTCAGCACGGCGGTGGCGTCGGGATCGATCCGGCCGCTCGCCCGCCGGGCGAGCCCCTGGGTGGCGAAGTCGAGGTCGAAGACGAGCACCGAGCGCCCGGTCCGGGCCAGCACGCCGGCGAGTTCGACGGCGGTGCGCGTGGTGCCGGCCCCGCCGGCGACGCCCACCAGCGCCGCGGTTCTGACGGTCATTTTCCCGACGGAGGGGGCGGGCACGCAAAAATCGATCGACAGCGGGGCGGGACCCTACCCCATTCGCGCCGCGATGCGCCCGGCGACGTCGTCCATCTCGTCGTCGTCCAGGCGCGGCCGGTCCCGGAAGAGGCCGTGGATCGGGCCGCTGCCGTCGTCCGCGAACCGGGGCACGACGTGTCCGTGGACGTGATCGACCTCCTGGCCAGCGGCCCGGCCGTTGTTGAACGCGACGGTCGTGGCGTCGGCGTCGACGGCGTCCTCGACGGCCGGGACGACCCGGTGGAGCAGCGAGTAGAGGCCCGTGGCCTCGTCGGCGGGGACGTCGTCGAGCGTGACGTGATGCTCGCGCGGGACGACCAGCGTGTGGCCGGGCGCGAGGGGGTTGGCGTCGAGGAAGGCGACGGCGTCGTCGGTCTCGGCGACGGTTCGCGCCGGGGCCCGGCCGTCGACGATGTCACAGAAGATGCAGCTGGCTGGCATCCGTCGGTCGTTCCGGCGGCCGCCACGTAAGTCGTCCGGTCACTCGAGGAGGGGCAGGGCGACGCCGAACACGAACGGGACGAGGAAAATGCCGAGCGTCCCAAGCACCTCCGCGTCGAAGAAGAGCGCGTGTTCCCAGGCGGGGACGCCGGCGACGCCGGCCGTGAGCCATGAGCCGACGAACCCTACCGCGAGCAGTGCGACGCTGACGAGGAACCCGGTCCTGGTGAGTGTGGGATAGTCGATGCGTGCAGTCGACGGCATACGCGGAGCCAGCACCCGCGGGCGCAACAATCTATCGGGACGCCCGGACCGGAGCCGGCTGGGCGGCCGGTCCGAACCGTAGGACCGATTATCCTTTTAGCCGGGAGCGTGACCTGCCTCGTATGACCGATTTCGCCGGCGAGGTACCCGACCAGTACGATCCACACGCGGTCGAGGAGCGCGTGTTCGAGTACTGGGACGAGGTGAACGCCTACGAACGGACCCGGGCCCACCGCGAGGACGGCGAGGACTTCTTCTTCGTCGACGGACCGCCGTACACCTCCGGGGCCGCCCACATGGGGACCACCTGGAACAAGACGCTCAAGGACGCCTACATCCGCTACCTCCGGATGCAGGGCTACGACGTCACCGACCGGCCGGGCTACGACATGCACGGCCTGCCCATCGAGACCAGGGTCGAGGAGAACCTCGGCTTCGAGAACAAGCAGGACATCGAGGCGTTCGGCGAGGAGGCCTTCATCGAGGAGTGCAAGGCGTTCGCCGAGGAGCAACTGGAGGGCCTCCAGTCGGACTTCCAGGACTTCGGCGTCTGGATGGACTGGGACGACCCGTACAAGACCATCGACCCGCAGTACATGGAGGCCGCCTGGTGGGCGTTCGAGCGCGCCCACGAACGGGGTCTGGTGGAGCAGGGCAAGCGCTCGATCAACCAGTGTCCCCGCTGCGAGACCGCCATCGCGAACAACGAGGTCGAGTACGAGGACGTCTCGGACCCCTCCATCTACGTCAAGTTTCCGCTCGCGGACCGGGAGGGCCACCTCGTCATCTGGACGACCACGCCGTGGACCATCCCCGGCAACACGTTCGTCGCGGTCGATCCGGAGGCCATCTACGCCGCCGTCGAGGCGGTGAGGGGCGAGGCGACCGGTTCCGCGACGCCGGGCGGGGAAGCCGCGACGCGGGCCGGCGAGACCGAGGTCCTCTACGTCGAGGAGTCCCTCGTCGAGGACGTCCTGAAGGCGGGTCGCTACGAGGAGTACGCGGTCCGCGAGACGGTCACCGGCGAGGAGATGGTGGGCTGGACCTACGAGCATCCCCTCGCCGACGAGGTTCCGGACCACCCCGACTTCGAGGGGGCCCTCCAGGTCTACGACGCCGATTACGTCGAGGCGGACCGGACGGGTCTCGTCCACTCCGCGCCCGGGCACGGCGAGGAGGACTTCGAGCGGGGCCAGGAGCTCGGTCTCGAGGTCTTCTGCCCTGTCGAGGGCGACGGCACCTACGCGGACGAGGCGGGTGCGTACGCGGGCGAGTACGTGCGCGACGCGAACGACGACATCGTGGCCGACCTGGCGGAGAAGGACCTCCTGCTGGCTGCCGGCGAGGTCGAGCACTCCTACGGACACTGCTGGCGGTGCGACACGCCGATCATCCAGATCGTCACCGACCAGTGGTTCATCACGATCACCGACATCAAGGACGAGCTCCTCGCGAACATCGAGGACAGCGAGTGGCACCCCCAGTGGGCCCGGGACAACCGCTTCCGCGACTTCGTGGAGGACGCCCCCGACTGGAACGTCTCCCGCCAGCGCTACTGGGGCATCCCGATCCCGATCTGGACCCCAGAGGACTGGGACGGGTCGATGGCGGATGCCATCGTGATCGGGACCCGCGAGGAACTCGCAGAGCGCGCCGACCAGGACGTCGACCCGGAGGCGGTCGACCTCCACAAGCCCACGGTCGACGACCTGACGATCACCGAGGACGGGCGCACCCACACTCGCATCCCCGACGTCTTCGACGTCTGGCTCGACTCCTCGGTGGCCTCCTGGGGCACCCTCGGGTTCCCGGAGGAGGAGGCGGCCTTCGAGGACCTCTGGCCCGCGGACCTGATCATGGAGGCCCACGACCAGACCCGGGGCTGGTTCTGGTCCCAACTCGGCATGGGCACCGCCGCCTTCGGCGAGATCCCCTACGAGGAGGTGCTCATGCACGGGTACGCCAACATGCCCGACGGCCGCGGCATGTCGAAGTCCAAGGGCATCTTCGTCGACCCACACGAGGTCATCGAGGAGCACGGCCGCGACCCGATGCGCCTGTTCTTGCTCTCTGTCACGCCCCAGGGCGAGGACATGCGCTTCTCCTGGGACGAGACGGAGACGATGCAGCGGGACCTCAACATCCTCTGGAACGCCTTCCGCTTCCCCCTGCCCTACATGGAGATGGACGGCATCGCCCCCGAGTCCCTCCGGATCGAGGACGGGATGGCCGTCCGCGATCGCACCGACGGGGCCACCGAGGAGGCTGCCCTGGAACGGCTCGACCGGTGGGTGCTCTCCCGGTTGCAGGCCGTGGCCGCGGAGGCGGGCGAACACTGGGCGGACTTCGAACAGCACCGCGCGCTCCACGCGATCCTCGACTTCCTCGTCGAGGACGTCTCCCGGTACTACATCCAGGTCGTCCGCGAGCGGATGTGGGAGGAGGAACCGACCGACTCCAAACTGGCGGCCTACGCGACCCTCCTCACGGTGCTGCGCGAGTCGGTCGTCCTGCTCGCCCCCTACGCCCCGTTCGTCACCGAGGAGATCTACCAGCGGCTCACCGGATCGGCCGGCCACCCCACGGTCCACATGGCCGACTTCCCCGAGCCCGAGGAGACCCTCCGCGACCCGGCCCTCGAGGAGGACGTCGCCATCCTCCGGGACATCGAGGAGGCGGGGTCGAACGCCCGCCAGCAGGTCGGACGGAAACTCCGGTGGCCGGTCCGGAAGGTCGTCGTCGACGCCGACGACGACCGGGTCGTCGCGGCCCTCGACCGCCACGGCGACCTGCTCGCCGAGCGCCTCAACGCTCGCGTCGTCGAACTGATCGAACCGGCGGGCACCTGGCGCGACCTCCAGTACACCGCCCGGGCGGACATGGGCGAACTGGGCCCGGCCTTCGGCGAGGACGCCCAGCGGATCATGAACGCCATCAACGAGGCCCGCCTCGACGATCCCGACCTGGACGCCCTCGAGGCGGCCGTCGGGGACGCCGTCGGCGAGCGGGTCGAACTGACCCCCGAGATGGTCTCCTTCGAGGCGGTCGCGCCCGACGACGTCGCCGGTGCGGACTTCGAGGGCGGCACCATCTACGTGGACGCCACCCTCACGGACGTCGTCGAGAGCGAGGGCTACGCCCGGGAGGTCATCCGGCGCGTCCAGGAGATGCGCAAGGACCTCGAGCTGGCCCTCGACGATCGAATCCTCCTTGACGTGTTGGTCTTCGACGAGCGCGTCGGCGAACTGCTGGCCGAGCGCGAGGACCTCATTCGAGAGGAAGTCCGCGCCGCGGACCTGACGGACCTCGACGACGGCCACCGCGAACAGTTCACGATCGAGGGGGTCGACGTCGAACTCGCGATCCGGCCGGTGTGATCACGTCCGGTGGTCCAGGTAGACCACGACGACCGCCACCCCCGCGGCGGTGACCGCCGGGCTGGCCGCGTCGGTGAGCGTTCCCCCGAAAACGAGCATCCACAGTAGTGCGGCCAGGACGCCGGCGACGGCGGCGGCGCCGATGGCTCGTACCCACCACTCCATACGTGACCCTACGGGCGACGGTCCGATAACTCTTCGTCGTCTCAGAGGACGTCGGCGACGACGGGTGCGACCGACGTCCGCGAGACGGCCCGTTCGATGGTGTCCGTCCCGAGGACGGCCTCGACGCCCGCCGTCGCGAGTTTGCTTCTCGCGTTGCCGACCAGCAGCGGGTGGACGGTCGCCACGTAGACGCGCCGCGGGTCGCGGTCCTGGAGGATGGCGATGGACTCGCTCATCGTCGATCCGGTCGCCACGATGTCGTCCACGACGACCACGTCCCGGTCCCCGACCGCGACTGAACTCGGGGTGACGTCGATCTCGCCCGTGTCGTAGTCGCGGTCCTTCTCGAAGTAGTCGGTGGTCCCGTCGCCGTAGGCCTCCCGGACGGTCTCCGCGAGGTCGATGGCGCCCTCGTCGGGCGAGAGGAAGACGGGATCGCGCAGATCGTCGGGCAGCGGGTCGGCGAGTACCCCGGCCGCGTCGACCTCGGTCACCGGCACGTCGAAGAAGTCGGCGACGGCCGGTTCGTGCAGGTTCACGGCGACCACCCGGTCGGTGCCGGTCGAGATGGCCCGGGCGACGGCCCGCGCGGAGACGGGCTGGCCGGTCGAGAAGGCCTCGTCCTGTCGGGCGTAGCCCATGTACGGGATCACGGTCACGACCTCGTCGGCGCCCGCCTCCCGGACGGCGTCCTGGAGGAGGAGCACCGACAGGTGCGCGTCGCTGGACACGGTGGAACCGACGACGACGGCCCGCCCGTCCAGTGGCGGCACTTCGACCAGCAGCTCACCGTCGGGGAACGACCGATAGTCCGTGGTGGCCAGGCGCTCCCCGGTCTCCGCGGCGAGCGCCGCGGCCACCTCCTGGGCGGCCTGCGTGCTGACGATCATGCCCGGACACACTCGTGCCCGGGGCTTACGCGTTACCCTCTCCCGGGGACCGCGAGGGCGCTCGCCCCGCCGACGCCCAGCGACCGGGTGCGCACCCCGTCGCCGGCGTCCACGAGGACCGTCCCCGACGCAGTGATCGCGTACAGGTGGGGGCCGTAGGCGACGTCCACGACCGGGTCGTCGGTGGGACGCTCGCGCTCGCGCCACGCCTCCCCGTCGTGCCCGTAGAACGCCTCCCCGGTCGCCGCGTGCGCCCGGCCGATCCGGCCCGGTTCGGCAGTCGCCCGATCGACCGCGACGGCCCGGAACTCGCCGTCGAGGACGTCCATCCACCCCGCCCCGAGTCGGTAGAGGCCCGTGGCGGTGGCCGCGTGGGGGACGCCGGCGGTCGCGACGTCCCGGGCGTCCTCGAGGCCCACGTGTTCGACGCCGTCGTCCGACACCCGGTAGACGCCGGCGTCGGTCGCGAGGAGGTCGCCGTCGACGGCCCGAACCTCGACGTCGATCCGGCCGCGGTCGGCCCACGTCTCGCCGGTCCACTGGCCGATCCGTCCGTCGGGACCGGCCGCGATGAGGGGGTCACCACCCACGGCCGTCGCGGGGCCGAACCCGGTGTCCTCGAGGTCCTCGCCGTCCCCCAGGCGAACGTCGTCGTCCGTCGCCACGGCGAGCCCCTCGCCGTGGGCGGTCACGTCCCGGGTCGGCCCGGTCGCTGCCAGCGAGAAGACGCCGGTCCGATCCCCGGCGACCGAGACGGCGACGAGGCCGGCGTCGGTCGCGACGAACGCCGTGGCGGCTCCCCGCTGGTCGTCGAAGATTCGATCGTCGAACGGCATCGTCCCCACACGGGCGGGCGACCCGCTAATGGGTTCCGGTGCCGGTCGGAACCCCTATGGGTGTGCCCCTCCCACCACCGTGCGATGAAGGTATTCGGGTCAAGTGGCGCCCGCGGGGTGGCGAACGAGGAGGTGACGCCCTCCTTCGTCCTCCGCGTCGCGATGGCCGCGGGGACGGTCTGGGACGCCGACCGCGTGGCCGTCGGGCGGGACACCCGGACGACCGGCCGCATGCTGTCGAACGCGGCGACGAGCGGTCTCGCGAGCGTGGGCGTCGACGTGGACCGGCTTGGGGTCGTCCCGACGCCCGGTCTGCAGGCCTACGCGGCGAGCGAGGGCGTCCCGGCGCTGGTCGTCACCGCCTCGCACAACCCGCCCAGATACAACGGCGTGAAGCTGGTCGGCGCGGACGGGGTGGAACTGTCGGTGGCCGACCTCGAGCGCGTCGAGGAGGCGTTCCTGTCGGAGTCCTTCGACGCAGCGTCCTGGGCGGAGACGGGCGAAGAGAACGCCGTCGAGGG
The DNA here is from genome assembly GCA_042216165.1 of Halanaeroarchaeum sp. Lineage (GTDB taxonomy): Archaea > Halobacteriota > Halobacteria > Halobacteriales > Halobacteriaceae > Halanaeroarchaeum. Next base: position 19,931 of record JBDGUD010000027.1, read on the forward strand.
CGCCCGCCGTCGGTACGTCGAGCAGTTGCTCGAGGCCGTGGACCGGGAGCGCATCGCCGCGGCCGACCTGACGGTCGCCCTGGACCCGGGACACGGCGCCGGTGCGCTCACCAGTCCCGAGTTCTTCCGCCGGCTCGGTTGCCGCGTCGTCACCGTCAACGCCCAGCCGGACGGTCACTTCCCGGGGCGGAACCCGGAGCCGGTCGCCGAGAACCTCGGTGACCTCGGCCGACTCGTCGAGGCCGCGGACGCGGACGTCGGGATCGCCCACGACGGGGACGCCGACCGGGCCATCTTCTTCGACGAGACAGGATCGTACGTCGAGGGGGACGCGACCCTCGCGGCGCTGGCCGAGGCGGCGCTCTCACCCGGGGACACCACGGTCGCCGCGGTCAACGTCTCCCAGCGACTCGTCGACGTCGTGGACCGGGTGGGAGCCTCCCTCGAGCTGACCCCGATCGGGAGCACTCGCATCATGACCCGCATCAGGGACCTCCAGGCCGCGGGGAAGACCGTCCCCGTCGCCGGGGAGGGAAACGGGGGCGTCGTCTTCCCGCCCTACCGGACGAACCGCGACGGCGCGTACACCGCGGCCCGCTTCCTCGAACTGGTGGCCGAGCGGCCAGCGAGCGAGGTCGTCGCCCCATACGACGGGTACGAGAACGTCCGTGTCAACGTCGAGTACGAGACCGAGGCCCAGCGCGAGGCCCTCGTCGACGCTGCCGAGCGGATGGCGAGCGAGGCGACCGACGCGGAGGTGACCACCATCGACGGCTACCGTCTCGACTACGGCGACGCCTGGGTCCTGGTCCGGCCCAGCGGGACGGAACCGGTGGTTCGGATCTACGCGGAGGCGGGGGACCGGGACCGGGCGGAGGCGCTCTCGAGCGAGGCCGCCGCGGCGCTCCGCGACGCGCTCGTCGACGCGGTCTAGGGAGGCTGGCGCCACGGACCGACGAACAGCGTCACTCCCTCGTGGGCGTCGTAGGCCCGGGCGACGCCGGGGTGGGCGAACGGGGCGACGATGCGGAGGCCAACGGCCCCCACCGCCGCCTGGAGGGGCGACTGGTGCCCGAGGACGCTCACCTGCACGGCGATCCGGACGATGACGACGAGGCCGTACGGGACCCCGCTTGCCAGGCCCACGGTCGGCGAGGAACGGATAATAACCCCTATTTATGGGGAATATCAGTAGATTTAGGTAGGTGGAAGAACACGTTCCTGGCGGCCAGGGGGCCCGTCGCGGTACTGCGCGACGCCGTCCCCTGGCACGCACCGCCCGCCCGATCGCCTCTGACACTGTCCGGCGGGGACGTCCGCCCACCACGCCCCGCCCTTTCGGTGGCCGTCACGGGAGCACGGTCGGCCAGACGAACAGGATGGACGCCGAGAGGACCACCGCGGCGAGGAGGATCACGACGACGTCGAGTGGCACGCCGGCCCGGAGCATCTGTCCCCGAGAGAGGTATCCCTCGCCGAAGACGATGGCGTTCGGCGGCGTCGCGACGGGCAGCGCGAACCCGTAACTCGCGGCCACCGCCCCCGCGATGGCGAGGAAGGCCCCCGCCGTTTCGGCCCCGGTCCCGAGCACCGCCGCGTAGGCCGGTCCGACGTTGATCAGGAGCGGCGCGAGGATCGCGGCCATCGCCGTGTTGGACGCCAGTTCGCCGACGAGCACGGTCATCGCCACGATCACCCCGACGAGCACGAGCAGGCTCGGCGTGCCCACGGCCGCGAAGATGCGCTCGGCGAGCCACCGGGTCGCCTGGGTGTCAGCGAGGGCGTTCGCGAGCGTGATCCCACCCCCGAGCAACACGAGCGTGCTCCAGTCGATGTCGGTGAGGGCCTCCCACTCCACGTCCCCGAGGAGGTTGAGCGCGGGAATCGCCAGCAGGCCCACGAGGACGTAGTAGAGCGCGCCCTGGTGGCCAACCGTCCCGAAGACGGTCCGGCCGGGCCCGCCGAAGAGCGTCGTGTACCAGACCCGGGGGAGGTGGGGGCGCACGAGGAACCCGAGTCCGCCGGCCAGCCAGAGGAGCGCGGTCGCGGCGAAGACGGCGAGGGTGTACTTCGCCGGGCGGTCGAGTTCGGGCATGGCCGCGAGGTCGGCGCGCGCCCGCCGTCGGACGTCGCTGACGTCCTCGATCTGTGGCGGGTAGATCACGCCGGTCAGCAGGTACCAGGCCACGGGGAGCGTCACCGCGACCATCGGGAGACCGACGAGCAGCCAGTTCGCGAAGGTGACGTGGTAGCCGAGCAGTTCACGGAGTTGACCCACGACGATGGCGTTGGGCGGCGTGCCGATCAGGGTGCCCACGCCCCCCAGGCTGGCCGCGTAGGCGATTCCCAGGAGGGCGGCGATCTGGAAGTTCGAGGCCGCCCCCGGTTCGGTCTCCACCGTCGTCACCTCGCCCACGAGGCCCACCACGATGGGCACCATCATGGCGGTCGTCGCGGTGTTCGAGATGACCATCGAGAGGCCGGCCGTCGCGAGCATGATCCCCAGGACGATGCGGCTGGGGGAGGTTCCCAGGCGCACGAGGATCCGGAGGGCGACCCGGCGGTCGATGTCGTGGTACTGGAGCGCCGCGGCGAGCATGAACCCGGCCAGCAGGAGGAAGATGACGGGATCGGCGAAGCCCGCCACCGCCTCCCCGAAGTCGTCGTACACGCCGAAGAGCGCGAGCAGCACCGGGATCGTGAGCGCCGTCAGCGACAGCGGGATCGCTCCGCTCACCCAGAGGACCGCGGCGAAGACCATCGTGGCGACGGTGTACTGGCCCGCCGGCGAGAGGCCGGGCAGGTCCGCCAGGGCCACGGCCGCGACCCCCAGCACGGCGATCCCGATCCAGGCCGCGCGTCCCCGTGGCGTCATGCGGACTGCTCGCCCTCCCGTCGCTCTCCCGCGGTCATCGCCCGTCGATACGCCCGGACGCCCCCTAACTGTTCGGCCCGCTCGTGCTACCGGGTCTCGGCGAACGCCGAGCGGAGGACGGCGTCCAGTCCCGTCCGGAGTTCCGCGAGGACCTCCTCGCGCTCGACGTCGTGCATCTCGGCCAGGTCCAGGACGCCGATCCGGGGCGGGTGCTCGAAGTAGCCCTCGCGCAGGGCGGAACGCAGGAGGCGGTACTGCCGGTCGGTGATGGGGAACGCGTCGGCGGAGCGCATGGCCCCGGAGACGACGGCGGCGAGCCGGTAATATATTGGTCGGGTATCCGCCGGTAGGCCACGATTACGCCGCGGACACCGACAGGTTTTGGGGCCGGGGGTGCAGGGGGAGGACATGGCGGGAGACCCCGAGGACGAACCGCGGGTCACCATCGAGTGTCCGACCTGCGGAACCGAGTCGAAAGTGCCCCTCTCCGGGGCGGCCGACCGCATCGACCGTCACAACGACCGGGTCCACGACGGCGAGGACGTGGCGCGCCTGGATCCGGTCGTCGCCGACCGGCTGGCAGACATCCTGGCCGAGGAGATGGACCTCCTGTGACCGCCCCCGGGATACCCCACTGATTCGGGACGACGCTGACCGGCCGGACCCGGTAGCCTCTCGTGCCAGCACCGTACTGGCATTCCCCGGCGACAGCGCGAACGATCCCTCTCCCCACCTGCGGCCGGTGTCCGGCCGCACCCCCGACCTGCAGCGTTTCGGGTCGATCGATCGGTGGTCCGGTCGCCGTCGATCCGACCAAACGCTTATCCGGTGCGTGGCGAAACGTCAAGTCGATGCCGCCCTCCCCGCCGTTCGTCGACCTCGACGACGGATCGCTCGACACCGACCAGATCCGCACCGAGGCGTTCCCGGTCGCCGGTCTCATCGCGCTCTTCGGGGCCCTCGCGCTCGTTCCGTTTCTCGTCACCACGTGGGTCGGCCACCTGTCGATCGTCGCCCTCGTAATGACCGTGCTCGCGCAGTTCGTCCTCGCCGTCGGCGCGGCGGTCGTCCTCATGTACGCGATCGCCAGGGGCGTCCAGCTGGCCTGAGTGGCCTATCGACCGTCTATCTCCTCGAGTACGCCCCCCGGATATTCGACGTACTCGGCGAGTCGTTCCAGGAATGCCCCGGAGTCCGCTCCGTCGAGGACCCGGTGATCGATGGTCAGGCTGGCCGTGATGACCTTCCGGACGTCCACGTCTCCGTCGCGCTCCACCGGGGCGTACTTCCGACGGCCGATCGCCAGGATCGCGACCTCGGGGGGATTCACGATGGAATAGGAGACGTCCATGCCGAAGACGCCGACGTTCGTGACGGTGAACGTGCCACCCCGGAGGTCCTCGACGACGTGTTCATCGGCGAGGACGCGGTCGACCCGCTCGCGACGCTCGCGGGCCAGCGACGCGAGCGATCGCTCGGCCGCGTTCGGGATCACCGGGACCACGAGCCCCCGGGGACCGTCCACGGCGTATCCGAGATTGACCTCTTCGACGAGTCGATGTTCGCCGTCCTCGAAGTGGGCGTTGAACGCAGGGAGGTCCCTGAGGGTCCTGGCGACGAAGTACAGAAATAGGTCGTTGAGTGAGACGTCGAGGTCGTAGCGCTCGTCCAGCCTCTCTCGGATGTCCTCGAGGGCTTCGATCTCGATCTCGCGGGTCCCCATCACGTGCGGTTTCTCCCGGGCGCTCCGGCTCAACCGCTCGGCGATCGTCTTCCGCGTGCCGGTCAACTCCCGGCGTTCGGTGATCGTGAGATCAGTCCCTGCCCCAGGCGCCGATTCTGCGGCGCTAGACGGCTCACTGGCCGATTCCTCGTGGCGCTCGACGTCCTCGGTCGTGACCGCACCTTGCGGTCCGGTTCCCTCGATCGCCTGGAGGTCAACGCCCTCGTCCTGTGCCAGCCGTTTCGCTCGCGGCGTCGCTTTCACCTCGGGTTCGTCTGCAACCGTCGGTTCTGGCGAGGTCGTCTCCGTCGCCTCGTCTCCTTCGTCCTCCGTTTCCTCGCGGAGATCGGCTAGCGACGGGACGGCTTCGCCCTCCTCGCCGACCACGCCGAGCGGTTTGCCCACCTCGACGTCGATGGTCTCCCCCTCCTCGACGTACGTCTCCAGCAGGACCCCGTCGGCGGGGGATTCGATCTCGGCTGACGCCTTCTCGGACTCTAGCGTCGCTATCACCTCCCCCCGCTCGACCCGGTCGCCGATCGCGACCGCCCACGACGTCAGGTCCCCCCGCTCGCTCAACCCCAGTTTCGGGATGCGCACGACCTCGACCATTGCTACCAGATGGCGTCCCCACCACCGTAAAACTCTCCCATCACGTGTTGCGAACGTGGATCGCGCGCCCGAGCGCTCGCTCGGCCGCCTCCATCGTCGCCTCGGACAGCGTCGGGTGGACGTGTATCGACGCCCCGAGTTCCGCGAGCGTCGCACCACGCTCGACGGCGAGGGCGATCTCGCCGACGAGTTCGGACGCGTCGGGACCGACGATTTGGCCCCCGACGATTCGTCCCTCCTCGGTCGCGACGATCCGTACGAACCCATCCGTGGCGTCACGGGTGAGGGCGCGGCCGTTGGCGGACAGCGGGAACTGCCCGACGAGGGGATCGGTCCCGCGATCGCGGACGGTCTCCGGCGTGGCCCCCACGCTCGCGATCTCCGGGTCGGTGACCACGGCAGCGGGGGTGACGGTCGGCCCCGAGGTCGTGTGGCCGGCGATCCGATCGGCCACCGCCTTCGCCTCGGCGATCCCCGCATGGGCCAGCATCGGCTCTCCGGCGACGTCACCCACAGCGAACACGCGTTCGGCCTCGGTTCGACCTCGTTCGTCCGTGACCACGAATCCCTTCTCGTCGGTCGTTAGTGGCACAGTATCGAGCCCCAGTCTCTCCGTGACGGGCGCGCGACCGGTGGCCACGACGACGCGATCTACCGTGTACTCGTTCGTCCCGTCCTCGGTTACGGTTCGAACGACGACACGTCCCCCTTCGCGCTCCCATGCGGTCGGCCGTTCTCCGAACCGGAACGTGATCCCGAGATCGCGGGCAGCGGTGACGACTGGCTCAACGAGGTCGGTGCCGAACCGTGGGAGGGCGCGGTCGCGTGCCTCGATTACCGTTACCCCACTTCCGAGTCTCGCGAAGACAGTCGCCAGTTCGAGGCCGATGTAGCCGGCTCCGACGACCAGGAGGCGCCCCGGAACGGTGTCCACGCTCAGTGCCCCGCCCGCGTCCAGGATTGGCGGGTCGCCCGGGTCGAATCCCTGGGGGTGCATCGGACGACTGCCGGTCGCGATCACAGCGTGCTCGAAGGAGATCCTCCGCTCGTCGTCGACGCAGACCGCGTCGTCGTCGACGAAGCGAGCGTGTCCTTCGACGAGGTCGACCCCACTGGCGCGACACAGTCGTTCGACGCCGGCGACGCGGCCGGCCACGATTCCCGCCACCCAGTCCCGCAGTTCCCCGACGTCCACGTATGGCTCGACGTAGATTCCCATCCCTTTCGCGGTCTCGGCGTCCCGGACGAGTTTCGTCGCAGCGAGGAGCCCCTTCGCTGGCAAACACCCCCGGTTCAGACACGTCCCTCCGAGGCCGTCCGCCTCCACCACCGTCGCATCGACGCCTCGGTTGGCCGCCCGGAGCGCCGCCGTGTAACCCGCCGGGCCGCCACCGATCACGAGGAGCTCGGTGTCCATAAATGGCTCTTGGTAACGGGTGACAAAGAATGCACCTCCGGACGGCCCACACGCACGTATCGATTCAGCCACAGGACCACCCATGGGAGAAGAGATGCCTCCGGATGGTCACCTCTGGTGGTGCAGCGACTGTGGTCGCGGACTGACCGCCGAGGACCTCCCCGGGGAGCGGGGGTCGTGAACTGCCCAGAGTGCAACGCCGTAATCGGGGTCAAACGTGGTGCCTGACCCCGTCAGAACATCTCGCGGATGCCGGCCTCGATCCGTTCGGCGCTCGGAATCACCTCGTTCTCGAGCGAGGGGCTGAACGGGAGAGGCACGTCTCTCACTCCGATCGTCTTGGGTGGAGCGTCGAGCGAGAAGAACTCGTTCTCGGCGACGTGGTTCGCGATGTGACCCTGCGTGCCGTAGCGGTGGACCGTCTCGTCCACGACGACGAGCCTGCCCGTCTTCTCGACGCTCGCTGCGATGGTGTCCGTGTCGAGGGGCGCGTAGGTCCGCGGATTGACCAGTTCGACGTCGACGTCGAGGTTCGCGGCCGCTTCGCGCGCCCGATGGAACATGACCTGGGTGGCCACGACGGTCACGTCCTCGCCCTCCTCGGCCACCTCGGCTTCGCCCAGTGGGAGCGTGTACTCCTCCTCGGGAACCTCACCCTCGGACTCGCTGAGGAATTTGTGCGGCAGGAAGAAAACGGGGTTGTCGTCCCGGATCGCACTCTTGAGCAGACCCTTTGCGTCGTAGGGTGTGGTGGCGGTCACGACGACCCAGCCCGGGACGTTACCGAGCCACGAGTGGACGGACTGCGAGTGCTGGGCGCCCGCTCCGATTCCGCCGCCAGACGGGGCGAAGATGGTGAGCGGGGCCGACAGGCGTCCTCCGCTCACGTAGGGCTGTTTGGGGATCTGGTTGAACACCTCGTCTCCGGCCGTCGCCGCGAAGTCGGCAAACTGCAGCTCGGCGACGGGACGGAGTCCCCCGACCGCCGCCCCGAGGGCCATCCCCGCGATCCCGATCTCGGAGAGTGGCGTGTTCCGCACCCGTTCGGACCCGAACTGCTGGACTAAACCGGCCGTCTCCCCGAAGTTGCCCCCGAACTCCTCCACGTCCTCCCCGAACAACACCACGTCGTCGTTCCGGTTCATCTCCTCCTCCAGCGCCTCGGCGATCGCCTCGATGTAGGTGATCTCGCGCGTCACGGTCACTCACCTCCCTGGCCGTACAGCGGCAGCCGATAGACGTGGTCGTAGGCCGCCTGGGGGTCCGGCTCCGGGCTTTCGCGGGCGAACTCCACGGCCTCTTCGACTTCCCGACGAATCTCGTCTGTCATTTCCTCGAGTTCTGCCTCGTCGATGACGCCGGCGTCCAGGACCCGCTCGCGGTAGTTCCCGACGGGATCCTTCTCCCGCCTGGCGCGCTCGAGATCCGCCTCGTCCCGATAGGACTGCTGGTCCCCGAGGAAGTGAGGCCCCAGTCGTTCGACACGGTGTTCGATCACCGACGGCCCCTCTCCGTTTCGGGCACGCTCGATAGCCGCAGAAACCGTCGTGTAGACCGTCTCGACGTCGCTGCCGTCGATGCTCTCCGTGTGGATCCCGAGCGGGTCCCCGTAGTCCGAGAGACGTTCGGGCGGCAGCGACTCGGCAGGTGTGGAGATCGCCCACCGGTTGTTCTCGATGACGAACACCACCGGGAGGTCCCAGTAGGCCGCGAAGACCAGGGCGGTGTGAAACGACCCGCGGCTGGTCCCGCCGTCGCCAATCGTCGTCACGGCCACGTTGTCTGTGCCCTGCACCTCCTCGGCCAGACCGAGACCGACGGCCGGGTTCTGTCCAGACCCGATCGTCGCCGCGTGTCCGTACAACTTCCGGCCGACGTCGGAGACGTGCATCTGTCCGCCGTGGCCACTGTTGGACCCGCCGGTCTTGCCGTACAGTTCGGCCATGATCTCTCGCAGCGGGACGCCCTTGGCGATGTACTGGCCGACCAGCCTGGCTCCGCCGACCGCCAGCCAGTCGTCCTCGCGCATAGCTGCGCCGATACCCGCGTGTGAACCCTCGTGGCCGTAATCGAGGTGGACGAACCCCGGAATCTCTCCCTCCTGGTAGCGATCCTGGATCTCCCGTTCGGCGAGGTTGATCCGGAGCATTTCCCGGAGGAGTTCGAGTGCCGTCTCTGCGTCGACTGAGAGTTGGTCTGTCATGGCATGACACAGTGTCACAATTTCAAATTATTATTCATAAAGGTACCTCCGCCGCCGGTCGGCCCACACCCGGTCACGAATCCCCTATCGTCAACGGCGCTGTACGGCATTCGTCAGGTTCGGACCGTCGTCTGCCCATCGACTCACCAGTTTTCCGACACACGGTCGGCTGGGTGGGCGGCGGGATCCGCTCCCGACATGACCTCGACCGTCGGCACCACGAATGATCGCCCGGGTGACCTGGAGGGCACTTCCAGGGCACCTGCAGGTGGCCTGCGCGAACATCGGCCCCGGTCGGGAGCGTTCCGGATCCCTCAAGATCGTTCGGGTCGATCGCCGGGTATGCGCGACGACGACACGGCGACGCACAAGGTGACGCTGACGGGTGACACGCTGGACGCCCTGGAGGACCTCTTCCCCGGGGCGCTCGACGAACCGGAGGCGATCCGGATGGCCGTCGGCGAGGGGATCCACCGCCGACGGGCGGACCGGGAGTCCTGACGGACCGGACGGAGCGGCCCTGCCGCCTGGTTACGCGAGGTACAGCAGGCCGTAGACGACCAGTCCCAGCGCGAACGACACCAGCCAGAGCGTCGCGGCGACGCGCCCGACGCGGGGATGGGGCGTCCCCGGGATCTCCGCGATCGGGTGCCTGACCGCGATCACGACGACGTACGCGAGCAACGGCACGGCGACGACCGCCAGCGCCACGTGGATCGCGAGCACTGGGAGGAAGACGAACTGCCGGATCGCGGCGGGTCCGTCGAAGGTCGTCGGCCCCTCGAGGGCCACCTTGTAGAGGTAGAGGACGAGGAACGTGGCGAAGAGGCCCAGGCTGGCGACCATCGCCCGCCGGTGGCCGGTCACGTCGCCGGCGCGGATGCGCCGCCAGCCGAGCGAGATGGTGCCCAGGGCGAGGAGGCTGACGACGGCGTTGACCGTCGGAATCGCGGCGAGCAGCCAGTCGGGGGCGTGCGGGAGGGCGGCGGGCGGGATCACGCGAAACACGGCCGCGAACACGAGCGCGAGGGCGACGACGGACAGCAGGCCCGCCACCGACACGTCACGGCGCGACGTCATGGCCCGTCCTTGTGCGCGGACCCAAATGGATGTGTGGGCAGGGGCGAGGATCGTGTCCTCGCCGCTGCTGGGTGGCGGAGGCGACCCCGATACGTTTTCCCCTCGGCCGCCGAACCGCTCGACATGGATGCCTCCCGTAACCGCGCCGCGGCCGGCGTCTCCCTCGTCGCGTCCGGCACCGTCACCGTCCTCGGGTTCGTGACGGCGGCGACGCAGTACCCGGGCTACAGCCCGACCGAGCAGACGATCAGCGCGCTCGGCTCCGCCGGGGCGCCGCCCGGCTCCCAGGCCCTCTTCAACGGCGCGATGGTCCTCGCGGGCCTCCTGCTCTTCGCCGGGGCCGTCGCCCTGTACCGGGTGGGCGATCGTCCCCTCCTCGTGGGTCTCGTGGCGGTCACCGGCGTCGTGGGGCTCGCGGGCGTCGGTCTGTTCCCCTCCCAGACGGGCGCGTTGCACACGGTCGCCGCCATGGCCGCCTTCGGCGGGGCCGGCCTGACCGCGCTCGTCGTCGCCGGGACGGTCGCTGGGCCCTTCCGCTACGTCTCCGCCGTACTCGGGGGGTTCGAACTGGTCGCCCTCGCCCTCTTCGTCGTCCTCGCCGGCGACAATCCCCTGGGCGTCGGCGGCCTGGAGCGCTGGGTCGCCTACCTGGGCCTGGCGTGGGTGCTGGCCTTCGGCGGCTTCCTGTTGCCCGGGGACCTCGACCGGGGGTGACGGGCCCGCTGTACGGGGTCGGCCGGTCGGATCGTCGCAGCCGGTTGGCCGTCGGGGCACGTCACGTGTGACCACAAGACATACCCCACGTGCGCGGTAGTCGTCCAGCATGCCGCCCCTCCAGCGGCGAGCCCTCCTGACTGGCATCGCTACCGGTGGCGCCGCCCTCCTCTCCGGATGTGCGTCGAGCGATCCAGGGGTTCCGACGACCGGGACGGGATCGACGACGCCACCGTCCACCTCGACCACGTCCAGCGGCGGGACGGTGACGGGTCTCGGCGGCACCGCCCCGCTCCCCGACCTCGTCTGGCCACAGGTCCGACGGGGTCCCGCGAACGGGGCCTTCCTCCCGGACGGGCCGTCCCTCTCGAGCGAACCGTCCGTGGAGTGGTCGGTGGCGCCGACGAACGCGTCCGACGCCGAACGGTACACCCCCGAGTTCTCCCCGCCCGTCGCCGCCGACGACCGGGTCTACGTCGCGAATCGACTGCGCTTCGGGACGAACGTGGCGGCGCCGGACACGCAGTACCTCCGGGCGTACGACCTCGCCGCCGGCGAGCAGGTCTGGGAGTTTGACGTGGGGACCCGGTCGGACCCGGCGCCCCGCGACCTCCCCACGGCACCCGCCGTCCACGGCGACGCGGTCCTCTTCGGCATCGGTCGGACGGTGCGCGCGGTCTCGGCCACCGGGGGCGACGCGCGGTGGAGCCGCTCGCTCGGCGAGCAGGTCCACGCGGTGGTTCCGACTCCCGAACGAATCTACGCCCGTGCGCATCGATCCGTCGTCGCCCTCGCCGCCGGTGGGACCGTCGAGTGGGAGACCCGGGTCCCGGAGTACCCCGCGACGATGGCCGTCGGCGACTCCCTCGTGTACGTCTCGGTGAGTCGGCGGGTGCTGGCGCTCGATCCCGCGACCGGTGAGGTGCGCTGGACCGAGTCGTTGCCCCCCGTCGACGACGGGTACGGGATCCGACGACTCGTCGCGATCGAGGGAGGCGTCCTGGCGGTACAGAACAGCGGCGACTGCTACGGGCTCCGGAACGACGGAGAGCGAGTCTGGCGCGCAACACGGCTGGTCCGGGACCTGGCCAGCGACGGCACGACCGCGTACCTGACCGAGGGCGACGCTCTCACGGCCCTCGACGTCGCCACTGGCGACCGACGCTGGCGGCGTTCGTGCGAGGACGTCGACGGTTGCGGTCGGGTGGCAGAGATCGGCACCCCGATTGTGACCGGGGACGCCCTCCTCGTCCCGGTCGGGAGGGCCCTGGTCGCGGTCGACGCGAGAGACGGCTCGGTCCGATGGCGATTCGATGCCCCGGCGAGGTTCGTATCCCTGGCGCTCGGTGACGACGCCGTCCTTGGAGTCGGCGACGAGGGACGACCGCTGGTGGCGATGACGCCCGGGTGAGCCCGCATCTCGTGGCTCGCGGCTGCGCCGCTCGCACTCTTCGAGATGCAGCACCCGCC
>JBDGUD010000038.1:0-31874 GCA_042216165.1 Halanaeroarchaeum sp.
TCACCTACAACATGCTCTTCGACGAGAAGATGGGCGACACCGTCCACATGGCCGTCGGGATGGCCTACGAGGCCTGCGTCGGGGAGGGGAACGACCTGAACGAGAGCGCGGTCCACGTCGACATGATCGTCGATATGGCCGAGGATTCGCACATCGAGGTCGACGGCGAGGTCGTCCAGCGCGACGGCACGTTCTGGTTCGAGGACGGCTTCGAGGGCTGACCGGCCGGCGGCCGAATCCGGGGACGGCGGGAACAGGCCCGCACCCCCTCAGACAGCGAATTTCGAGCGATCCAGCGGAGCCGGGAAAAGGGTTTTGTGGCCGAGGAACCGACCGGATCACCCCGCCGGCGGTCTGAGCGTCTGAACTGACCGTTTCCGGCACCCGTGCTACCCGTTGACAACCAGGGTTTATGACGGAGGGCGCCATACGGCCGTCCGTGACGAAGCTCGAGTGTCCGGATTGTAACCGTACGATCGCGATGCACGAACTGGACACGAGGACCGTCGCGCAGACGTCGGGATTCCAGACGACATACCGCTGTCCGTTCTGTCACGCGGACTTCGAGGACGTCAAGCAGTTGATGTAGCCGCCCGGCGGATCCCGCGGCCCCGTCACCCCGAGCCACCGGTGGCACTTTCAGATCCGTCCCGGGGCGTCGTCGCGTCGGCGGATCCGGCCTGCCCCGTCTCCCCACCGAGGAGGTATCCGCCGAAGGCGAGCAGCCACAGCATCGGCGGATAGACGATCATCCGTTCCGTGCCGCCGTGGCCGATGGCGCCGAACACCGTGGCGTTCCCGGCGTCCCCGATGGCCATCACCATCACGAACGCGAGGCCGAGCACCCCCAGGCCCACCGCCAGCACCCGCATCGGACCCGTGCTCCTCCCACCGCTCCCGATGGCCTCCAGGTTGAAGAACAGGAACGCCAGCAGGGCGAACAGTCCGTGGACGCCGGGCGCAGCCCCGAGGGTGAATACCGCCGCACCGGCGCCCCCCAGACTGGCGACGACGAACGTACCGAACAGGATTCGCGAGCCGTGAATCCGGTAGTATGCCCACCCACCGACCAGGTTCAGGAGACCGACGAGCACCAGCGAGCCGTTGAACAGCAGCGCCGTCTCGGGCGCGACCCCGAGGTCGCTGATGGCCGCGGCATCGAAGTCGTACCCCGGCACCATCGCCGCTCCGAGCACGAGGACGACCACGAACTGGGCGGCGAGGACGAAGAAGGAGAGCCCGGCGATGCGATGTGCGCGGTCGAGCCCGCTCTCCGCAGCGTTCGGCACTCCGGTATTGGACTCGATACCCGGTGACGAGGCGTCTCCCATGCAGGGAGAGACGCCCCCGCCGTTATTATACGTTCGCTGACATACGATAGCAACGGTGTCGGCCCTGTGCCGGGCAGGTCGACCATCCCGCACCGGTTCGCTCGGCGCAATGCGCCTCGCTGCACGGGCACGGTGGGATTCGAACAACGCCCAGACGTGCTCACACGGTTGCGCGCGTCTGGTCTCATCCGAATCCCGGAGCCGATTGCTGCTCGCGAGGACACTCGCAGCAAACGGGCACGGTGGGATTCGAACCGGAGGAAGACGGTCGGCCTCACTCCGTTCGCCCGCTGCGACTTCCAGGGCTCGATCCCCCACGCACCGGTTCGCTCGGCGCAATGCGCCTCGCTGCACGGGCACGGTGGGATTCGAACCCACGACCATCGGATGTCTTCCCCCGACAGCGGCGCTGTCGCGGATAGAAGTCCGACGCTCTGTCCGGACTGAGCTACGTGCCCCCGAGTGGCGGTATGCTGCTGGCACCGATATAAGTGTTGCAGACCTGGACCGGACGACGGCCCTTTTATATGGGTGGGCGTCGAGTGTCCCGGTAACACCGTCCCGAACGGGACGAACGCAGCCATGCAGGGCACCACCCCCCGCACCGACCCCCGCACCGTCTCTCGTCCGGCTTCTCCCGCGCTCGCACCGCCCCGCCACCGACCGCGTGCCCCTCCACCCACTCCCCAGCCATGAGCGTCGACGGAGAGGGACTGGACCTCGTGGTGACCGCCGAGAACCCGCCGAACAGCGTCGACGAGGCGGGCATCGAACGGGAAGTCATGCAGCGACTCGACGTCGCGCCGGGCGAGTTCGTCTCGGTCGAGGGCCGGACCGACACCGTGGCCTCGGTCGCGCACGCTCGCGTGGCCGTCGACGGCGTTGCCCTGGGGCAGGCGGTCCGGTCGAACGCGGCCGTCGATCCTGGGGACCGCGTCACGGTCTCGAAGGCGGCCGTCGCGCCCGCGGAGCAGGTGACGGTCGCGCCGATGCGGTCCGTGGACGTGCGCGAGGGGGAGGTCCCGCTCTCTCGGGTCCTGGCCGGTCGGCCGGTTTCGACCGGCGACGCTCTCGACGCGTCGCTGCTGGACGGATCGCTATCGGTGACCTTCGAGGTGACCGACACGGTTCCGGACGGGCCGGTCGTCGTGACCGAGCAGACGACCGTCGTCGCGCGCTCGGAACCGGCCCGGGACGACGGACCGGGACGGGTCACCTTCGAGGAGGTCGGGGGACTGGCGGCCGCGAAGACGGCCCTCCGGGACGCGGTCGTCCTCCCGCTGGAAAATCCCGGGCGGTTCGAGCAGTTCGGCGAGGATCCGGCGGGGGGCGTCCTTCTCACGGGACCGGCCGGGGTGGGAAAGACCCACCTCGCGGCGGCCGTGGCGACGGCGGTCTCCGCCCACGTCGTCTGGATCGACAGCGCGGACGTCGCGGGCATGCGTTCACCGGCAGTGGGCGAGGAGTTCGACCGCGTCGCTCGCGAAGTCCGGGCGAAGGCGCCCGCGCTCGTCGTGATCGACGATCTCGACGCGGTCGCCCCCGCAGCCGACCGCGCCAGCGACCGGGACCGTCGGGTCGCGACCCACCTCCGCTCGCTCCTGGACGACCTGGCCGACGAGCCCGGGATCGCCGTGCTGGCGACCGCGGGTGACGCCGCCGACGTCGACGCCGCGCTCCGGCGCGGCGGCCGCCTCGAGCGCGAGATCGACCTGCCAGTCCCGGACCGCGCCGCCCGGCGCGAGGTGCTCGCGGTCCGGACGAGCGACGTTCCGCTCGCCACGGACGTCTCACTCGACCGGATCGCCGACCGAACACACGGTTTCGTCGGGGCCGATCTGGGGGCGCTGGTCACCGAGGCGGTGCTGTCGGCGGCCCGCCGCGAGGGCGATCCGACCGCCGTCTCGGCGGCGGACTTCGAGGCGGCCCTGGACGCGGTCGAACCGAGCGCCATGCGACGCGTCGACGTGACCGTCCCGTCGGTCGGATACGACGACGTCGGGGGGATGGCCGACGCGAAGCGAGCGCTGACCCGGAGCGTCGAGTGGCCGCTGCGCTACCCGCAACTGTTCGAGTACCTGGACGCGACCCCGCCACGGGGGATCCTGCTCTACGGGCCGCCGGGAACCGGCAAGACGATGCTCGCGAAGGCGGTCGCGAACGCCACGGACGCCAACTTCGTCTCGGTGAAGGGTCCCGAGGTACTCGAGAAGTGGGTCGGGGAGTCCGAGCGGGCGATCCGCGACATCTTCGAGACCGCCCGGCAGAACGCCCCGTCGATCGTCTTCTTCGACGAGGTGGACGCCATCTCGGTGCGGCGCGGCGGGGACGACGGGACCCGCGCCGTCGAACGCGTCGTCTCGCAGCTGCTCACGGAACTCGACGGTCTGGAGCCCCTGGAGGACGTCGTCGTGATCGGCGCGACCAACCGGCCCGACGTCATCGATCCCGCCCTCCTTCGGCCGGGTCGCTTCGAGCGACTCGTCGAGGTCGGCATGCCAGACCGGGAGGGTCGCCGCGACATCTTCGCGGTCCACACCAGGACTGTGCCGACCGGGGACGTGGATCTGGACGCTCTCGCCGCCGAGACGGACGGCTACACCGGGAGCGACATCGCGGCGGTGGTCCGGGAGGCGAGCATGCTCGCCATCGAGGCGTACGTTGAGGGCGAGCGGATCTCCCAGCCGCGGGTGGGGGCCGAGCACTTCGCGCGTGCGCTCGCGACGGTCGAGCCGACGGCCGAGCGCGCGTGAGAGAACGGAATCCAAAAGAGGCGGAGCGGCGTAGTGGGCCACGATGCAGGTCATCGGCGTCGTGGGGCTCCCGGGAAGCGGCAAGAGCGAGGCCGCGACGGTGGCTCGCGAGATGGACGTGCCCGTCGTCACGATGGGCGACGTCGTCCGGGCGGAGACCGAAGACCGAGGACTCGATCCGGCGACCGACCACGGAGCCGTCGCCGAAGCAATGCGCGAGGAGGAGGGCGTGGAGGCCATCGCGAAGCGCTCGCTCCCGATCATCGAGGACCGCCTGGCCGACAACGACGTCGTCCTCGTCGACGGCATCCGGTCGGATCACGAGGTCGCCGTCTTCGAGGACGCCTTCGGCGAGGACTTCACCCTCGTCGAAATTGCCGCGCCCTTCGACGTCCGGAAGGCGCGAATCGAGACCCGCGGCCGCGACGCGGGCGCCGAGGCGGGCGGGGAGTCCGTGGCCGACCGCGACGAGCGCGAACGCGGCTTCGGGATGGACGACGCCATGGCGGCGGCCGACGTCACCATCGACAACACGGGGACGCTGGCCGCGTTCCACGACCGGGTCCGCGAGCTGCTGCGGGAGGCGTCCGATCCATGACGGCCTACCAGATCGACGTTCGCGTCGCGGCCCCGGTCGAGCCCACGGAGGTGCCCGACCGCGTCGTCGAGGCGGTCACAACGCTGTTTCCGAACGCAGCGGTCGAGCGTCGAGACGGTCGCGTGGTGGCGACGACCCACGACGTCTCGCACTTTCGCGACCGGCTGTTCGCCCAGCGCATCCTCGACACCGCGCGCTCGGTGTTCGTCGAGAACCGCGGTCCGAACGGGTTCTCGTTCGCCCTCAAGAAACAGGCCGCCCGCAACGACGTGATCAACTTCGCCGTCGGCAGCCCGGACGAACTCGGTGACGTCGAGGTGGCGATCACGGTGCACGAGCCGTCCGTCGAATCGTTCATCGACTACCTCGCGCCCCGAACCGAGGACGGCACTCCGCTCGACGACGGGTAACTCAGGCGAACGTCTGGACCATTCCGAAGAGGACGATCACCCCGAGCACGTCGCAGGTGACGGTGACGACGGGAATGACCACGTCGTCTGGGTCCAGCCCGAGCCGGTACGCACCGTACGTGGTGAGCACGGTGACTGCCACGACCAGTACCGCGAGGACCGCCCCGCTCCCGACGGCGATGGCGGAGACGGTCGCGAGGGTCAGGTCGGTCCCGGTGGTGAGGACGCCGAGTCCCCACGCGCCGACGCCGACGAGGGGGAAAAACGAGAGCGCGAGGCCCAGGATGGCCACGGCGTTGCCGATCAACACGTCGTCGGTCGGCGCGAACGAGAGCCGGCCCAGGTGGAAGGCCGTCGAGAGACGGCTCGCCATCAGACTGCCCAGGTTACCGGCGGTCCCGATGGTGACCGGCACCAGGATCAACAGCGAGGGGTGCTCGAGGAGCGCCGACTCGAAGGTCCCCAGGACCAGGCCTGAGCCGACGGCGACGACCGTCAGCGCGAGCAGGACGGGAAGCGTCGACCGGAGGATGCCACGCACGGTCCACGCCTGCGTGCTGGGCGTCCCGTGCATCTACGCCACCCCGAGCGCGTACGCTGTCCGGACCGCGACGAGGAGGAAGCCGATGCCGATCACGTCGCCGGTCGTCGTCACGAGGGGCCCGACGAGCGTGTCGGGGTCGATCCCGTTCCGGAAACCCCAGAACATCACGACGATGACGACCCCCGTCAGGACGAGCCCCGAGAGTGCCGCTGCAACGAGGGCGATCAGGAGCAGCGCCCCGAGACCGGCGACCGGATCAGCCAGGGCCTGGAGGAACGCCACGGTCAGCACGGCGGCGAGGCCGCTCGCGAGGAGGTTGTTGGACGTGGCCGCGACGACCGCTGCCTGGAGCCGTTCGTCGTCCACGGCGTCGGTCGGGTCCAGAAGCCCCTGGTGGAGGCCAGAGGCCACGCGGGCGCCGAACGCCCCGTAGACGTTGCCCCGCGTGGCGAGCAACGCGGGGACGAGGACGAGCAGGCCGTGAACCTCGTGGAGGTCGGCGCGCATCCCTCCCAGCACCAGGCCAGCGAGGAGGCCGCCGAGCGTGCTCGCCCCGATGGCGAACAGACCCTCGCGATAGGCGTCGCCGGCGACCTCGCGGACTGTCATCGGCCGAACGCACGGCCGGCTGCCATAAAAAGTGCGCCGTCGATCAGCCGAACGGGCCCATGCCGCCCATGTCGCCGAGGTCGCCGCCCTGGCCCTGCATCTGTTTCATCATCCGCTGCATGTCGCTGTCGCCCATCCCCTGGAACTGCTTGATGGCCCGGGACATCATGCGATACTGCTCCAGGAGGTCGCGGACGTCGTCCTCGGTCGTCCCGCTGCCGCGGGCGATGCGTTCGATTCGGCTCTGGCCGATGGACCGGGGGTTCTCGAGCTCCTCCTCTGTCATGGAGTCCATCACGACCTCGAAGGTGCGCATCCGGTCCTGGGTGACGTCCATCGCGTCGTCGGGCAGCTGGTCCATGATGTTCCCGCCCATCCCCGGGATCATGTCCATGACCTGCCCGAGCGGCCCCATCCGGTCGAGGGCCTTCATCTGGTGGCGCATGTCCCTGAGGGTGAACTCCCCCTGGAGCATGTCCTCGGGGTCCCAGTCCTCCTCCTCGTCCTCGGTCTCCTGCATCGCGCGCTCGACGCGCTCGGTGAGCTGCTTGAGGTCCCCCATCCCGAGGAGCCGGGAGATGAACCCGGAGGGCTCGAAGCGCTCGACGTCCTGAACCGTCTCGCCGTTCCCGAGGAAGGCGATGGTCGAACCGGTCTCGTTGACGGCCGTCAGCGCGCCGCCCCCCTTTGCGGTCCCGTCGA
Organism: Halanaeroarchaeum sp.; assembly: GCA_042216165.1. Taxonomy (GTDB): domain Archaea; phylum Halobacteriota; class Halobacteria; order Halobacteriales; family Halobacteriaceae; genus Halanaeroarchaeum. The sequence goes on from JBDGUD010000038.1 coordinate 6,948, forward strand.
GCTTCGTGATGACGACGCCGTCGATGCCGATGGCCTCGTCGAAGCGCTGGGCCTGTTCTTTGGCCCCCTGGCCGATTGCCGCGTCCAGGACCAGCAGCCGTCGGTCGGGGGCGACCGCCCCCTCGATCGCCTCTATCTCCTCGATGAGTTCGTCCTCGAGGGCGTGGCGGCCGGCCGTGTCGACGACGTGAACGTCTGCGTCCTCGGTCGCTTCGAGCCCGTCTCGCGCGATCTGGACGGGGTCCTCCGCGTCCGGGTCGCCGTAGAACTCGACCTCCGCGGCCTCGGCCATCTGTTTCGCCTGGTCGTACGAGCCCGGCCGGAAGGTGTCCGTCTGGATGACGGCCGGGCGCAACCCCTTCTTCGAGAACCACCACGCGATCTTCGCGGCGGTCGTCGTCTTCCCTGACCCCTGCAGTCCGGCCAGCAGGATGGTCTGGGACTCGAGGGGCAGGTCGGTCGAGTCGCCGACGAGATCGACGAGCTCCTCGTAGACGATCCGAAGGACGTGGTCCCTGGCGGTGGTGCCGCCCGGCGGTTCCTCGTCGAGCGCCCGGGACTTGATGTCCTCGGAGAGCGTCATGACGAGGCTCGTGTCGACGTCGGCCTGGAGGAGCGAGCGCTGGATCTCCTTGACGACCTCGTCGACGTCCTCCTCGCTGATCCGGGACTTCCCGCGGAGCTTGTCCAGCGTCCCCCGCAGGGAACTCCCGAGGTCGTCGAGCACCATCTGTTACCCGTAGGTAGTCAGTCGCGCGGTTAAAGGCCTTGGTCCCGTTCAAAGGTGCTGTTCAGATACGCAGAGGATGGCGTTCGACAGCGTGGCGACCTGAGAGTCCTCGAGGTCCGCCGACCCCGCCTCGCCCGTTCGATCCGCCAGACAGCGGTTGCGTCGCCGGCCGATCCCGACCTGGCCGTTCCCCGATCCGAACGGTGCCCGTTCAAACGGGGTCGATCTTATCTGCGGCGATCGCGTTCGTGGACGCGTGAGAGACGACGACCCGGTCTTCGTCACGGCCCCGTTGCTCGCCGTGTTGCTGGAGCTGGCCCGCGACGCCGAGCCGACTGCCGTGAGCGTCGGCCTCTCGACGCGGCCCGCGGGCGACCTGGAACCGGCCGACGACGAGGGACGGAACCCGGGACCGGCCGACGGCGGAAGCGATCGGGTGGGTGGCGACGGATCCGACGACGGCGAGCGCCCTCTGACGACCGTCGACGAGGCGACGCCCGTCTTCGCCGACTTCACCTTCCCCGACGCCGGTGCCGCCGTCAACCGCGTCTTCGGGATGGACCTCGGTCAGCCCGTTGGACAGACCCGGGGTCGGTTCGTCTCCCACCCGACGGGAGGCCCCTCCCTGGACCGGTCCGACGACCTCGCTCCGCGGGTCCTGGTGGCGGTTCCGCCCTGGGAACCGACGAGCGTCCGGGCCTACGATCGCCGTGGCAACCGTCTGGCACTGGCTGTCCTCTCGGCTCGCGCCCCGGTGGAGCCCTTCGAGGGCGATCCGACCGAGGGTTGAAGTCGGAAGACCGGACAACCCCCCGCCGTGCGATGACGAGCGCCGCCGGACGGGCCGCGGGAGTGCGACACGCCGTCCGGCGACCGACCGACCCCGTGTCGCCCGTTCGCCCTACTCCCCGAGCAAGTCGTCGACCAGTTCGTATGGGTCGAACGGCCGCAGGTCGTCGTAGCCCTGCCCGGTGCCCAGAAAGAGGATCGGCTTGCCGGTCACGTACGCGATGGAGATGGCCGCTCCGCCCTGGGCGTCGGCGTCCGCCATCGTGAGGATGGTGCCGTCGATCGTCGCCGCGTCGTCGAACTCCGTCGCCCGGTTGACGGCGTCCTGGCCGGCGACGGCCTCGTCCACGAAGATGGTCATGTCGGGACCGACGACGCGGTCGATCTTCTCCAGCTGGCTCATCAGGTCGTGGCTGGTGTGCAAGCGCCCCGCGGTGTCGCCGAGCACCACGTCCACGCCGTGGGCCTCGGCGTACTCGACGGCGTCGTAGATGACCGCCGCCGGATCGCCGCCCTGCTCGTGACTGATCAACGGCGTGTCGAGGCGCTCCGCGTGCTCCTGGATCTGCTCGTTCGCGCCGGCGCGGTAGGTGTCGCCGTTCGCCATCACGGAGGAGAAACCGCGGTCGGCGAGGTACTTCGAGAGCTTCGCGATCGTCGTCGTCTTGCCGACCCCGTTTACCCCCGTGAAGACGATGACCACGGGCTTCTCGGCCGCCGCGATGCGCTCGTCGAAGTCGAACTGTCCCACGTCGATGACCTCGTGGAGGGCGTCCCGGAGCGCGTCGGTGACGAGGTCGCCCGTGCTCTCGGTGAACCCGCGGCGCTCGCCGGTCAGGTCCGCCCGGACGGTGTCGAGGATCTCCTCGGCGACGCTCATCTCGACGTCGCTCTCGAGGAGAGCCATCTCCAGGTCCCAGAGCGGCCCCTCGAGGTCCTCCTCGTCGAGAATGACCTTCCCGCTGGCGAACGTCTTCGCACGTTCCGTGAACGACGGGCCGTCATCGTCCTGGCCGTCCGGGGCGTCCGCCGGTTCGTCGCCGGATTCGGCCGCCTTGGCGAATTCGGCGTCACCGCCCTTGCCGTCGGACGGCGGCGTCTCGCCCTCCTCGGCCGCCTCCGCGGCGACGTCTTCGGCTTCCTCCCGGAACGTCCCGAGTTTCTCCTTCAGCCCCTCGAACATCGACGGTCCCCTACTCCTGCTCCCCGGAGCCCTGCTGCTGGGACATCTGCTGCATCATCTGCTGTTGAGCCTGCTGGGCCTGCTGTTCGATCCTGTCGCTCTCCTCCTCGAGGTCCGCGATGCTCTCCTGGACCTCCTCGATACGCTCGTCGAGCAACTCCTTCTTCCGTTCGAGGGTCTCCCGGGCGTCGTCGCGGGACTGTTCGGCCGCGTAATCGCCCCCGATGTCGACGACGATCTCGTCCATGTCCTCGATCGTGGCGCGCACGTAGGCGTCGCCACCGAGGGGGACCTGGACCGTCGCGCCCGTCTCGAGGACGTCCAGCGCCTCCTTCGCCTCGTCCATCTCGGTCTGCTCCTGTTGGAGCGCCTCGATCTCCTCGTTGAGCTGTTCTTTCTCCTGCTGGATCGCCTGGAGCTGTTCCTGGAACTCCTGCAGTTGACCGCCTCCGCCGCCAATACTCATACGCTGAACGCGGTCCTTTAGCGGGAAGTATCTTCTCATCGTTCGGTTTCGTGGGGTGTCGACCCACGGACGTCACCACGGGGCGATGACCGTGTCGGGGCCTCACATCGGACGGAGTACACTGGCCGCCCAGGGAAGGGCCACGCGCGACGCGGCCGGGGACGATCGGCGCGCTCCGTCGATCAGTCGACGTAGCCCAGCGCGTCCTCGATCCGGCCCAGTTCGGGCCCGGTCGTGTCCTCGCCGACCACGTAGCCGACGTCGTTGGCCAGGAGTCCGGACCCGACGAGCGGCCCGCCGTAGTTGATGGTCCCGACGTCGGCCGGGACGCCGAGCGCGTCCTCGACGGCGTCGAGTTCTGCGTCGGTCGACTTCGGGTGACAGAGTGCCCCCCTGTTGGTCGCGACGGCCGCGGTGCCCACGGTGTGGACGTCGGCGACGTCGCCGCGGGTTACCGGGACGTCGAGCGTGTCCGCGACCACCGTGACGGCCTCCCGCGACAGGTCCGGGTGGACCATCGCGCCCGCGTCGTTCGCGAGCACGACGTTGCCCGCGGCGTTGATCCGGCCCGGGATGGCCGCGACCGGGCGGTCGGTCGCATCGGCGAGACGGTCCCGCTCGCGGTCGGTCGCGCGGCCGGTCACGAGGATACCGTTCCCGTTGCCCGCGAGGAGGGCGCCGACGGTGGCGGACCCGCCCACCGTCGTTTCGACGACCGGCGCATCGAACTCCTCGCCGAGCGCCTCGACGACGTCCGCGTCGAGGTCCGGCCGCACGATCACGTAGTCGTCCGTGGCCTCGGCGAAGACACCCACGTACGGCGATCCGAAGAAGGCGGTCCGGAGCACGGTCGCCCTACGCTTCGTGCTCCGCTTCGACGACGGATTCGCCGGCCTCGTCGAACCGGGCGGCACGGACGCGGAGTTTGCGGGGTGGCTTCTCCCGGCCGCGCGCCCAGACGGCCTCGTTGATGGAGGGATCCAGGCGGACGTCCTCTTCGTCGACGGCGAACTGCTTGGCCAGGTGCTCGCGGACCAGGCGCATGGCCGTGCTGGCGCGCTCGGTCCCGCTGGCCTTCGTCGCATCCCGGAGGGGAACGGTGACGATGCGTTCCTCGAAGTCTCCTGCGCTCATGGCTCGGTCACTCGTCCGTGTCGCTGCGCCGCCATTGGCGCCGCTTGGGGTTTCGCTGCACGTCGCGGTCCGTCTTCATGATGACCCAGGCCGGCACGCGGCTGTTCTGGCGCTCCAGCTTCGCCAGCCGCTTCTTCTTGGCCTTGGATTTCTTGCTCATACTGCCCTGATGTACACCGTGGCGCCCATAAAACCTTGTTCGTTTGGCTCAGTCACCGTGGGCGTGGGACTGGAGTGTGAACCCGCGGTCGTACGTCTCGTGTGAGAGCTCGACGGTCGCGTGATGGATCCCGAGGTCCGCCAACTCGCGGTGGATCCGCTCCGTCAGGGCGGCGGCGCCGTCCAGGTCCTCGACGGCCGCCTCGACGTGGACGGTCGCGACCGTGATCTCGCTGCAGACCTGCCAGGTGTGGCAGTCCCCGACCGCGGCGACGCCCGGGACGGTCCGCAGACGCCCCTCGACGTCGCTCCGGGTGATCGGTGCGGCGTGCAGGAATATCTCCCCGCTCCCGCGGAGCAGTTTGCCCGCCGACCAGAGGACGACGGACGCGATGAGCACCGCCGTGATGGGGTCGACGACGGTGACGCCCGTCACCTCGATGACGAGCGTGGAGACGATGACCGCGACCGAGGCACCCGCGTCCCCGACCAGGTGGTAGAACGCCCCTCGCTCGTTGAGGTTCATCTCGCGACCCTGGAGGACGTAGACCGAGAGGAGGTTGATCAGGAGGCCGGCCCCCGCGAGCGCCACCGTCGGGCCCGTGGCGATTCCGACCGGGTCGAGGAACCGCTGGTAGGACTCGTAGACGATGAACGCGACCATCGGGACCAGCAGGACGCCGTTGAGGAACGCCGACAGCGGCTCGAGGCGGTGCAGGCCGAACGACCACCGGTCGGACGTGTCGTAGCGCTCGGCAACCCCGGCGGCCGCGAAGGCCATTCCGTAGGCGAGCGCGTCGAAGAGCATGTGGACCGCGTCCCCGAGGAGCGCCACCGACCCGAAGAGCAGGCCGCCGGCGAGTTCCGCGAGGAAGCCGAGGACGTTGATGGCGGCGACGACACCCAGCGTCCGGGCGCTCTCGGGCCGACCGTGGTCGTGCCCGTCGTGGCCCTGGCCCGGCTCCACGTCGGGGCAGGCTCCCTCGTCGCTCATCGACCGGAGGTTGGGCCCCACGATTAATAATTCGATCGAACTCGGAACCCGGTATCGCGACCTAACCTTGCTACTGCGCCGGTGTAATATTATTAATTCGTCGGCGGAGATCGGAGTCCCGCCGCGGGACACCGCCGTCGCATTGGTCAGTTCGCCGGAATCGGGGACGGGTATTAACCGTGGACGGACATACGGCCCGACCATGGACGTCCCCGATCCGGACGGCATCCGGGCGCTGTTCGTCACGGCAGACGCCGCGGACGGGGCCGCGATTGCGAACCGTCTCGCCGACGAGGGAATCGACCTCGACGCGGCGGTCGTCACCCGCCCAGGGGACGCACTGGAGCGTGTCGACGCCGTGGATTGCGTCGTCAGCGAGATGTCGCTGCCCGGGATGGACGGGCTCGACCTCCTCGCGGCGATCCGGGAGCGGCGCCCGTCGCTCCCGTTCGTACTCGTCCCGGAGGAGGGGAGCGAGTCGCTCGCCAGCGACGCCATGGCTGCCGGCGCGACCGACTACGTCCCCCGGGATGCCGGCGGTCCGCCGACCGGCCTCCTCGCCAATCGGATCGCCAACGTGGTCGAACGGTTTCGGGCGGAGCGGCGCGCCACCGAGATGGAGCGAGTCAACGCGGTCCTCAGGGACGTGGACGCGACGCTCGTCCGGGCCGACACAGTCGGGGACGTGGTCCAATCGGTCTGTGACGTGCTCGCCGATTCCGAGCCATACCGGTTCGCCTGGATCGGCGAGTACCATCCCGAGGAACGCGCCCTCCACCCGGTGGCGTGGGCCGGCATCGACGCTGGCTTCCTCGAGCACATCCCGGTCGGGGAGGGCGAGACGCTCCCCCAGGACGGACCGGGTCCGCGCGCCATCGAGACGCGCGAACTGCAGGTCGCACAGGACGTCGAGCGCTCAGAGGCCTTCGAACCCTACCTCGACGCCGTGGACGAACGCGGCTTCCGATCGGTCGCCACCGTCCCCATCGAGGTGGACGGCGACCTGTTCGGTCTGCTCGCCATCTACGCGGACCGAGAGCGAGCCTTCGACGTTCGGGAACGCGACCTCCTGACCGCCGTCGGCCAGGACATCGGCCACGCAATCGACGGCGTCCGGGCGAAGACGGCCCTCCACCGCTACCGGGAGGCCGTGGACCACGCGGGCCACGCCATCTGTCTGACCTCGACCGCCGGGGTCATCGAGTACGTCAACTCCGCGTTCGTCGAGCAAACCGGCTACGACGCCAGCGCGGTCGTCGGTCGGAAACTCTCGACCATCCAGGACGTCGGTCCGGCGGAGGTGACCCGGGGAACCACCGGGATCGAGAGCGAGATGACCTGGAATCGGGAGTTCGTCGCCGAGCGCGCGGACGGTCGGGAGTACACGGCCGAACAGACGATTGCCCCCATCGTGACCGACGGGGGCGACCTCGACGGATTCGTCGTGGTGCAGACGGACGTCACCAGGCGCCGGGAGCGGGAGGAGGCCCTCCGGGCGGAGAAGGAGATGCTCGACGGCGTTCTGGAGACCAGCCCGACGGGCATCGTGGTGCTCGACCCGGCGGGTACCATCGAACGGGCGAACGAGCGGGCCGCCTCCCTCCTCGGCGTCCCCGTCGATCGCCTGGAGGGCCGGCAGTACGACGACGAGGCCTGGACGTTCGTCGACGAGGACGGTGAGCCCGTACCCACGGCCGAGCAGCCCTGGGCCACGGTGGCGGAGACCGCCGAACCCCTCTACGATTACGAGGTCGCGATCGCCGTCGACGATCGTCCGCAGCGCTGGCTCTCGATCAATGGGGCACCGCTCTTCGATCCCGACGGCGACCTCGAACGGCTGGTGTTCACGTTCGACGACGTCACCGCCGAGAAGGAGGCCAGATCGGAACTCCGGGAGGCCAATCAGGCGCTGACCGCCGTCATCGAGGCCGCACCGGCGGCCATCGTCGCCCGCGATCCGGACCGCGGTATCACGCTGTGGAACGAGGGTGCAGAGCGCATCTTCGGCTGGACCGCCGACGAGGTGCGCGGGATGGATCGACCCCCGTTTCTACCGGCCGACGCGAGGTTCGACGACCACGAGCGACGCGTCGGGCGCGGCGAGCGCATTGCGGGGAAGGAGGTCCAGCGGGTCACGAAGGACGGAGAGACCCGGACGGTCCTGCTCTCGGTGGCGCCCATCGAGGACGAGGACGGCGAGCTGATCCGGACGCTGGCAGTCCTCGTCGACATCACCGAGCGCAAGCAGCGGGAGAAGGAGTTGCGCAGCTTCGAACGCGCGGTCGAGTACGCCGCCCACAGCATCTACATGACCGACCCGGAGGGCGTCATCGAGTACGTCAACCCGGCCTTCGAGGAGCAGACGGGCTACAGCCGCGACGAGGCCATCGGGGCGACCCCGGCCATCCTCAACTCGGGGGTCCACGACGACGCCTTCTTCGCGGACATGTGGGAGACGCTGCTCGACGGGGAGGTCTGGAAACACGAGATCGTGAACCAGCGCAAGGACGGCACCCAAATCCACGTCGATCAGAGCGTCGCCCCCGTCGTGGACGAGGAGGGAGAGATCGAGCGCTTCGTCGCGGTCAATCACGACGTCACGGACCGGAAGCGCTACGAGCGGCGCCTGGAGCGACAGAACGAACGCCTCGAGGAGTTCGCGAGCGTCGTCTCCCACGACCTCCGCAATCCGTTGAACGTCGCCATGGGACATCTGGAGATGATCGAGACGCGTGACGAACACGTCGCGGCCATCGAGCGCTCGCTCGCCCGGATCGAGGCGATCGTCCGCGACGTCCTGACGCTCGCTCGCGAGGGTCAGTCCGTGGACGACACCGAACCGGTCGATCTGGCCCGCCTGGCCCGGCGGTCGTGGGAGCAGATCGACGCGCCGTCGGCGACGTTCGTGGCCGAGCACCTCCCGCAGGTTCGCGCGGAACCCCAGCGTCTGCAGCGGATCCTGGAGAACCTGTTCCGCAACGCCGTCGAACACGCCGGGCCAGACGTGACGGTCGAAATGGGGGAACTCGACGAGGGGTTCTACGTCGAGGACGACGGGCCCGGCATCGCAATGGACGACCGCGAGCGCGTGTTCCAGTCGGGGTATACGCAGAGCGAGACCGGCACGGGTCTGGGCCTGTCCATCGTGCGTCGCCTCACGGAGGCTCACGACTGGACGGTCGTCGTTCGAGAGGGGACGGACGGTGGGGCACGGTTCGAGTTTACGGGCGTGCCGATTCTGCCGCCGGGCGACGCTTAAGGGGGCCCGGTGAGTTGGTCGCACATGGGCGAGACTCTCCTCGACGACGAGGCCCGCGACCAGCTCGTCTCCACCTGCCGGACCTCGGTCGGCGACAGCCTCAGGTCGGTCACGTACTTCACCCGGACCGCGTTCGAGCAACTGTACCTCCGGGAGGACCTGGCCCGCGACGCCGACCTCTCGACGTTCGTGGGACACGAGCGCCGGGCGTACGAGACGACCCACGACGTCTACGGCGACTCAGAACTCGGGGCCTACGAGTACACCATCCGGTCGTTCGAGAACGGCTTCCTCCTCCGTGTCACCGCAGAGAACGAGGGCGTCTACCTTACGACCGACGGACTGACCATCCAGCAGTTCGACAAGGTCGCGACCGCCATCGAGCGCACCCTGGAGACGTGGCGGGACTGACCGCCGGTCACCCCAGCGGGACCGACGCGACCGTCTCGTAGACCGGACCGTCGTCGGTGAGCGTGCTCTCCGTGAGGCGCACGTCCCGGACGGTGGTCGTCCCGACGACGGGCGACTCCTCCGAGACGACCCGCTGGACGAGGTCCTTCCCGCCGGCGTGCTCCATCCGCGCGAGCGTCACGTGGGGCGTGAACGCGTGGTCCTCCTCGTCGAAGCCGAGGCCGACGAGTTCCCGCTCGATGGGTTCGTGCAGGGAAACGAACTCCGCTTCGCCCTCGGTGACCCCCAGCCAGACGACGCTGATGTACTCGAGCGAGGGGAACACTCCGAGGCCGCCGTAGGTCGCCTCGAACGGACCGACCCCCGAATCCGTGACTGCCTCCTCGAGGGCGTCCTCGATCTCGCCGACCCGGTGCTCGGGCGTCTCGCCGAGGAACTTCATCGTCACGTGGGCCTGCTCCGGGTCGGTGAACCGCAGCCCCGAGGCGTCCTCGAAGCGGGCCTGGACGTCGGCGACGGCGTCGGCGAGCGAGTCGGGCAGGTCGACGCTCACGAACAGTCGCATACCGGCACTCCGGTGGCGGAGCCCTTAACCCTCCGCCTCACGTACCCCGCCGTATGACAGACGACGAGGAGGACCGCGAACACCGGTTCTCGACCGGGCAGGGGTTCTCGGAGCCGTACGAGGGCTTCGACCTCGATCCGCCGGAGCTGGCGGTGGACCCGTCGAAGGTCGATCCGGTCGACTCGTACGTGCTGGCCGACCTCCTCGACGAGCGCAACGTCGCCGACGACGAGGTGGACGCCGACGCCCTGATCGACGTCGGGATGGACTACATGGCGATCAACCGCTTCGAGGAGGCCGTCGACACGTTCGAGCGGGCGGGGCGCTTCGCGGAGGACGACGCGGTCGAACAGGAGGCCTGGGTCGGCAAGGGCATCGCCCACGGCGAACTCGAGGAGTGGGCCGCCGCCATCGACTCCCATCGCGAGGCGCTCTACGCGGACGAGGAGGGCGACTTCGCCGCCGAGGCGCACACCAACCTGGCGTACGCGCTATGGAACCACGGCGAGGACGAGGAGGCCTTCCGCCACGCGGAGGAGGCGGTCCGCCAGGACCAGCGCCTCGGCCACGCCTGGTACAACCTCGGGTTCATCCAGGTCGAGCGGGGCCACCACGAGGACGCCCTCGAGTGCCTCGACAACGCCATCCGCCTCGGCTTCCGCCAGGCGGACGTCTACGAGGAGAAGTCCAGCGCCCTGGACGGTCTCGGTCGCGAGGAGGAGGCCGGCGAGGTCGCGAAACAGGCCGAGGCCATTCGCGAGGAACGGGAGGCCGACCTCGTCGATCAGTGATGATCGTCACGGAACGCCGGACCGACCAGGGATTGCTCGTCACCGTCTGTGACTCCGACGTCCTCGGGGAGACGTTCGAGGAGGGCGACGTCTCGCTGACGGTCACCGAGGACTTCTACGGCGGCGAGCCACGCGACGAGGAGGACGTCGTCGAGAGCCTGGGTCGCGCGAGCGTCGCCAACCTGGTCGGCCGCGAGGTCGTCGAACTGGCGCTGGACGAGGGCTACGTGGAGGAGGACAACGTCCTCGATATCGACAGCACGCTCCACGCCCAGTTCCTCCGGTTTTAGGCCGCGAATCCGGCAATTCTCCAGTCGAAACGAAGGGGTTGACGCGGACGACCCCGCCGCGCCGCAGGTCTCCCCGACCGAAGGAATGTAATGCCTAGGCGGCCTAAAACTCGGCCATGGCATCGCACGAGCAGGCACCGCTCGACGTCGGGGCGATCAGGGACGACTTCCCGGTCCTGGACCGGGAGGTCGCGGAGGACACCCCGCTGGTCTATCTCGACAACGCCGCGACGACCCAGACGCCCGAGCCGGTCGTGGAGGCCATCTCCACGTACTACCGCGAGTACAACGCCAACGTCCATCGCGGCCTCCACCAGTTGAGCCAGGAGGCCTCGATCGCCTACGAGGAGGCCCACGACCGGATGGCCGAGCTGATCGGCGCCCCGGGCGAGCGCGAGGAGATCGTCTTCACGAAGAACACGACCGAGTCGATCAACCTGGTCGCGTACGCCTGGGGACGCGAGCACCTCTCGGAGGGCGACGCGGTGGTCCTCACGGAGATGGAACACCACGCGTCGCTCGTCACCTGGCAACAGATCGCGGCACAGCAGGGTGCGGAGGTGCGCTACGTCCGGGTGACCGACGACGGTCGCCTCGACCTGGACCACGCCGCCGAACTGATCGACGACGACGTCGAGATCGTGAGCGCGGTCCACGCCTCGAACGTCCTCGGAACGGTGACGCCCCTGGGTGCGCTGGCCGACCTGGCCCACGAGCACGACGCCCTGATCCTCGGCGACGGCGCCCAGACGGTCCCCAATCGTCCGGTCGACGTCGACGCCCTCGACGTGGACTTTTACGTCTTCTCGGGACACAAGATGGCCGGACCGACCGGCATCGGCGTGCTCTGGGCGCGGGAGGAGATCCTCGACGACGTGCCCCCGTTCCTGTTCGGCGGCGAGATGATTCGCGAGGTGACCTACGACGACGCCTCCTGGAACGACCTCCCCTGGAAGTTCGAGGCGGGGACCCCGCCGATCGCCGAGGCCGTTGGTCTCGCCGCCGCGGCGGACTACGTCGAGGACCGCGGCCTCGACCGGATCCGGGACCACGAGGAGTACGTCGTCGAGTACGCCCACGAGCGACTCGCCGAACAGGACGACGTCACCGTCTTCGGCCCCCCGCCGGGCGAGGACCGGACGGGACTCCTGTCGTTCGAGGTGGAGGGAATCCACGCCCACGACCTCTCGAGCATCCTCAACGATTACGGCGTGGCCATCCGGGCGGGCCACCACTGCGTCCAGCCCCTGCACCGCAAACTCGGCGTCGCGGCGACTGCCCGGGCCTCGTTTTACCTCTACAACACGCGCGAGGAAGTCGACGTCCTCCTCGAGGCCCTGGACGGGGCCCGCGACGTCTTCCGCTGACTATCGTCCGGGCAGTCGCGACCAGAGTACGGTCACCGACGGCGTGACGACGACGGAGGCGACGTAGGCGTACAGGATGCTCAGCGCCGTCAGGATGCCGAACGTCTTCAGGATGGGCGTGATGGCGATGGCGAGGACCCCGACGCCGGCCGTGGTGGTGAGCATGCTCCCGGTGAGCGCACCGCCGGTCCCCCGCATCGTCGGCTCGAGGGCCGCGAAGACGTCCCCGCGCTCGCGGTACTCCTCGACGAACCGGTGGACGATGTGCACGGAGTAGTCCACGCCCATCCCGATGGTCACCGCGAGCAGGGTGGCGGTGAGAGCGTTCAGATTCATGTCGAGGGCGCGCATCGTGGCCAACACGAACGCCACCGTGAGGAGGATCGGCACGAGGTTGACCAGCCCCAGCGTCCAGTCGTCGAAGAGGTACTGGTAGACGGCGATGAGCAGGGCCCCGGTGGCGACGAGCGCGAGGAGCAGGCTCCGGATGGCGGACTCGTATATCAACACCGAGATGTCGTGGAAGATGACCGTGTTGCCCGTGGCGATCGCGTCGTCCCGGTACCGGCCCGCGACCTGACGCCCTGCGGCGGCCACCTCGCTCTGTTCGGCCCCGCTCTCCACGCTGTAGACGACGCGGGTGCTCCGGTAGTCCTCGGCGAGGTACCGGCGCGCCTCGTCGCCGAAGGGCGACGCCAGCAGGGCGTCGTAGATGGCACCGAGGTCGTCGTCCGGTACGCCGTCGCCGTCCCGGTCGTTCCGGGCGACCAGGTTCGCGAACTCCGGCGACTGGGCGGCGTAGGAGTCGATCACCGTCAGGATGCTCGACGCCTCGGCCGATCGGCCCTCGTTCGCCAGCGCGTCCGGGGGCCGCGAACTCGCGCGCTGTATCTCCTCGAGCGCGACGTCCCGTCGCATCGGCGTCTCCCAGTAGACCGTGACGCTGTCGGTCACCGAGGGATCGAACTCCGTTTCGAGGAATCGCTTGGACTCCGTCACGGTGTAGTCGTGCGGGGCGAAGGGTTCGGGCGCTGCCGTCAGGTAGCCGGGGACCTGGGCCGGCGGGAGGAAGTCCTCGTCGGAGAAACTGGTCTCGACGCCAGCACCGTAGATCCCCGCTCCCCCCGCGAGGAGCACCATCGCGAGGACGAAGACCACCGGGGCGCGCCTGCCGATGGCCACACCGACCGGGAGGACGTCACCGAGCGCCGTTCCCTCCCGCCCGAGGGGTCGCTGTGTGGCGGTCCGGCCGAGATATCGCTCGCGAAACCGGTCCACGAGCACCTTCAGGGCCGGGAGGAAGATCCCGAAGACGAGGAACGTGAAGGTGACGCCGACCGCCGCGACGACCCCGAAGTTCCGGATGGGACCGAGCGAACTCGAGAGGTTGGCGGCGAATCCGAGGACGGTCGTCCCGGTGACGATGCCGAACGCGACGACGAGTCGGGTGATGGTCGGGCGCATGGCCCGAGCGACGGCGTCGGCGCCGCCGCGTTGCTCCCGGTACTGGTTGACGACGTGGATGCCGTAGTCGATGCCCACCCCGAGCAGCAGGGGTGGGATGGCGATGAGCAACTGGGAGAACGGAATCTCGGCCCACCCCATGAAACCGAACGTCCAGACCACGTCGACGCCGAGGGCGGCGAGGCCGATGAGGAAGTCACCGACGTCACGGTAGGCCGTGAGCAGGAAGACGAGGATGAGGATCAGGGAGGCCGGGACGACGATCTGGAGCGAGTCGGTGATGATGAGCGAGAACTCGGAGGCGACGATGCCGCTGCCGTAGACCGTGAACGTTCCGTCGAGGGACTCGACGTACGACCGGGTCTCGAGCTGGGTCTCGCGGAAGGCCGAGTCCGCGGTCACGCCGACCGCCGACTCGTCGCGTCCGGGGACCTCGTGGGTCACGACGGCGACCGTTGCGCTGGCGCTGGCCGTCTCGCGCGAGAAGTCCTCGCTCACCAGGTCGCGGAACCCCTGACGATCGGCAGCGGCGCGGACCGCTGCGTCGATCTCGGCTGGCGTGGCCTCCTCGATGGCCCGCCGCCGTTCGGCGATCGTCCGTGCCCGTGGATCGAGTTCGTGGGCGACGAACGTCGCGACGCTCGTCGTCTCGCGGACCCGGAGGTCCGGTCGGTCGTGGAGGGCCGCGGAGACGGAGAGCATCCGGGTCAGCCCCTCCCTCGAGAGGACGTTCTCGTCGCGCTGGATGAGGAGCGTCCGTCCCGTCTCCACGTCGAAGGTGGGGGAGAACGTCTGCTGGACGGTGTCGTAGGCGTCCTGGGCCTCGGAAGCGTCGGTGAACTGGCCCGTTCCGCCGGACATGGTGACGCGGGTCAGGCCGGCGCCGAACCCGGCGGTCACCAGCAGAAAGGCGAGCACGACGACCCCCGGTCTGTCGACGACGACGTGGGCGACGGTCGCCGCGACGCCCCCGCCGGACGGTTCGTCAGTCACGGCTGATCCAGTAGCCCAGTCCGGCGATCGCGAGAACGGCGACCGTCGCTCCGCCGGCGAGCAGTATCGTCGGCGGCCCCGGGGCTGGCGTCACGCCGACCGGGACGTCGTAGGTCTCCGAGAGGTGGGTCTCGCCGTCGGGCATCTCGTACTGGAAGTCCACCGAGAGGGGGTAGTCCTTCGTCTGGGCCCCGTCCGGGACCGAGGCTGCGAACGAGATGGTCTTCGTCTCGCCCGGACCGAGGTCGCCGACGAAGGCGGCGTCGTCCGTGACGGTGAAAGGCGCGTCGGTGAACGCCTTCGCGTCGACGGCGCGAAGGGGTTCCTCGCCGGTGTTGGTCACCTCGAGAACGACGCTCCCCGCGCCGCCGGCCGGGACCGAGGCACGCCGGACGGTCAGGTCGAAGCGCGCCCGTTCGGGGCCAACGGGGACCTGCAATCCGATCGGGGCGCTGGAGATGCGGTCGCCGTCCGACCGATCGTAGGCCACCGTGAAGGCGAACCGGCGCGGACCGGATCCGGTGTCCTCGCCGATCTCGAGCGGGAAGGTGGCGGTGGCCGCCTCGCCCGGATCGAGCGACCCGAGCCCGTACTCGCGCCGTTCCGGATGAATGGCCGTGCCCTGGCTCTTCAGGTGCACGACGGCGTCGTCGACGGCCTCGTCGCCGTCGTTCGTGACCCGTACCCGGAGGTGGCCGTCGCTCCCGACGCGGAGGTCGCTCCCGACGGCCGTCACCGCGAACCGCCGCTCCGGTGCGGGCGTGACGCTCGCGGTCAGCGGGATCGACGTCCGGGGGACGCCGTCCTGGTCGTCGTAGGCGACAGTGGCGGTGAGCGCGTACGGCCGGGGTTCGGCCCGCGATGACACGGTCACCTCGAAGGTCACCGTCTTCCGCTCGCCCGGCTCCCAGGAACCGGCGTACCGGTTCGTCGCGGACGCGCCCCCGAACGTCAGTGCGGGAACCGTCGACGCCAACTCGACCGACGCGTCGTTCGCCGGCGCGGACCCGACGTTCTCGACGGTGACGTTCACCGTCCCGACGGATCCGACCCGCGTGTCGTCGCCGGTATCGACGACCGCGAAGGCGGCCCGGTCGGCGACGCGGACGGTGGCGTAGACGGTGGTCGTCTCGCGCTCGTCGCCCTCGTACTCGTAGGTGACGTCGATGGGGAGGCGGTAGGTCCCGCTCTCGACGTTCTCGGGGACGTCCAGGCCGAACGTGGCCCTCGACGGTACACCGTCCCCGACGGTCCCGAGCAGACGGGTGCCGCTGGTCACCGCGAAGGGCGTATCCCCGGCCCGCATCGTCGCCTCGACGCTCCGGGCGGTTTCCACCCGGTCGTCGGGCTCGGCGGCGTCGTTGACGATGGTGACGGAGACCTGGTTCTGTGTGCCGGGGGTGAGCGTCTCCTGTGCCACGTAGACCTCGAATCGCGGGTCCTCCGCGGCGGTGACGACGCCGGTCCCGGCGACGGTGCTCGCGAGTAGCAATCCGACGAAGACGACGGCGGTGCGGGTCACGGGGCGGTGAAAGGCCCGTCCAGGGATACCCGTTCTCGCGAACTGGTGGCCGGTCACGAACATGTGCGAACCCACCTACTTCCTCGCCGCTCCACTACGGACGGTCGATGCCGGAGGCGAAGCTCACCGTCTCGATGCCGACCGACACGTGGATGTACGACGTCTCGACGAGTCACTCCTCGGCCACGTTCCGGGTGCTGACGGCCCTCGTGGACGGCGAGACGGCGTTCGGTCTGCTGGAGGTCGCCACGACGAATCCCCTCTCGCTGCTGGACGACCTCCGCGCCTACCCTGCCCTCGCGTCGGTCGAACTGATCTCCGCCGACGACCGGACCGCGGTGGTCCACCTCGAGACGACCGAGACGGCCCTGCTCGACCCGGTCGCGGCGGCCGGCGTTCCCCTCCAGACCCCCTTCGTCGTCGCCGACGGTTCAGTCGAGTGGGAACTGCGGACCTCCGACGACCGGCTCTCGGCCCTCGGGTCGCACCTCGACGACGCGGGACTCGCCTACCGGGTCGAGTACGTCAGACCCGACGGAAACGCCGGGGCGCCACCGGACGACGTCCTCACCGATCGGCAGACCGAGGTCCTCGCGCTCGCCCTCGAGCGGGGGTTCTTCGACGTTCCGCGGACGGCGACCGTCAGCGAGATCGGCGACGCCCTCGACGTGTCGAAATCCACCGCGAGCGACGTCCTCAGGCGCGCCCAGCGCAACCTCACCCAATGGTACTTCGGGCGGATGGCCGGGAGGGACCGTTCCCCGTGAGGACCGACGACCGTAGTCGTTCCCGGAGAAGGACGAGGCACCGCTCTGGCGAACGACGGGGGCACACGTTCTTCGGAGCGACGGGGGCACACGTTTCCCGGAGCGACGGCCGGTCCACGTTTCTCGGAGCGACGGCCCGCCGACGCTCCGCACAACCCTTTTACTGCGCTCACGCCTAGCCGGACGTAGCCATGAGTATGGGCTCGGACATGTATCGACAGCAAATCCTGGATCACTACAAGAACCCCCGGAACTACGGGGCGCTCGAGGCCCCCGACTTCAGCCACGGTGGGCACAACCCCTCCTGCGGGGACCAGCTCGAGTTCGACGTCGTCCTCGAAGACGACGGGGAGACGATCGAGCGGGTGGCCTTCGAGGGCGACGGCTGCGCCATCAGCCAGGCCTCGGCCAGCATGCTCTCCCAGCGCCTGCCCGGCATGACGCTCGACGAGGTCGAGTCGATGGACCGCGACGACGTCATCGACATGCTCGGCGTGGAGATCAGCCCGATGCGGGTGAAGTGCGCGGTGCTCGCGGAGAAGGTGGTCCAGGACGGCGCCGCCATCTACCGCGGCGAGCGCGACGACGGGGAAACGAACCTCGAGGAGTAGCGCACAACCTCTTTGTGTCGGAGTGCGTCGGGCCACCATGGGCGGACCGCCTGCCCCCACGGTCGCGGTCGAGGACCTCGGGCGCGAGTTCGGCGACCAGACGGCACTCGACGGCGTGGACCTGACGTTCGCCGGCCCGAACGTCATCGGCGTCGCCGGCCCGAACGGCGCGGGCAAGACGACCCTCATCCGAATCCTGCTCGGCCTCCTCGCGCCCACGGACGGGGTCGCGAGGGTGTTCGGCACCGACACGCGTGACCTCGGACGGGCCGAGCGCGAGCGCATCGGGTACATGCCCCAGCACCGCGCCGTCTACGACGACCTCTCCGTGCGGGACAACGTGGACTTCTTCGCCAGCCTCTACGACGTCGCCGACCGGGAGGCGGCGGTCGATCGCGCGCTGGACCTCGTGGATCTCCGGCATCGGGCCGGGGACCCCGTCGCGTCGCTCTCGGGCGGTCTGATCCGGCGGACGAGTCTTGCGGGGGCGGTCGTACACGACCCGGACCTGCTCGTCCTCGACGAACCGACCGTCGGCCTCGACCCGGAACTCCGGGCGACGATGTGGGAGACGTTCCGCGAGATGCGCGAGGCGGGGACGCTGATTCTGGTCTCGACGCACTACCTCGGCGAGGCCCGCCACTGCGACCGGGTCCTGTTCCTGCGAGAGGGGCGAGTCCTCGACCTCGACACCCCGGAACAGTTCCTCGAGCGCACCGACACCACCGACCTCGACGACGCCTTCCTGGCCCTGCTCCATGCGGACGGCGAACAAGGTGACGGACCGGAGGCCACGGGATGATGCGGGGCGCCCGTCCGGTCGCCCGCCGGCTGTTGCAGGGGCTGCGTCACGACCGCCGGACGCTCGCGCTGGTCGTGGTCGTGCCGGCGGTGATGATCTATCTCCTGGGAGCGGTCTTCGAGGATCCCGCGGTCTTCGCGCCGCCGCTGCTGGGCGTGTTCGTCTTCTTCCTGACCTACCTGCTGACCGCGATCGGGTTCCTCCGGGAGCGGACGGCGGGAACCCTGGAGCGGCTGCTGGTCTCGCCCATCTCGCGGTCGGGGCTCGTCGTCGGTTACGTCGTCGGATTCGGCTACCTGGCGGTCGTCCAGTCCGTCGTCCTCCTCGCCGCGGGGGTGGTCTTCCTCGAGGTCGAGTTCGCGCACGGATTCGCGCTGTTCCTGCTCGTCGAGTTGCTCGGGGCGTTCACCGCGATGGGCATCGGGATCGTGCTCTCGCTGTTCGCGCGCAACGAGTTCCAGGTGTTGCAATTCATCCCGGCGGTCATCACCCCCCAGGTCATCCTCGGCGGGACGTTCACGCCGGTCGAGTCGTTGCCGACCTACCTGGAGTACGCAGCCCGGGTGATGCCGGTCACCTACCTGATCGACGCCATGGAGTACGTGGCCCTCGACGAGGGTACCCCCGGCGAGTTCCGGTTCGCGCTGACGGTGCTCGCCGGGTTCACGGTGGCGGCGATCGCGCTGTCCGGACTGGTGGTGCGACGGCTCGAGTAGAACCGGCCCCGCACGCGGCCCCGTCTACTGCTCGTAGGCCTCGGCGCGGCGGTCGATCTGGTGACCGAAGGCCTTGGCGAGCGCCATCAGGAAGCCGATGCCCTGCTGGACCTCGGGGTCGCGCATCTTCGAGAGCATGCCCAGCATGCCGACCGGCTCGGCCTCCTCGAAGTCCGCGGCCTCGTCCAGCGCGTCTGTCATGGCCTGGAACGTGCGGATGGCGTTCGTCTGGGCGGCGCCGTCGGCCGCCTGGCCGAGGTCGCCGACCATGCCCATGACGGAGACGATCATCTCGTCGTCCATGGCGTCCGCGGCGAGCGAGATGGCGTTGCTCGCCTCGAGCAGGTCGTCGAGGGTCCCGTCGCGCTCGAGTTCCACCATCTTCGACAGCGCCGCGTCGAGGTCGTCCGCGTTCTCGCCGACCGACTCCGCCATCCGGACGGTGCCGTCGGTCGCGAGACCGTCGCCCGCTTCGGCGAGCGTCGAGCCCATTCCCACGAGCGAGACGACCATCTCGTCGTCCATGGCGTCAGCGGCGAGCGAGATGGCGTTCGCGGCGTCGGTCAGGTCGTCGAGGGTCCCCGACCGCTCCAACTCGAGCATGGTTTCCATCGCGTTCTCGATGGCGGCCGACTCCGCTTCGAGGTTCGACGCGTCGTTACTCATGCGTTCTCACCTCAGATGAGCCCTCGTGCCGTGAGCCAGTACGACTCGTTGTACGCGAGCTTCGCCCAGTGGATGAACTTGTTCTCGTCGCGGACCACGGGCTCGTTCTCGTAGTCGAACTTGATGTAGGTCCCCTCGTCCATGCCCGCCTCGATGAAGCAGACGGTGTCGCCCTCGAAGTGGGCGGTCGGGGTGTGGCCGCGGACGGAGTCCGCGATCCGGTCGACGACGACGCCGGAGGCGTAGTGGGCGACGCTCCCGGCCTTGCTCGTCGGGATGTTGGTGACGTCGCCGATCCCGTAGACGTCCTCTGCGTGGTCCGACTCGAGGGTGTGCTTGTCGACCTCCATCCAGTCGTCCCCAAGCCCAGACTCCTCGATGAGTGAGGCGGGCTCGAACTCGGGGATGCCGACCAGCAGGTCGTAGTCGAGTTCGTTCCCCTCGAGGGTCTCGATGACGCCCGCGTCGCTGTCGACCGAGTCGACGTTGAAGAACGTCTCCGTGTTGATGTCCCGCTCCTCGAAGCGCGGATCCATCCACTCGGCGACCGGCTTGACGCCGTGGAGCCGGTTGATCGGGTAGGTGTACGTGACATCGACGTCCTCCCGTCGGCCACGCTCGCGCAGCCAGGAGTCGACCATCATCGTGAACTCGACCGGGGCGGCCGGGCACACGTGGGGGGTGCCGATGACGGAGAGGACCAGGTGTCCCTCCTCGAAGTTCGCGAGTTCCTCGCGGAGCGACGCAGCCGCCTCGGGCCCGTAGAAGTGATGGCCGTCCTGGTCCGCTGCGAGGCCCGGCGTGTTCTCCGGGTCCGGGATCGCACCGGTGCCGACGACCAGGTAGTCGTAGTCCTTCGTGTCCCCGTCGCGGAGCGAGAGCGTCTTCCCGTCGGTGTCGATGCCCGTCACGCGGTCGTAGACCAGGTCGACCCGTCGGTTGACGAGGTCGACCAGCGGTCGCCGGGCGTCCTCCGGCTCCTTCTTGCCGAAGGGAACGTACAGGAAGATCGGCTTGTAGACGTGGTCCGGGTCGTCGGTGACGATCGTGACCTCCACCTCGCCGGCGTCGACTTCCCGTTCGAGTTCGTCGACGAGCCGATTGGCGGTCACCGTGCCGCCGACCCCGCCGCCGACGATGACGATTTCCTCGGTCATGTTTAGCTCTTCTCCACGTACATCGCGTAGTACTCGCCCTCGTCGACGGTGTCGAGGAGTTCGTGACCCGCCTCCTCGACCCACTCGGGCACGTCGTTCTTCGAGCCCTCGTCGCCCGTGAGCAGTTCGACGACGGTACCGGAGTCGACGCTCTTGACTTTCCCGATGAGGTCCATCAGCGGGCCCGGACAGGCCGAGCCGCGGGCGTCGACCGTGACGTCTGCTTCGATTTGTTCAGCCATGGTTGTTAGACGAAGATGATCTGCTTGTCTTGCGCGCGATTCAGGAACCCGGATACGCCCAGCGTGTCGTCGAACACGTCGACGTAGTCGTCGAGTTCGGTCCCCAAGAGGTCCATCGCCAGTTCGCAGGCGTAGACCGAGAGCGGACCGATCTGCCGGGCCTGCTCGATCTGTTCGGTGAACAGTGGTACGTCGACGTCCTCGGCTTCCATCATCGCCTCGGCGACGCGCCCTCCCTCGAAGTCCATCGATTCGACGGCCTCTTTCTCGAACGCGTTGAGGCCGTTCATCGTGACGAAGACCTCGACGGGCGTGTCGGACATGGACGCGACCGAGGCGATCATGCTGACCGCCTGGACGCGCTCCAACTCCTCCGACGCGAGCACAACTGCATAGCCAGTCATAGTATTGCCACCACGCGTAGTTTCGCAAGCACCGGTTTAGTAATGTGCGTGCTTTCCAAACTTGTGGGAACAGTATTCTATATACCGGATGAATAATGGTGAACGATATAGCATTCCCCGAACAATACTCCCCGGGCCGTAGACGGCCGGTCTCCGCCGAACCCGCCCGCGTTATTCGGGTTTTAAACCGGCGTCCTCGACGCGCATCACGGCCTCACCGTCCGCCAGGTTCGGGGCGTCCACGAGCCTGACGATCCGCTTATCGCCCTTGGACTTGCGGAGGTAGATGCGGAACGTGGACGTGTGGCCCAGGATGTTCCCGCCGATCGGTTTTGTGGGGTCGCCGAAAAACGCGTCGGGGTTCGACTGGACCTGGTTGGTGACCACGACGGCCGTGTTGTAGAGGTCGCCGATGCGCAGCAGGTCGTGGAGGTGCTTGTTGAGTTTCTGCTGGCGGTCGGCGAGTTCGCCCCGGCCCACGTACTCGGCGCGGAAGTGGGCCGTCAGCGAGTCGACGGCCAGCATTCGCACCGGCCAGTCGCCGTCCTCGTGCTCGGCGGCGACCTCCTTCGCCTTCTCGGCGAGCAGGATCTGGTGGTTGGAGTTGAACGCCTTCGCGACGTGGATGTGATCGAGGAAGTCCTGGACCAGCGTCTCCACGACGTCCTCGTCGTCGAGGGACCCCTCGATGTCGCGCTCTTCCTTGGTCGCCTCGAGGGCCTCGTCGGAGAGGCCGCGGACCATGTCGTCGATCCGCTCGGGTCGGAACGTGTCCTCGCTGTCGATGAAGACGGCGCTCCCGCCGAGGCCACCGTGCTCCTCGGGGAGCTGGACGGTGACGGCCAGCTGGTGGGTCACCTGGGACTTGCCCGCCCCGAACTCGCCGTAGACCTCCGTGATGGACTGGGTCTCGACGCCGCCGCCCAGGAGTTCGTCGACCTCGGGGACGTTCCACGTGAGTTTGCCGATCTGCTCGCGGCGCGCCAGCACGTCGCTGCCCGTCTCGAAGCCCCCCACGTCGGCGGCCTCGCGGGCGGCCTGGATGATGTCGGCGGCCGTCGACTCGCCCACGTCGGCCGTGTTGGAGAGTTCGCCCGGGGAGGCGACCGCGAGGCCCTGGTAGGAGTCGAATCCGTTCTCTTGCAGCTTCTCGGCGGTGGCGGGCCCCACGCCCGGCAGGTCTTCGAGGTTCGCGTCTGCTGCCATACGCATCGGTTCTGCCGTTTCGCACATAAAGCCTCGTATACAGCGAAGTGAAAGTGAAACACGGTGGCAGCGGCGACCCGTATCGCTCTCCCGTCCGAGACTTCTTCCCGGAAGACGGTCGCCGGGGCCGTCGCGGCCGGAGAAGGGTGTGGAGTGGGCGCGGCGACCCGTCCCGAACAGTGAGGGGCCCCCGGGTCGTAGACCGGGCCGATGCCCGTTGGCGACTATCTCCTCGGCGGCCTCGTCCTCGTCCTCCTCGCGGTGCTGTGGGTCCTGCTCCAGGTCCTCCGCGAGGTCAGAGGCGAGGACGTCACCACCGATCAGTTGACCGCCGCCGTGAGCGCATCGCTGTCCGACCTGCAGTTCGCGGAGTCGGTCTCGCGCATCGAGGACCGCGCCGAGACCCTCCAGGAGGTCCACACGGACCTCGAACGCCTCCTCCGTGTCCCACGCGAGCGCGGTGCCTTCGGCGAGGAACAACTCGAGATCATCCTCGAGGACCACCTCCCGCCCGAGGCGTACGGCATCCGGGAGCGCGTGGTGGGCAACAAGACCCCCGACGCGCACGTGCGGACTCCCGAGGGCATCGTGGCCATCGACTCGAAGTTCTCCCTCGACGCGTACGAGCGGGCGATGGAGGCCGACGACCCGGACGAACGCGCCCGCCACGAGCGCACCTTCCGCGATCAGGTCGAGGGGCAACTCGAGAAGATCGCCACCGACTACGTCCGTCCGGAGCAGGGCACCACCGACTTCGCGTTCGCGTTCGTGCCCTCGGAGAGCGTCTACTACCACCTCGTCAGCGAGGAGTACGACCTGCTCCGCGAGTACACCTCGCGGGGCGTCCAGGTCGTCTCGCCGCTGACGCTCGGACACAAACTCGAACTCATCAAGGCCGGCGTCCAGGCCCAGCAACTCTCCGAGGAGGCGGAGGCCGTCCTCGAGCGACTGGACCGCCTCCGGTCCCACTTCGAGGCCTTCGAGGACGAGTGGAGCACCCTCGCGACCCACGTCCGGAACGCCCACAACAAGGCCGACGACGTCGACCGGGAGTTCGGTCGCCTGCGGGACGAGTTCGACCGCATCGAACGGCCGACCGCCGGGGAGGACGACTGAGGAACCCGGCCACCGGTCGACGCCCCTGCCCGGGCCGATCGCCCCTCGGCGTGCCCAAGACGTTTCTGCGTCGCGAGGGAAGTCCGGACGATGAGTGACGACACGGACGACGGCGAGCGTGGCGACGACGGAGCGACCGCCGACGACGAGACGGCCCGTGGGGCGGACCGGCCCGAGGAACTCGACACCCGCGAGCGGGACGACGACGAGGCGCAGGGCGACGAGGAGCTACCACCCGAGGCCCGCGAGGACGACGACTACTACGAGGACAAGTACGACGAGGCCCGGGAGGTGGCGAACCCGGACCAGCACCGGGACGACGAGCCCTATGACTGACTAGTCCCAGGGGTGTTCGCCGGGCCGACTCGGCCAGAGCGGATACCAGTACCCGGTGTCCTCCTCGACGTCCAGGTCGCCGTCCAGGACGGACTGCCACTTGACCTCGCGGGTGGTGTCGCGCTCCTGGTCGCCCGCGGGCGCGAACGGGTAGAAGGAGCCGCGACGGAAGGAGTACACCCAGTAGCCGCGACCGCCGCCATCGGTCGCCTCGAAGCCGAAGACGGCGGCGAGGAGCCGGTCGCCGTACCCCCGGTCCTCGAGGGTGTCGGCGGCGACGTAGAGGTCGGTGAGGAGGTCGTCGAAGGCGTCCCGGTCCGCGACCGCCCAGGTGTAGCCGTGGTCGTCCTCGTGGACGCCGGCCCAGCCGTCCCCCTCGAGGACGGCCTCGACGTCCCGTAGCGCGTCCCGGAAGTCGGTGGTCTCCATCGCGGCGAAGGCGAGTGCCGCCACGTCCGCGGGTTCGAAGTCGAGGTCGGCCTCCATGACGACGGAGGCGGCGCTCAACTGGAAGAGGTCGTCCGCGTCGGCCGCGCGGGTGGCGTCGACCGCGGCCCGGGAACCGAGCGCCTCCCGAAGACGGTCGAGCAGCCCCATGTCAGGCGGTCTCGGCCTCGCGCTCCAGTGCACGCAGGCGCTCGACGCGGCTCTCGGTCGTCGGGTGGGTGCGGAAGAGTCTGCCGACGATCCCGGCCGAGATGGGGACGATGAAGAAGGCGTTCATCTCGGCCTGGTCGCGGAGGTCCTCCTCGGGCACGCGGTCCATCCGGGTGTCGATCTTGAGCAG
>JBDGUD010000061.1:0-31725 GCA_042216165.1 Halanaeroarchaeum sp.
TACTGGCGTCACCGACCCCTGGCGCTACCGTCTCCGACCCAGGCCACTTGCGCCCGGACCCCATGTACTGGCGCCCGGACCCCATGTACTGGGGCCCCGGAGCCCATGTACTTGCGCCCGGACCCCTTCGTCACTTGTTCTCCAGCGCGTCGAGCACCACCGCAACGGCGAGTACGGCCTCCTTCGGGACGTCGCTCGCGTCGTCGATGGTGACGGTGTACGTATCACGGAGCGAGAACGCCCCCTCGATGTCGCCCACGTGATCGCCGTCGGGGTCGAATATCTCGTACCTGTTGGGCACGAGGTTGGCGACGTCGACCACGTGCCGGAGGAAGGCCATTACCTTGTTCTTCGTCCGGATGGTCGCCAGCGCTTCGCCCGTGTCCGGGTCGCGGACCGTCCAGTTCTCGACGAACAGCGAGTAGTCCTCGTCGAGGACGACGACCGGCTCGTCGGTCCCGTCGTCGATCAGCGTGTACGTGCCGCCGACGTCCAGCATGCCCTCGGCCTACACGGTGAAGGCGTCGTTCCCGTCGCCGTCGACGAACGGGAAGGCCTCCTTCAACTTGAAGAGCTTCTGTTTCCCGCGGAGGACGACCTCGCCGTCGGCGTCGGTCACTTTGTACCTGTTCCGGATGAGCGACTGGGTGACCCGGTACTCGTCGTCCGAGAGGTCGACCGTGGAGATGTCGTACGCGCCCATGTCATCGTTTGGTCCGGGTATCACACGTAAACCTTCGCACGACGCGTCGGAATCGACGCCACCCACAGGGCGGGGCTTCGAACGGGGACGGACGCTCGCGGAGCGAGGGTTCGCAAGCACCGCAGGCACGAGGAGCGCAGCGCGCTCCGCCGCCCGCGAGCGGTCGTGGGCGTTCGGTGGTGGTGAGGGTGGGACGTCGGTGTCGGTCGGGCGCAGGGCGACCTAGCAACGTTTTTCCACCCGTCCCCCGACAGTGCGACCAATGCCGGACTACGCGGACGTCTGCGTCCTGATCCCGACGCTCGACGAGGCCGAGACCATCGGTGACGTCGTCGACGGACTCCGGGCGCAGGGGCTCGAGGACGTCCTGGTCGTGGACGGCAACTCGAGCGACGACACCCGCGAGATCGCCGAGGCACACGGGGCGCGCGTGATCCGCCAGCGCGGGTCGGGCAAGGGCCGGGCGGTCCGCCAGGGTCTCGAGCACGTGGACGCCGACTACGTCCTCATGCTCGACGGCGACGGCACCTACCCGCCCGAGCAGGCCGACCGCCTCCTCGAGCCGCTGCTCGAGGGCGACGCCGAGCACGTGATCGGCGACCGGTTCGCGGACATGGAGCCCGGCGCGATGACGCGCTTCAACCGGTTCGGCAACCGGGTGTTCAACGGCGTCTTCAACCGGATCCACGGCCGGGACTTCGGCGACATCCTCTCGGGCTACCGGGCGTTCAGCACCGACTCGGTCGAGCGGATGTACCTCGACGCCGACGGCTTCGGCATCGAGACGGAGATGGCCGTCGAGTGCGCCCGCCACGACGTCCCGACGGAGTTCGTCCCGATCACCTACCGGGCGCGGCCCGAGGGCTCCGACACCAACCTCCACCCGCTCGCGGACGGCGGCCGCATCCTCGTCACCCTCTACTCGCTCGCCAAGACGACGAACCCGCTCTTCTACTTCGGGAGCGTCGGCGTCGCCTCCGGGTTCGTCGGCGTCGTCCTGGGTGGGTACGTGGGATACGAGTGGTTCGCCCGCGGCGTCTCTCACGAGGTCATCGCGGTCCTCGCGACCCTGGCGATCCTCTTCGGGGGGCTCCTGGTGATGTTCGGCTTCCTCTCGGACCTCATCGTGACCCTCCACCGGGAGCAACTCCACCGCATCGAGGACCTCGAGGACCGGTGATCAGAGCACCGTCCGCAGGCTCTTCCACCAGGCCTGCGGGAGTCGGGTGCGGGCCCCGTCGATCGCGTGCACCAGGGCGCTCTCCGCGTCCTCGAACACGCCCGTGCCGTGTCCCACGAGGATCCGGTCCGGCGCGAGGTCTCTGAGCGTCCGTGGCGGAAACGCCCGGAGGAACGGGTGCACGCCGACCGTCTCTCGGCCGACCGTGAAGTACTCGACCGTCCCGAGGGCGTCGGCAACCACGAGAGTCTCGCCGTCGAAGAGAGCCGCCTCGTCCCAGCCGGGTAACGAGACGCTGTGGATGACGCGGACGTCGGTGTCGGCGAGACGGACGCCCGTCCGCTCCACCGGCGCGTCGAACGATCTCTCCACGTACGCCGGGCAGTGGACCGAAACGTCGAACCGCTGGGCGACCGCGTCGGCGTCGCGCTGGTGGCGGTCGAGCAGGACGACCACCCCGGCCACGTCGCCGAGGTCCGACACGAGGTCGTCGATCCCCTCGGCGTCGACCGGGTCCACGAGGTAGACGTCGCCGTCGATGGACAGCGCGTGGCTCGTCCGCTGCATCGTCTCCTCGGGGAACGGCTGCCATCCCACGCCCCCGTCCCACCGATCGACCACGCGGGGTTCGGTGGCCTCGCCGCGCTCCTTGAAGGGCATGGTCGCCGGTAGGACCGCCGTGCCGATAAACCCGGCTGCCGGCGGGGCGAACGTTGAAGCGCCCGCCGCCCCTCGCGTCCGTATGCTCGACCGTCTCGCCTGGCTCGGCCTCGAGGTCCGCCACCTCGAGCGGGCGCGTGCCTTCTACGAGGAGACGCTCGACCTGTCGCTGATGGTGGAGGACGGCGTCGCGAGGGCGACGGTCGGCGACACGACGCTCCGACTGGTCGAGCCGGGTCCGGTCCCGCGCGGTGGCCTCCACGTCCACTACGCGTTCGCGACGTCCCCGGAGCGCTACGACGACTGGGTCGATCGGCTGTCTGCGGGGTTCGACCTGGAGGAGCACCGGTTCGGATCGGCGCGCTCGCTCTACCTGGACGACCCGGACGGCCACTGCGTCGAGATCGGCGACGTCGGCCCCGCGGGGGCCGAGGACTCCCTCACCGGCATCTTCGAGGTCGTGCTCGAGGTCGAGGACCTCTCCAGGGCGGAGACGGTCTACCGGCGACTGGGGTTCGAGGTGGTCGATCGCGGGGACGACCGCAGACGGGTCCGCCTCGCGGGCCCGGTGGACCTGGAACTCTGGGAACCCCAGCGCGGCCTCGCGGACGCACGCGGGGGCGTGCACGTCGACCTGGGATTCGCGGCGTCCGACCCGCGGGCAGTCGGAGAGGCGGTCGGAGACCTCGCGCGGAGCGTCGAACCGACCGGGGCGGGCGTCCTCGTCCGCGATCCGGACGGCCACGCCCTGACGATCCAACCGTCGGCGTAGGATCCCGGCGATCAGCGGACGCCGAGGTCGTCGAGCGTGCTCGCCGGGGCGTCGGCCTGCGCGTCGTCCATCCACCGGAGCGGTCGACGGAGGGGCCTGCCTCGTACCCGCGTAGCGACAGCGCCTCCCTCACGCCGGCCACGTGGGACCCTCCTTCGGGGCCGATCGGACGCCGTAGACCCTCTCCTGGAGGTCCCGCGCACGCTCGCGATCCCCGCGGTCGTCGGCCTCGTGGAGGTCGACGACGAGTTCGGGGACGGCGTTCGGGACGGCGCTCACCAGCCCCGCACAGCCGAGGTCGAGTCCCGGGGTCAACAGCGAGTCGGAGCCCGCGAGTGCGGTCAACTCCGGGTTCGCCGCGATGGCCTGGCCGAGCCACGGGCCGTCCTTGCTCGAGTCCTTCAGTCCCACGATCCCGTCGATGGCGGCGACCGCCCCGAGCCCCAAAGCGAGAGCGCGTTCCTCGTCTTCGGGGGGATGTGGTGGACGTAGACGGGGAGTTACGCCGCAGCCGCGACCCCCCGACGACCGGTTCGCCCCAGCCGACCCGGCCGTCGTCCGTCTCGAGACGGAGGAACGGCCACCGCGGGGGACGGCGAACGGTTCGTAATCGACTACCGTCACTGGTGAACCACCGACGGAGCGCGGTAAACACCTCTCCCCCTTAGAGACGGTCGGTGTCGACGGTCACGCCCGGCGGGGCCACCACGAGGAACGTCCGGAAGTGCATCAGCGTGCCGTCCGCGTCCTTCACGTCGCGCGCGAAGCCCGCGGCCAGCTCGTTCAGGTCGCCCTCGATCGCCAGAAAGAGGACGTTGCCCCGGTCTATCTCGCGCAACCACTCCTCGTCGGGCGTCTCGCCGTTCAGAACCCCGAGGACGACGCCGACGTCGTGGGCCGCGGCCTCGTCGTCGACCTCGATCTGTTCTTCGGCGTTGCGGAGGTCCAGACTGAAATCGCTCATTGCACCGTCGTCCGTCGTCCGCCGGCAAAAACCTTGGTTCGCTACGCCTCGCTCGCGGCGAGTTCGCGGAGTTCGTTCCACCGGCCCCGTTCCTCGAGGTACCGCTGGAGTTCCTCGGCGTACTCCGTCACCATGCGGACGGCCTCTCGCCGTCGCGATTCGTCGACGCCGTCCTCGCCCTCGCCCATCCCGAGGAGGTCCTTGAGGTCGTCCACGATGCCGCCCATGGAGGCCCCCATCGACCCGCCGTTCCCACCGTCCATCCCCTGCATCTGCCGTTCGATGTCATCGAGCTCCGGCAAGATGGAGTCCAGGTGGTCGGTGTTCGGGACGATCTGCGCCTCCTGGGGGTCGTCCGCGTTCTCGATCTCGAACTCGGTGGCGGTCATCACGAGTCCCCACTGCTGGCGCGAGAACGACGATTGTTCGACGCGGTCGGCGAACTGGTCGTCGACGGCCATTCGCGCGCCGACGATCCGGTCACGCCAGGATTCCTCGGGCATGGTCTCCCGTAGGGCGGTGGACGAATTGAGCCTTGCCCCTCAGAACGCGTTCAACTCGAACGTCTCGTCGCCGTCGAGGACGTGAACCTCGGCGTCGCTCCCGGTCGCCTTGACCTCCTTGCGGAAGTCCTCGGGGTCCTGTTCGATCGGCGGGAACGTGTCGTAGTGCATCGGGAAGGCGTGATCGGCGTCGAGCCAGTCGACCGCCACCGCCGCCTGCCACGGCCCCATCGTGAAGTGATCGCCGATCGGGACGGCGACCGCGTCGGGCTCGAGGAAGGGCCCGATGACGTCGCGCATCTCCGTCATGAGGCCCGTATCACCGGCGTGATAGAAGGTCTCGCTGTCCTGGTCGGCGACCTGGGTCGGTTTCGTGTCGCTGACGAGGTAGCCGGTCGGCATGTCACCGGAGACGGGGTAGTCCGTCTCGAAGCCGTTGGTGTGATCCGCCCGGTGCATGGTGACGTAGGCGTCGCCCGCCTCGACCGTGCCGCCGATGTTCATCCCGATGGTGTCCGTGACTCCGTGTTCGTCCTCGACGTAGGCGGCGAGTTCGGGCGTCGCGACGACGGTCGCGTCGGGGAACTCCCCCACGTGGGCGATGTGGTCGGCGTGACCGTGGGTCAGCAGGACGAAATCCGGGTCGTCCACGTCGCCCGGGTCGAGGTCCGTCTTCGGATTGTCGAAGAAGGGATCCACGATCAGGTCCGTTCCGGCGACCGATACGTACCAGGTCGAGTGACCGTGCCAGGTCAGTTCCATTGCGTTCTGGCATACACGTGATACGATAATAAATATGGTCGAAAGCGTCGGACCGTCGTGGCGGACACAGAAATCCTTAGGATGGGGGCCTGACAACCGGGGGGCATGCGACGCGTTCGTTTCCGCGACCCCGCGGGCGCAGTCCGGAACGGGGAGTGGACCGACGACGGCATCGAGTTCGCCGAGGAGACGTACGACCCGGTCGAGGTCGAGATCCTCCCCCCGACCGATCCCTCCAAAATCGTCTGCATCGGGCTCAACTACGCAGACCACGCCGAGGAGCGCGGGAAGACCCCGCCCGAACGACCATTGCTCTTCTTGAAGACGCCCAACACCGTCGCCAACCACGGGGCCACGATCACGCTGCCCGCAGGGAAGGACCGCGTCGACCACGAAGCCGAACTCGGCGTCGTGATCGGTCGGCAGGCGCGCCACGTGGACGCCGCGGACGCGATGGACTACGTGGACGGGTACACCGTCGTCGACGACGTCTCCAACCGCGACGACCAGGACGTCGAACAGAACTGGGTGCGCGGAAAGTCGTTCGACGGCGCGGCGCCGATGGGACCGGTCGTCGCCGACCCCGGGGACGTTCCCCCGGACGCGACGATCGAGTTGCGGGTGAACGGCGAGACCCGTCAGCGATCCACGATCGACCAGTTCATCTTCTCGGTCCCGGAACTGATCGAGGAGATCACCGAGTACCTGACCCTCGAACCCGGCGACGTCGTCTCGACGGGGACCCCCGCTGGCGTCGCGGCGCTCGAGGACGGCGATCACGTCGCCGTCGAAATCGAGGGCATCGGGACGCTGGAACACGACGTGGTCGTCCCGTAACGGACCGATCCGGGTCTCCGTGAGTCAGAGCACGGACACGAGACCCGCGTCGACGAGCAGGAGGACGGCGACGAGCGACGCGAGGAGGAACGCCCCCCTCGCCCGTTCAGAACCATCGACGAGCCGTGACGCGCCGATCTCGACGACGACCATCAACACGAGCCAGAGGACGACCATGACGCCGAGCAGCCAGCCCCTGGTGGTGCTCGTGAAGTACTCGCCGGCGTAGCCCATCGACAGGTAGCCGCCACTCAGGAACACGAAGACCGCACTGGTTCGCGAGATGGAGCGGAGTCGATCCGCCACCAGGGACCGACCGTCGCTCCCGAGACGGTCGGCGTCCACGACGATCGCTGCGGCGTACGCGACGCTCCCGGTCCAGAGCCCGGCGAAGAGGAGGTGGGTGACGACCGCGATGCTCTCGAGGAGTGCCATGTCGGCCCATCGACGCGTGCGTCGATAAAGGCCGGGGATGGCGGCGAGTCGGTCCGGGGCGACAGGGTGGGCACGCTTAAGGGCCGCCGCCGACTTCCTCGGGGCATGGAACCGCGGGACCTCGGGGACCACGACGAGTACGTCGCCGGCCGTGGCATCGAGGAGGTCGCCCGCGAACTCGGCAGGGACCCCGACGAGTTCGTCAAACTGGCCTCCAACGAGAATCCCCTCGGCCCCAGTCCGAAGGCGGTCGAGGCGATCCGCGACGTCGCGGACGAGGTCCACCACTACCCGAAGGCAGTCCACGCCGACCTCGTCGCGGCGCTCGCGGACCGATGGGACGTCGAGGAGGACCAGGTCTGGGTGGCCAATGGAGGCGACGGGGCCCTCGATTACCTCGCACGCGCGATGCTCGACCCCGGCGACGCCGTACTCGTACCCGACCCCGGATTCGCGTACTATGGAATGAGTGCCCGATTCCACCACGGCGACGTCGCGACGTACCCGGTCAGCGAGCGGGACGGGTTCGCGCTCTCGCCGGCGAACGTCTTCGAGACGTACGGTGGCGAGCGCATCGTCTACCTGACGAGTCCCCACAACCCGACGGGGCGTCGCTTCTCGCTCGAGGACGTCGAGACCGTCGCCAGGGGAACCGACGACGAGACCCTCGTCGTCGTCGACGAGGCCTACGGCGAGTTCACCGACGCCCCGTCCGCGATATCGCTCGTCGACGAGCGCGACGACGTGGCCGTGCTCAGGACGTTCTCGAAGGCCTACGGTCTCGCCGGGCTTCGTCTCGGGTACGCCGTCGTCCCCACCGCGTGGGCGAGCGCGTACGCGAAGGTGAATACCCCCTTCGCCGCCAGCGCCGTCGCCTGCGTCGCCGGTCTCGCGGCACTGGACGACGACGCTCACGTGGAGGCAACAGTCGAGACGACCGCGTGGGCCCGCGAGTACATGTACGAGCACGTCGAGGCGCCGACGGTCGAGAGCCACGGGAACTTCGTCCTCGTCGAGGTGGGCGACGCCGACGCGGTGTCGCGTGCCCTCCGGGAGCGGGGGGTCATCGTCCGGGACTGTTCGTCCTTCGGCCTCCCGGACTACGTCAGGATCACCGCCGGGACGGTGGCGGAGACGAAACGGGCAGTCGAGGAGTTGAACGAGGTGCTCGACGTGTGAGACTCGCCGTCACCGGCACGCCGGGAACGGGGAAGACGACTGCGACCGACCGCCTCCAGACCGCGTCGTCGGTCGTCCACCTCAACGAGGTGATCGAGTCCGAGGGCCTCTACACCGACGTCGACGAGGAACGCGAGAGTCTGATCGCCGACCTCGATGCCATCGGGGACCGCCTCGCCGACCGGGACGACGGGGTCGTGGAATCACACCTCGCACACTACCTCGACGTCGACGCGGTCGTGGTGTTGCGCTGCGAACCGACCGTCCTCGTGACCCGACTTCGGGACCGGGGCGTCGACGACGCCAAGGCGAGAGAGAACGCCGAGAGCGAGGCCCTGGACGTGATCCTCGCGGAGGCCGTCGATCGACACGGTCAGGACGCCGTCTACGAGATCGACACGACCGACGCGACGCCGGACGAGGTGGCTGACGAGATCGAACGCGTGATCGCGGGGACGCGAGAGCACTCCGCGGGGACCGTGGACTTCACGGGATTCCTATGACCCTCGACAGACTCCGACCGCTGGCCGAGGGCCTCCTGCGGCCGTTCGTCGACATATCGGTTCGTCTGGGGCTGACCCCGGACGCGGTGAGCGTGATCGCGTTCCCTCTCGCCGTCGGTGCCGCCGCTGGATTCTACCTGGCGACGCCGCTCTGGTACGTCGTCGCGGCGTTCCTCGTCTTCCTCAACGGGTGGCTCGATCTCCTGGACGGCGCGCTCGCGCGGGAACTGGCCGTGGACTCCGCGGGTGGGGACCTCCTCGATCACGTCCTCGACCGGTACGCCGACGTGATCGTAGTGGGGGGACTCGCGGCAGGGATCGAGCGGTACGCCCTGGGCTTCCTCGCGGTCACCGGCGTCCTCCTCACGTCCTACCTGGGCACCCAGATCGAGGCCGTCGGCCTGGATCGGGAGTACGGCGGCCTCCTGGGCCGTGCCGACCGCCTCGCGCTGATCGGGGTCGTGGGCCTGGCCGCGGCGTTCGTCCCGCGCCTCGGCGGGACGTCGCTCGTGGCCTGGCTGCTGGCGCTCTTCGCGATCGTCGGTCACCTCACCGCGATCCAGCGATTCTGGGGTGCCTGGCGCGCGCTCGGCTGACTCGGCGCATCATTTATAACTGGTCGTCGGTAACCTCCCTGCATGGTCCAGTGCGAGATGTGTGGTGCGGAGACCGCGAACCCGACGACGGTGAAGATCGAGGGGGCCGAACTCCAGGTCTGTGACAGCTGTGCGGACTTCGGGACGGCGGTCGATCAGACGGACTCATCGAGTACGTCGACCAAGTACTCGACCGGGTCCTCGGGGTCCAGTGCGTCTTCCTCGTCCGGTGGGACCGGTGGCGGGTCCAGTGGCAGTTCGGGTGGCGGCAGGCGACGTCGCGACATGTTCGACGAGATGGAGGAGGTCGCCGCCGACTACGATCAGCGAATCCGCACCGCCCGCGAGTCCGAGGGACTCACCCAGGAGGAACTGGCGAAACAGATCAACGAGAAGGCCAGTCTCGTCCGCAAGCTCGAACACGGGGACATCCTGCCGAGCGACGACGTCCAGCGCAAACTCGAGCGCAAACTCGGCATCTCGCTCACCGAGTCCACCGCCGCGGACGACGATGAGTGGGAGTCCGGCGGGGACGACACCGGCCTCACCCTCGGCGACATGGTCAAGCGCAAGGACTGACGGCGAACGGAAACCTTTTCGAGACGGCCCCGCGCCCTGATGGTATGTTCGTTCTCGTCAACCTGAAGGCCTATCCGGCGGACCCGGTCGCCGTGGCGACCGCTGCCGCCGAGGTGGCCGACGACGCGGGCGTAGACGTCGCCGTCGCGCCCCAGGCTGCCGACCTGTCACGCGTGGCCGACACGGGAGCCGAGACCTGGTCCCAGCACGTGAGTCCGGTCGACCACGGGAGTCACACCGGGAGCACGCTGGCCGAGTCCGTCGCAGCGAACGGAGCGGTCGGGACCCTGATCAACCACTCCGAACGCCGACTGACGCTCGCGGCCATCGACGACGCGATCGACGCGGCCGAGCGGGCGGGTCTGGAGACCGTCGTCTGTGCGAACACCCCCGAGCAGATCGCGGCTGCCGCAGCCCTCGGGCCCGACGCGGTGGCGATCGAACCCCCCGAACTGATCGGCACCGGAACGCCGGTCAGTCAGGCCGACCCGGAGGTCGTCGAGGACGCCGTCGATGCCGCCCACGCGGTAAACCCGTCGGTCGACGTCTTCTGTGGGGCCGGCATCAGCACGGGCGAAGACCTCCTCGCGGCGCGGGACCTCGGTGCCGACGGCGTCCTGCTCGCGAGCGGGGTCGCGAAGGCCGAGGATCCGCGAGCCGCCCTTTCCGACCTCGTGAGCGGCCTCTGATCACTATTTGCCCTGCCGATCCGATCGCTCGTACTCGACCAACCGGGACTGGTCGTCGAGCGACCGATTCGACGGGTCACCCGCGTCCTCCTCTGTCCCGACGGCGCGCTCGCCCGCGTCCCATTCGGTCAGTCCCGACTGCTC
This sequence comes from Halanaeroarchaeum sp., assembly GCA_042216165.1. Taxonomy (GTDB): domain Archaea; phylum Halobacteriota; class Halobacteria; order Halobacteriales; family Halobacteriaceae; genus Halanaeroarchaeum. Next base: position 10,507 of record JBDGUD010000061.1, read on the forward strand.
GCGGTCGGAGAAACTCAGGTTCGCGACCTTGACGCCCACCTTGCGGACGGCGTCCCCGCGGAACTCGTCGAGCAGCTCCATGGCAACGGACTCGACCAGGTCCGGGTCGTCGACGGGCCCCGACAGCGAGCGAGCACGCGTGTTGACGTCGTACGGCGGGGTCACGACCTTGACCCCGATGGTGCGGTAGAGTGCGTCCTTCCGCCTGGCGCGCTCTGCGACGGCGGTGGCGAGCCGGTGGGCGCGGTCGAGGACCCGCTCGAAGTCCTCGACAGCCCCGTCGAAGGCCGACTCTCGCGAGAGACTCTTCGGCTTGCCCCGGGGTTCGACCGGACGCGGGTCGTGGCCCAGCGCACGCCGGTGGAACTCCTCGCCGCGCTCACCGAACGCCTCCCTGAGGATGGCCGGGTCCGTCGACGCCAGATCGCCCGCCGTCTCGACGTCCATCGACCGCAGTTCCTGGGCGGTCACCGGCCCGATACCGTGGATGTCGCCCACGTCGAGCGGGGCGAGGAAGTCGGCGACCTCGTCCGGCGGCACGACCACGAGGCCGTCCGGCTTGTCGTGGTCGCTCGCTATCTTCGCGGTGCTCATGTTCGGGGCCACGCCGACGCTCGCCGGCACTCCGACCTCGCGGGCGATTCGCTGTTTCACGTGCCTGGCGAACCCCTCGGCGACCTCCCAGCTCGTCCGCCCGGTGACGTCCAGGTACGCCTCGTCGATGCTGACGACCCGGAGGGTGTCTGCGAGGTCGCGCAGTATCTCCCGGACGTCCTCGCTCACCGACCGGTAGAACTCCATGTCGACCGGACGGTAGTAGCCGGCGTCGGGGTTCCCCGGGTCGGTCTCGCGACGGGGGAGGCGCTCGAGCGCGGTCGATATGCCCTGTGCGCTCTCGACGCCGTACGCTCGTGCCTCGTAACTCGCCGTCGCCACGGCACCCGTCTCCTCTCCCGACTCGTATCCCATCCCGACGACCACCGGTTCCCCCCGGAGTGCGGGCTCGCGAAGTCGCTCGCAGGAGGCGTAGAACGCGTCCATGTCGACGTGGAGGATCACGCGGTCCTCCGCAGTCGGCGCGCCGGGGAGGGTCCCCTCGCGGGGCATAGGTGTCGGTAGGGTCTCGCGCCGTTTTACCCTTCGGACGGGGGACTCAGGGGAAATCCCCCTCGACGAGCGTCTCCCGTTCGCGACAGGTCTCCAGGCCGTGCTTGGCGGCCATGCCCGCGTCGTGAGCGGTCACGCCGGTGCCGACGCCGACCCGGAGGTCCACGTCTGCGTCCTCGCGCACGTACTCGATCGCCTCCTCGTAGGCGGCGCGGTCCATGTCCGAACTGACGGCGATGACGTTGTCCCCGCCGACGAAGAATGCCAGGCCACCGTGTTCGTCGTGGAGATGGCGCATGAGCGAGGCGTACCCCTGCTCGATGTGGATGAACGTCGAGAAGGCGTCGAGTTCGTCGGTGTACTTCCCGGTCGCGTCGACCACGTCGAAGTGGGCGATCTGGACGTCGTCGTCTGCCCGCTCGGACCCGTCGAGGGTCTGTCCGAGGAGGACCTCGGTCCGCCCTTCGTCCTGTGCGCTACCCTGATTCTGGACTCGCGCCGTCGCGTCGACCAGGGCGTTCGCGGGCGATCGGCCGTGTCCGACCCCGAAACTGAGCGTCACCGGGTAGCGATTGCGCACCGACTCCTGGATGCGCGCGTGGTCCTCGAGGTCCATCCCGTTGGTCACGGCGATCATGTTGTCGAACCGGGTGAAGAAGACGTACCCGTCCTGCATCCCGATCATCTGCGAGAGGTCGGCGAAGAGCCTGGACTGCAACGTCTGGAGGTCGACCTCGCGGCGCGGCGACGGGGTGACCGTCCACGGTCCGTAGTTGTCGATCTGGACCAGCGTGATCTGGGTATTCGTCACGTTGAGGGCCCGTTCGCCAGTCGATCGGTAATCGCTTTCGATCGACGGTCGTGCCGGGGCCTGACCAGCCGGTTCGTCACCGCATCAGGATCCTGGCGACGTCCTTCAGCGGCCCGAGGTCCACGTCGAAGCGCTCCTCGAAACTGAGGACGAGGGCGATTTCCTCGTCCTCGACGCCGCCGAAGCGGAGGATGGTCGCGGCGTACAGCGCCAGGAAGACGACGAACATGCCGATCAGCACCGGGACGGTGATCGGGAAGAAGGTCCGCGTCACCCAGTGGACGGCGGCGACGAGGACTCCGGCGACGATACCCGGACGGACCAGCGCGGCCGAGAACGGGTGAATGCCGGTCTCCCGGTAGAGCTGGGTGGAGTAGAGGACGTTTAGGAGGACGTACGAGACCGCCGTCGCGACCGCCGCACCGTAGAAGCCGTACAGTGGGATGAGCAACAGGTTCAACACGACGTTCAACCCGGCGATGGCCACGTTGTCCCACATGATGGTGCGCGTCCGACCGACGGCCGTCAGCACGTTCCCGTTCGGACCGGCGATGGCGTGCGAGAAGTACGCGACCGCGAGTACCGACAGGGCCGCGGCTCCGCCCGCGTACTCGGCCCCGAACGTCACCGTGATCGTCATGGTGGGGAAGAGCGCCACGACGAGGAATATCGGGAGGGTCGCCATGAACACCCACTTCGTGACGACCTGGTACGTTCGGTGCATCTCCCCGGTCGCCCCCTCCGCGTCGAGTCCGGAGATTACTGGCATGAACAGGAACCCGACGGAGGAGAGCGCCATCGTCAACAACTGGGCGATGGGATAGACGACGTTGTAGACGCCGACAGCACCCGTGCTCGAGAAGTACCCCAGCATGAAGGTGTCCACGTCGTTCAGGACGAACGCCATCGCCGAGGTGACGACGAGGGGCGTGGAGAACCTGAGCAACTCCCGGCGCATCGGCGTCGGACTCACGTCCGCCAGGATGGGCGTCTTCCGCACGACGTAGTACAGGCCGATCAGCCCGGCGACCACGTACGCCATCGCGTACGCCGAGGCGATACCGAACGCGCCAGCGCCGAGGCCGACCGCGACGAGGACGGCGACGAACCGCGTGACGGGCGGGGAGACGTTCTGGACGACGATCTTCGGCGTCGCGAGTTTCATGCCCTGGATCGCGCCGACGGCGAGTCGGGTGAGCGCACCGAAGGGGATGGCCAGACCGAACACGAAGAGAAATGGCGCGACCGAGGGGTCGTGGAACGCGTAGCGCGCGATCTGCCCCGAGAACAGGGCGATACCGACGCCGGTCGCGGTCGCGACGGGGAGAGCGACCTGGAACCCGGAGACGATCACTCCCCGCCGGTCGGCGAGGTCGTCGTACCGGGGCAGGTACCGGCCGATACCCGAGTTGATCCCCATCACCGTGAGGGTCGAGAGGAAGACCATCGTCGTGACGCCGAGCGAGACGGCCCCGTAATCGACCGGGCCCAGCACCCGCGCGATGACGAGTTTGGCGAGAAACGAGATGCCGAGTTCGACGACGAGACCGAAGAACAGCAGGCTGCCACCGGAGAACAGGCGTTCGACCGCCTCGTCGATGGAGCTCGACATCGATAGCGGAACGAATCGGCGGACGACGAAGTGTGTTGTGGACTCGAACGCCCTCCTCGTGCGCGATCACTCGTGGGGGGATCGAGGACCGGAGCGGACGATCGGCACCCGACACGCCGGCCTGCCACGCCGGTGACCGTCACGTCCGCGTCGAGGAATTTCGAGAGGGGTGGGTGCGTGAGCCGATCGCCACGGACGCGTGCAGCGACTGTACCCGGTGGTGGCCGCTCCGACGAGCCCCTCGGTTACAGCCAGTCGTCGATCGCACTCGTGACGCCCTCGTAGACGTCCTCTATGGTCTCCACGACGGAGGGTGCCACCTCGTACTTGACGTCGTTTCCGATGCCCTTCCCGTCGACGACGATCCGTCCGTCGTTTTTCGCCCGGCGCAACGTCAGGACGGGTCGCGGCGAATTGGCAGCCCTGCGGAGCACGTTCCGGGTGGTGTAGACGTGGACTCCAGCGTCGGGGGCCGGAACGAGGTCGTAGTGCTCGATCGCCCCTGCGGGACCGACGACCACGTTGATCGCCCGCCGACTGTCCTCGGGGTTCCGCTCGACTTCGTCCGCGAACAGGTACAGGTTGACCGATGCGTCGAACAGCGTGCCGCGGATCGCCGCGGGGACCTTCGAGACGAACCGATCGGCGTTTCGGCGGTACAGCCAGACGAAGCGGGGAATGGCGAGGGACTGGTCGGACGCCGTCAGGGCCGCCTCGTGGGCCCGGAGCCTGTCGGCGAATTTCTCGAGCAGGTCGACGTTGAGTCGGGCGATCTTCCGGACGGTCTCGGCGGCGTCGGTCGTGGGATACTCGTTCGGATCGATTTCGGCCCAGTCCCGGATCCACCGGGTCTCCGATTCGATGGCACGGCGCTCCCGTTTCAGCGCCCGGAGAAGTCCCTCGCGTCCCCCCGGCGAGGGATCGTCCAGGGTGGATTCCGCCGCATCTGCGACGGTGCGAGCACGGTCGAGGAGCCCCCTATTCTCGGACTCCGCCGCCCGGGCTGCTGCACCACCGATTCCCCTGGGGGTGCCGAGACCGGTGTCGACGCCCCGGTTGTACACGCGCTTGATCCCGGACATCTCGAACGTTTCAGCGTACCACGCCACCGTTGCGACGTCGCCCAATTTCCCCCTCGTCGCCACGTCGACGGCGGCCGTCCCGATGTCCTGCAGACTGATCGAGTCGATCCCCTGCGTCGGAGTGAACGGGAGCCCCTCCTCGAACTGCGTTTCCAGGTGGGACCGGGACAGTCCGAAGCGCTTGGCGAACTTCGCGTACGCCAGCGCCCTGATGCTGGCGTGTTTGCCAACGTAGCGGACCTCTTCTCTGGCGAGCGATGCGGTGTCGGTTTCCGTCGTCGCGGCGGTCGCGACCCCACCGAACGGGGCCACCGCCCCCACAGCCCCCACGACGCCGGCTCGAAGTACCCGTCTGCGCGTCGGTCGGTCCATCGTCGTGCGTGTGAACGTCTCACCCCTGCATGACGTTTTTCATCCACCGCCGTCGTCCGGGATCGACCCTCGCTCGGGCCGCATCGCCGGGTCACGCGTATCCGAGGTCCTCGAGTCTGGACGCGGCATCTCGTCTCGTCCCCGATTCGGGCCCGATTTCAAGTGGTTCGACGTCGGCCGTGCCGGACCCGCTCGTCTCGATCAACGGCACCCGCCGAATCGCCGGTATCGGGACGTTCGGGTGACCGTAGAGTCCGAACTCGCCGATCGCGTTCGCGTGATCGGCGGTGACGATGACGGTCTCGGCGTCGATGGCCTCGAGGAGCGTCTCGACGGAATCCAGTACGTGCCGGAGGTTGTCCACGTAGGCTTCCCAGACGACCGACTCCGGGAGGTCGCCACGCCGCACCCTGTCCCAGGCCTCGTCGGTGACGGTCCCCGTCCAGTCGCTCGTCTCGACGGCAGGATTCAGTTCCGGACGGTCGAGGAAGGGGACGTGGGGTTGCACGTAGTGGACGATCAGGTCGTGCGTGTGTCGGTCGTAGTAGGTGGCCGCCGCCCTGGTGACGTCAGACGGACGGACCGTCCCCAGTTCGTCGTCCCAGCGGTCGCGCCACACTTCGACGACGCGGCGGGTCTGCACGTCCACCTCGGCCGACCAGGGGTTGCCGGTGAGGTAGGCGGTGTAGGGCGGTCTCGACGGTGGCGAATTCGCCAAGTTGCGACGCATCCACGTCGGCGAATCGCTCGCGACGGAGTACGTCTCCCCGACGGACTCGACGAAGTCGTACTCGTCGGCGACGGCCTCCATCGCGTCGACCCGACACGCGTCGAGGACGACCAACACGTCCCAGTCGAACTCCCAGATCGGCGTCCCGTAGTCGTACACAGACGTCAGTCGGTCCAGGACGCCGACGATTCCCGCCGAGACGGCGTTTCGGACCGTATCCAGGGACCACATTGGCCTGGACGCCCGTTCGGTCCCGCGTTAGATACCCCACCCAGAAAGTTCGAGTACTTTGACGGTCGGGTGGAGGGGCGCAATTCGTCTCGAGGGATCGCCCCGGTGGCGACGGTGACCGCACCTGGCGGGATTACGGGGCGTCCGTTCGCGAGCCTGCGTGGCCGTCGGGCCGTCGTTCCACGACGACCGGCGGTCAGTCGGGGGATCCCTCCACCGAGGAGACGACGTCCGCGACCTCGACGGTGCCCGCGAGTTCCGTGTGGGGATACGGCATGTCGACCCCCTCCTCGTCGAGGCGCCGTTTGACGGCCTCGACGAACTCGGAGCGGACGGCACCGTAACCGCTCTCGCTCGGGTCGATCCAGATGCGGCCCTGGAGGACGACCGCGGAATCGCCGAGTTCGGTGACGGGAGCAGAGGGTGCCGGGTCCTCGAGGACCTCGTCGATTCCCTCGGCCTCGTCGAGGATCGCGCTCCGCGCCCCCTCGATGTCGTCCCCGTACCCGATGCCGAAGCCGACCGCGATCCGTCGCGTGTCGTTGGCGACGTTGTTGACGACAGCGGCACTGGCGAGGTCGCCGTTCGGCACCGTCACCAGTTCGTTGTCGAACGTGTCGAGTTTGGTCACCCGCATTTGGATCTCACGAACGACGCCGCTGTTGCCGTTCCACTCGATCCAGTCCCCGACCTCGAAGGGCTCGTCCCGGATGATGAACACGCCCGCGACGAAGTTCGCGATGAGGTCCTTGGCGGCGAACCCGACGGCCAGCGCGAGGGCACCGGCGAGGGTCGCGATGGCCGCCAGGACGACGCCGAACCCCGCGACGGTGGCGGCGATGGCGACGGAGAAGACGGCGACGACGGCCACCGTGGTGCTGACCGCGAGGCCGACGAGGGTGTCGTCGAAGCCACGGTGCCGGAGGCTCGTCTCGACGGCCCGGGCGAGGAGGGCCTTCCCGACGAGATAGACCAGCACGAAGACGACGACGAAGAGGACGACCGTCGTAATCGCGCTCACGATCACCGGGACGTACTGACTCGGGGCAAACGAGACCCCCGTCTGAAGTGGAAGCATGAACTGAATAATTGCCTCGCCAACATATTAAGTATTCGAGGTCACGGCCGATGGGAGACCACCGACGACACGAACGCCTACCTGCGCTCACCTGGTATTATTTGACCCCACCGTACGTCTTGACGATACCGACGATGGCAACCTCCATCCGGCGCGTCCTCCTCGTGGCGACGGTCACACTCGCACTCCTGGGAGCCGGTTCTCCGTCCGTCGTCCCCGTGACCGCCAAAGCCCCTCCAGAGCCGGTGTGTGGCGTCTGCACCGACGCCCTCGACGAAGCCGCGAGTGAGCACGGCGTCGTCATCGATCGCGGCGAGAGCACCATGACCGTGACGGTGAACGAGGACGCCACCGCGAGATTCGTCGCGCGGGTGACGTTGACCTCGGGGGCGGAGCGCCTCCGGAACGACACGCTTCGAGCGGCCATCGTGCGGGACGTCTCCTACGTTCTCGTCGAGGATCGACGGCGACTCGTAACGGCGATCGAAGACGACACCCTGGTCGTCCGGTACCGGAGTACCGACGTCGCCCACCTGACCACCGGCGTGATACGATTCGATGCGTTCGAGACGCGGGATCCACCGCCCCTCGCGTCGGGTGGCGAAGGGACGCCGTACCCGGGGGCCGACCGACTGACGCTGTGGGCGCCGAGTGGATTTCGCCTGCACGGGTCTCACGGCGACTTCAGTAACGCGTCCGCGATCGTGTGGCAGGGGAACGGCCATCGGCAATTCGCCGGTACGATCGAGGAGGACGTGGTCATCTCGTTCGTTCCCGACGACGCCGTTTTCCCTGGCCTCAGGGTCCTGATAGCGGATCTCGCCGACTGGGTCGGCATCTGATTCTCTCTCGTCGGCATCTGATGAGCCATCGTCGAGTGGGCGCCCCCCTGCTCACCTTCGTCACGCCCGACGTATCCGCCTCCTTACTACGATTTTCCGAAGACGCTAAAACGGCAATATCGGCCGGTAACGATGCCTGAAACTGAAGAAACGCATGGGGCCGGAGGGATTTGAACCCCCGATCGACTGATATCTCCGGTGGCGTCTCGGAACTCCAGAGGGTCGTCAACGCGGCCGATGATCAGTCCGCCGCTCGGTATACCAGTCTGGAGTGTCGTCCCGGACGCCGTGACCTCTGGAGTCAGTCGCCCTGCCTGGCTGGGCCACAGCCCCGCGGTACGCGAATATTCGGGTGCGGCTAAAGGGCGTTTCGATTCTCACTCCGACGCGACGGTCGCCCAGTCGCAGTCCTGGCACTTGTACCCCTCGCGGAAGGCAGTGACGTCGGGCATGTACCCGACGCGAAGGACGGACCCCCCGCACTCGGGGCACTCGCGGTCCGCGTCCTCTATCTCCGTCGCCTCCATCACGTCGCCGTCCTCGATGAGGGTGGCGAGCTTCTTCGGGGTGACCATTCGCCCCTGCACGACCCGGTTCGCGACCATGGACGCCGACAGGGACGGGACGAACGTAAGACTTCGCTTGCCAGCAGCGCCCGGTTACAACCAGGGCGCGCGCTCGTCGCGCTCTTCGCTCGGATACCCGTACCCCTGGTGAGCCGCGCTCTCGGCGTCGTCAGGTTCGGAATCGAGGGTCGCACCGCCATCGGTGCTCGCCTGGGCCTGTGCGGCGGCATCGGCCCGCCCAGCGGCGTCGGACTCGGCCCCGGGATCGAACGCCAGCAGGCCCGCGACGGCGAAGACGGGCAACGGTGCGCTGCTCGGCACGACGTGGATCACGGAGAGGGCCAGCGTGCCCAGCGCGATGGCCGTGCCGAACCGGAACCGGTCGATGTCGACGAGACCCTCGAGGTGCGGGCGGAGCACGACGACGCTCATCGCGAAGGCGACCCCGACCAGTCCGGCCGCAGCGGCTCGAACCATGAGACCGAGGTCGGACGACAGGGTCAGCGCCGCACCGCTCGGGTCCACGCTCGCGACGAGACCGAGGCCGATGATGATGCTCGGACGGGGCAGGTACTCGCCGATGCGGGCGGACACGGTCTTCGCGGCGATGGCGACGATTACGACCGCGGCGAAGCGCTCGAAGACGACGGTGTCGAGCACGCTCGCGATGGTCGGCGCGAACGCCGCCTCGACGGCAGCGACGATCACGAGCGGGACGCCGACGACCAGAACGCTCGTCGCCTGGGCGCGCATGTCCCGTTCCATCTCTGCGACGATGACCGCGAGCGTCGCGCTCCCGCCGAAGACGAGGAGGCCCACCTGGACGATGCCGACGACGCTGTCCAGGGCGTCCGCCAGGACGAGCGCCGCGAAGATGCCGTCGACCAGGGGGAGCAACATGACGGTCGCAAGGAGTCGGGTCGCACCGCCCACCTGGCGCTCCAGCCTGAGTGCGATTGGGTGCCGTGAACTACTCATGCCCTACTGGGGGAGCCCATGACCTCGTGGGGAGCGGCGGTGTGAGCGACGATCACGACCGACTCGCGACTGCCACGTGCGGGGGAGTGTCTCCGCCAGCGTGGGAGTACCGAAAGTGAAGCGTGTTTTGAACCCGCCGGAGACGTCGCTCTGGTTGCCGGCGATACACGCTTCGGGTGGACTGGCGGAGTCCATGTGTACAACCATTATGGTCGGAGCCATAAAGATTGCGTGACACGTGTCCACAAATGGTGTACGACCGTCGGGATAGCCATGAAGACGAGTGAACGATCGTCACGGGAAGACGGCAAATCGACGAAGATCGTCCGTTCAAAGGCAACATTTGCGACCCCCTCGGTCGTGATCGACCACGTCTCGGAACGTTTTTAGCCGCGAGACGTGTGCGGTTTACATGGCGAAGGAGTCCCCCACGGACGAGTTTTTCACCGACAAACTGGACGTGCCGGAGGCGCTCACGTTCGACGACGTTCTGCTGCGCCCCAGCGAGAGCCGCGTCGAACCCGACGAGGCCGACGTGAGCACCCGGGTCTCGAAAAACATCGCGCTGCCCATCCCGATCCTCTCCGCGGCGATGGACACCGTCACGGAGGCCGAACTCGCGATCGAGATGGCCAGGGAAGGCGGCATGGGCGTCCTCCACCGGAACATGGACGCAGAGGAGCAGGTCGCCGCGATCGAGCGCATCAAGCGCGCCGACGAGATGAAGATCCGACGCGAGAACGTCGTCACCGCATCGCCGGACCAGACGGTCAACGACGTCGACGCGATGATGAACCGTGAGGGCGTCAGCGGTGCCCCCGTCGTCGACGAGGACGACAGAGTTCTGGGCATCATCTCGGGGACTGACATCCGTCCATACCTCGAGGTCGGGGAACGCGACGCCGTTCGGGAGGCAATGACCGACGAGGTCATCACGGCACCGGAGGACGTCTCCGCACGGCAGGCGCTCGAACTCATGTACGAGCACAAGATCGAGCGCGTCCCCATCGTGGACGACGCCGACCGGCTGGTCGGACTCGTCACGATGCAGGGTATCCTGGCCCGGCGCGAACACGAGAACGCGGCCCGGGACGACGACGGTCGGCTCCGCGTCGGTGTCGCGGTGGGCCCCTTCGAGACGGACCGGGCAATCGCGGTCGACGAGGCCGGTGCCGACGCCCTCTTCATCGACACGGCGCACGCGCACAACCTGAACGTCGCCGACAGCGCTCGCGGGATCAAAGAGCAGGTCGACGCTGACGTCGTCGTCGGCAACATCGGCACCCGGGAGGCCGCCGAGGACCTCGTCGACTTCGCGGACGGTCTCAAGGTCGGCATCGGGCCCGGGAGCATCTGTACCACTCGGGTCGTCACCGGGGCCGGCATGCCACAGGTCACCGCCGTTGCCCAGGTCGCGGACGTCGCCGCCGAGCACGACGTTCCCGTCATCGCCGACGGTGGCATCCGGTACTCGGGCGACGCCGCGAAGGCCATCGCCGCGGGAGCCGACGCGGTGATGCTCGGCTCCTACTTCGCGGGAACCGACGAGGCACCCGGCCGGGTCATCACGATCCAGGGGAAGAAGTACAAGCAGTATCGCGGGATGGGGTCTGTCGGCGCGATGCAGTCCGGTGGCGGCGAGCGCTACCTCAAGGAGGAACCCGAGGACGACGAGGAATACGTCCCCGAGGGCGTCGAAGCGGCGACCCCGTACAAGGGGAGTCTCGCGAGCGAACTCAATCAACTCGTCGGTGGCATCCAGTCGGGGATGGGATACGTGGGCGCGAGCACCATCGCGGAGTTCCGCGAGCAGTCCCGCTTCGTCAGGGTCTCGCGGGCGGGCCAACAGGAGGGCCACCCGCACGACGTCATGATTACCGACGAGGCGCCCAACTACAAGCCACAGAACGAGTAACGTTGCCGTTCGGTCGCTCGTCCTCTCACTTCCGGGCCGGGTGCGGATCGATGCGACCGCTCGGCGCGAGTACGTCGTCCGGATCCCAGCGGGTCTTTACGTCTCTGAGCCAGTCGTAATTCTGGCCGTAGAGTGAACGCGCGGCGGCTTCGTCGGTCTCGTCGCCCGGGAAGTTCGGGAGGACGCCCTCCCCGCCGAGCGAGCGGATCGCGTCGACGCTCTCCCGGACCCACGAACGGTGGGTCTCGTCCGCCGCCGGTGACTCCCACGCCGCCTCGAAGTTGAGCACGAACTCGTCTGTCCGGTGGGCGAACGCGGTCGCGTCCGGAGGGACGTCCGCGACCGCGCCACCCATCGGCCAGATCAGCGCCGTGTCGCGCGCACCGGGAGCCTCCCTGGCCCGCTCCGCGAACGTCTCGATCACCTCTGTGGTCAGCGCTGGGACCGATATCGCCTTCCAGTAGTACCGGTCGCCCTCGACTGCGTCGTCGTCCAGCATCTGCTGGAGGGCCGTGTATGGGAGTCGATCGACGGTGGTCGAGACGGGATCACCCAGGTGCGCGAGTGACTCGAGTATCGATTCGCCCTCGTCCGGTGGCCCGGCGTGCACGCCGAGGAAGTGGACGCCACGTTCGGACGGGGCGTCAGGCAACGGGGCCACGTACGGTGAGACGGTCGTTCGCCGATCGAACTCCTCGTGGCGGTCGCGAAACGCCGCTATGATTCCCTCGAGCCGGCCGGTCGGGTACGCCATCTCGCAGTACGCGACCTCGTGGTCGAGGGAGACCAGGTCGAACGTGAACGAGACGACGACGCCGAAATTTCCTCCCCCTCCCTGGAGCGCCCGGAACAGGTCCGGATTGTCGCTCGCGCTCGCGACGACCCGGTCGCCGTCGACCGTGATCAGATCGACGGCCGTCAGTCGGTCGCTCGCGAGTCCGTACGGTCTGGTCAGCCACCCCGTTCCGCCCCCGAGAGTCAGTCCGGCGACCCCCGTCTCGGAGACGACTCCGCCCGGGGTCGCCAGCCCGTGGCGCTGTGTCGCCGCGTCGACGTCCGCCCAGGTCGCCCCCGAACCCACCGTCGCCGTTTCAGCCTCGGGGTCCACGACCACCTCGTTCATCGCCGAGACGTCCAGGACGAGTCCACCGTCGGTCACCGAGAGACCCGGACCGGAGTGACCACCACCGCGAACCGCGACCCCGACGTCGCTCGACCGGGCCGCGCGCAGCGTTCGCCGGACGTCCGCCGGTCCGGTCGCGTAGACGATGCCGAGCGGGTACCGATCGACCGCCCCGTTCCACACGCGACGGGCGTCGTCGTAGGTCTCGTCGCCGGGAACGACGAGTCGTCCATCGAGCGATCGCGAGAGGTCGGCGAGGGCCTCAGCGTTCGTCTCCGCGTCGGCCAGTGCGTCGTCGAGTGAATACCCGGTCATGCCACTACCTGGTACCCGGATCCGGGAAAAACGCCCGGGTCGCGCCCGTTGGTGTGGTACGTCGTGGGACGAAGACAGGGGTGAGACGGGGAATGGGAAGACCGCGTGAGGGGAGGTCGAGAGTGGTGATCGCCACCCGTCCCACGACGTTCGACACTCGCCCCCGGTCGATATAATGTTTTTGATTCGTTACGTCCCGATAGTGAATATTACTGGCCGGGGCGAGGTCGAATTCGCCCGCTGGCGGCCGTCCGGGGTGGAGAACCGTCGAACCGGTCCCCCTCTCGCGGCGTCCGCGACCCGTCGACGGAGGCGACGTTCGGGCACCACCGGACCGTCAGTGTTTCAACGATCGCCGGTGACGGTGTCTGCATGTACATCGTCATCGTCGGGAGCGGGGACATCGGGACTCCGCTCATCGAGATCGCGACCAGGGAGGGAAACGAGGTCGTGGTCATCGAACGCGACGAGGAGCGGGCCGAGCGGACGGCCACCGCGCACGACTGCCTCGTTATCAACGACGACGCCACGACGAAGGACACGCTGCTCGACGCCGGGGTCGACCGTGCAGATGCCCTCATTTCGACGACCGACCAGGACGCGACGAACATCATGGTCTGTCTGCTCGCAGCCGAACTCGACGTCCCGGACATCGTCTCCGTCGTCCACAATCCCGAACACATGGCGCTCTTCGAGCGGATCGGCGTCAACACGATGGAGAATCCCCAGCGCCTCATCGCGGAGTACCTCTACCGGGCGGTCAAGCGGCCGACCATCGTGGACTTCATGCGCGTGGGGGACGCGGCCGAGGTCTTCGAGATCGACGTCGCGTCGGAGGCGCCGATCGCCGGTAAGTCGATCATCGAGGCCGCCGACGAGGGTCTGGTGAGCGAGGAGGTGCTCATCGTCGCGATCGAGCGCGGCGAATCCGGCGAATTGATCACGCCCCGCGGCGAGACGGAGATCGACCCGGGCGACCGACTGACCGTGTACTCGGGCGAGGGAGCGACGCCCGAGGTGACCGACGTCTTCGGGCACTACGAGGACCACGCGGCGTGATCGCCCGGACGGCCGAATGATCCCAGACCGATTCGACGGCGTCCCGACGGACCTGGCAACCGTTGCGAGAGACGTGGGTGCGCTCCTGTTGATAGAGGCCGGGCTCATGTTCGTCTCGGTACTGATCGCGACGGTCTTCGGGGAGTGGTACGTCGGACTCGGCTTCCTGCTGGCAGCGACCGCGACCGCGGCGGTGGGCCTCGCCGCCCGAAGACGATTCGCCGACGCCCCGCCCCCGGTCATCAAACACGGAATGGTGATTGCCGCGGGCGGGTGGCTATTCGTGGCCCTCTTTGGCGCAGTGCCGTTCTATCTCTCGGCGCTACTCGTCCCGGCGGAGGTGCAGGCGAATTACGTCGCCGCGGGGGCCCCGTACGGTTCCAGCCTCCAGTACTTCGCCTCCCCGATGCACGCCCTCTTCGAATCGATGTCCGGGTGGACCGGGAGCGGGCTCACGATGGCGGTGCACGAACCGTCGCTCCCCCGCACGGTCCAGTGGTGGCGCTCGCTGATCCAGTGGGTCGGCGGTGTCGGCGTCGTCGTCCTCACCGTCTCCATTCTCGCGAGACCGGGGAGCGGGTCCTACGCACTCTACCGGAGCGAGACCCGGGAGCGCAAGATTCACCCGAGCGTGGTCTCCACGGTCCGGACCATCTGGAAGGTCTTCCTCCTGTACACCGGCCTGGCCGTCGTGGCGATGTTCGTCGCGATATCGGCCAGCGACTACGGTGCGCGACTCACTCTCTTCGAGACCGCCTGGCAGGCCCTCAACCACGCGATGACCGGCCTATCGACGGGCGGGTTCTCGGTGACCGACGACTCGATCGCGACCTACAACTCGCCGCTCGTCGAGGTCGTGTTGTTGCCCGTGATGACCGTCGGGGCCATCGCGTTCCCCGTGCACTACGCGTTCCTGTCGAATCGGGATCTGGGTCGGTTCATCGACGACCTCCAGACCCGGTGGCTGTTCGGCTTGCTCGTCGCCGGTGCGCTCGTTCTCGCGGTCCAGAACGTGGCGGCGATACATCGGGCCGACTTCGGCCAGTTGGTTGCGACTCCGTGGGACGTCGGCCTCTCGGCGGTCGCGATCGATGCGGTGCGCGACGCCGTCTTCCAGTTCGTGAGCGCGCTCACGTGTACCGGGTTCCAGTCGTCGCCGATTCGGACGTGGAGCGACGGCGGAAAACTCCTCCTCTCCGGCGCGATGATCCTGGGCGGAGCCGCCGGATCGACGGTGGGTGGCATCAAGATCGTCCGCGGGTACACGGCGGTCCGGGGCATGATCTGGCAGTTCAGCCGCGTCTTCCTCCCCGAGAACGCGGTCGTGAGCACCACCATCGACGACCGGCGACTGTCCCGCGAGGAGATGGAACGGGAGTTCGCCGAGGCGGCGGTGGTCTCGCTCCTCTGGGTCATCCTGCTCGCGGTCGGGAGCCTGGTGCTCGTGAACACCACGCCCTCCCAGTTCGGGTACGTCGACGCCCTCTTCGAGGTCGCGAGCGCCCAGGGGAACGTCGGTCTCTCGACCGGTATCACTGGCCCGACGATGTCGCCCATCGCCGAGGGAATGCTGGTCCTCAACATGTGGATCGGACGACTCGAGATCATCCCCGTCCTGGTGTTCGTCCGCGCTGCCCTGTTCGGACTCCACCCCTGATCGGCGCCACTGGCCGGTCAAGTCGCCGAAACTCGGGACAAAATGGACCCAATCCGCGTTCATTTGGGACTAGAGTCGTCCGTATATAACTGGTGGTGGACCGTTCCACCGACTGTAATGCGATCGAAACTAGCCGTCCTGAGCACGGCAGCGATAGTGGTCCTGGCGGGCTGCGTCGGCGGATTCGTCGGCGCCGGCCAGGCTCGAACCGGCACCGTCTCACTCTACGTGAGCGATCGGCCCGGGGACATCGAGCAGTTCAGTTCGCTCGAGGCGACCGTAACGAAGGTCGCCTACCGACCCGCCGACGTTGACGAGACGGGGGACTCCGACGAGACCGAGACCGACGCGAACGAGACGGAGGTGGAAGGGTCCAATGGGGATGACGGAGACGACGACGGTGAAGCGGGACTCGTCGTTCGTGACGTGAACGACACGAGGGTGGATCTCACTCGGCTCACGGGAGCAAACGCCTCGCTCGTCGGGAACACGAGTGTTCCGGCGGGTAACTACAGCGGCGTGTTCGTCTTCGTCGAGAACGTCACCGGTACGGTGTCGAACTCCGGCGAGCAGGTCGACGTCACCGTCCCGAGCGGGAAACTCCACGTGAACGAACGCTTCGAGATAGACGCCGGCGACGCCGTCGACTTCGTCTTCGACGTGACCGTGGTAGAGACAGGCAACGGGAAGTACATCCTCTCGCCCGTCGTGAGCGAGTCGGGGACCGACGTTCCGATCGAACCCGTGGACGAGGAGGACGCCGAGGGGTCGAACGACGACGTCCAGGCGGTCAGCGAACACGGAACGGTCAGCGAACCCGACACGACGACCACGGCATAACCCCTCCGCGGGCGTCCCGACCCGGTCTCTCGAGCGAGTGCTGACGCGTCACGTTTCGTCCGAACGCTCTGTTTCCTCTTCGATTTCGTCGATGCGCTCGTGAAGCTCCTCGACTGCCGGTTCGTCCACGGACCCCCAGTACGCGACGACGAGCACGGAGAGTGCGAACACGATGCCCCATCCGGCGGTCGCGAATTCCTGGGGGACGTAGAGGTTGAAGAGACCGTCGATGACCCCCTCGAGAGAGAACACGACGATCACCGGCCCGATCACGTCCCGGGGCAGGAAGTGATCGAGGTAGGCCTTGACGACGCGTGGGTTCACGTCCATGGTGGTCGTACCGCGCTCCGGGTACATGAACGTCGGTGTGTCGAACGGCGTCCGGCCCTGGGGGTATACCCACAACTGACCCATCGAATCGACAGATTCTACGACTCCCGATCCCTCTTCCTGCTCGTATGTCCCAGAGTGTGGCGGGGACGACGGTCCTCCTCGTGGACCCCGACGTGGCATTCGTGGATTCCATTCGTGGCTCGCTGGAGGGCGCGGACGCGGAGATCGCGGTTCGCGTGGCGACGGACGCGGCGACGGCACGGCGAGCGGCGAGCGAGGTCGAGTGCGTCGTCAGTCCGCAAGACTTGCCCGACGCGACGGGAACCGACCTCCTCGAGACGATCCGATCGGATCACCCGGAGTTACCCTTCGTCCTGGTGGTGGACGAGGGATCGGAGGCGGTCGCGGCCACGGCCATCGAGCACGACGTCACCGCCTATTACCGCGAGGAGACGATTCGAGAGAGCGTCTCGACGGTGGTCGAGCGGATTCGCTCGGCGGCGTCGGAGTACGCCCAGCGCGTGCGGAACGCGTCCGAACACCGATACGAACTCGTGGCGGACGTCGCGACCGACGCGTTCTTCACCGTCGATCTCCGCACCGGTCACCTGCAGGTGAGCGACGGCATCGAACAGTTCGGGTACGGACCGGCGGCAGCCGGTACGACACACGACTGGTGGGTCGATCGGTTGCACCCGGAGGACGCCGAGTGGATGGTTGCCCGACACGAGGCCGCTACCACGCCGAACGCCGAGGGATTCGAGGAGTACACTGGGGACCGCGGCTACTTCGAGAACGAGTTCCGGTGGCGCCGCGCGGACGGATCCTACGCCACGGTCGTCGCGAGGGGGGTAACGATCTTCGAGGACGACGAAGCCGTCGAGCAGGTCGGGACGATGCGGGACGTCACTGCGGAGAAAGAGCGGGAGGAGGAACTCGAACTCTTCCGGAAGTTGATCGACGAGTCGAACGCGCTGGTGTACATCAACGACCCCACGACCGGGGACCTCCTCTACGCGAACGAAACGGCCTGTGAGACGCTCGGATACTCCAGGGAGGAACTCCTGGACCGCAACGTTCCCGACATCGAGACGACCCTCGAAAACGAGGAGGAGATGCTACATCACTTCGAGGACGTGCGGTCCGAGGGACGACTGCGATACGAGGGGCGCCAGCGTCGCAAGGACGGAACGACGTTCCCGGTGGAGGTGAATCTCGCGTCGGTGTCCCTCGATTCGGAGTACGTGGTCGCCATCGCCCGCGACGTGTCGGACCGCGTCGAGAGAGAACGGGAACTGGAGCGACAGAACGCCCGACTCGACCGGTTCGCGTCGGTTCTCTCACACGACCTCCAGAACCCGTTGACGGTGGCACAGGGCTACCTGGAAATGGCCAGAGACGATCCAACCGACGACCACTTCGACCGGGTGGAAACGGCCCTCGACCGGATGGAACAGATCATCGACGACGTCCTCTTCATCGCGCGAGGGGGCGAGGTCAAATCGCAGGAGATCGTCGACCTCGGGTCGGTCGCGACCGAGACGTGGGCCATCGTCTCCGGCACGGAGCGAGCCGAACTCGCGGTCGATCCCGAGGTGGGCCACGTCCGGGCCGATCGGAGTCGGCTCTTCCAGCTCCTCGAGAACCTCTTCGACAACGCGATCGAACACAGCCAACCGCCCGTTTCGGTCCGCGTCGAGCCGCTCCCGGACGGATTCGCCGTCGCCGACGACGGGCCAGGCATCCCCGAATCGGACCGCGAACGAATCTTCGACCCCGGATACACGACGCGGGAGAACGGGACCGGCCTCGGGGTTGCCATCGTCGACGAGATCGCCGACGGTCACGGTTGGGACGTAACCGTGAGCGAGAGCGACCGCGGGGGCACTCGATTCGAGTTCACCGACGTCGACCGCGTGGACGCCTGACCGATCCGGGAACCACCGATGTACACTCCTGGGCGTCGGTGCCCAGGAAATCTGTCTGACCGACAGAGTTATCCGAAACGGGCGGGACCCACGGATTGCGGGTGCTGGACACCGGACCGCAGCACTTCCGCGTGCGGGCGTGACGGGACAATTTGCGCCACCGCTCTGCGTGCGGCACCCATCGTGGGCCGCACCCATCCATGGACACGGTTCGAGGCCATTGGGGGCGATTCGGTCCGGCGCTCCCCTCTCCTCTCTTCGCGGGCACCATTTCCGAGACCGACCTCCATGGCGACGGGTCTACCCGTCCTTCCAGATGAGTCCCTCGTTCGTCGAGGTCAACACCGTCTCGCCGTCCCCGTTCTCGCATACGACGTCAGTCGTGATTTCGTACCGATCCTCCCGTTCCCGGACCCTCTCGAACGTGGAACGACAGGTGATCGGGTCGCCGGTGTAGACCGGCCGACGAAAGTCGATGTCCATCGAACTGGCCAGCACTTCGCTCTCGCTCCCGAGTTTCGTCGGGAGCGTCGCCGTCAACAGTCCCTGGACCATCACGCGTCCGGTCTCGTCCGTCTCGGTGTGCCGTGATTGATCGTCTCCGGTGAGCTCCCCGAATTGTCGCACGTCGTCGACCGTGAACGTGCGTTCGACCGATCGCGTCTCGCCCTCGACGGGTCGGGTCATCTGGGTTGCTCGCTGGTTTGCCCCGCCCGAACCAAGAACATGGCGGTCCAGCGATGCCGGTCTCGACCGACGCGGGTCCCAATTCGATCGTCGGGTCGCGGGGACGTCACGCGAGTCTCGGACGCAGCGACCCCAAGAACTAACATTTACCCACTAATATTACGGGGTGGTATGAGCCATTCGACAGACGACTACGGCGAGTTCAGCGACGTCGGCGAGGCCGACGTCACCCGCGCCATCGGACAGGAGTGGACCGAGGAATTCATGGACTTCTCGGACAGCGAGGCCATCGTGGTCGGCGGCGGCCCATCGGGGCTGATGGCGGCGAAGGAACTCTCGGAGCGGGGCGTGAAGACGATGGTCGTGGAGAAGAACAACTACCTCGGGGGCGGCTTCTGGTTGGGGGGCTTCCTGATGAACAAGGTCACCGTCCGTGCTCCAGGCCAGCACGTCCTCGAGGAACTCGACGTTGAGTACAAGCAGGCCCGCGACCAGGAGGGACTCTACGTCGCGAACGGACCGCAGGCGACGTCCGGCCTGATAAAGGCAACCACCGACGCCGGCGCGAAGATCCAGAACATGACCGAGTTCACGGACGTCGTCATTCGGGACGACCACGCCGTGAGTGGCATCGTCATGAACTGGACGCCGGTGCACGCCCTCCCCCGGGAAATCACCTGTGTGGACCCCGTCGCCGTCGAGGGGGAGGTGGTCATCGACGCTACGGGTCACGACGCGATGGCCGTCTCGAAACTTCACGAGCGAGGGGTCATCGAAGCGCCCGGCATCGACGACGCATCTCGTGCAGGGGACATGGACCGGACGGACGACGATCAGTATGGCGCCCCCGGTCACGACTCCCCAGGTCACGACTCGATGTGGGTCGGCGAATCCGAAGACGCCGTCGTCGAGCACACGGGCGTCGTCCACGACGGCCTCATCGCGACTGGCATGGCCGTCGCCACGACGTATGGCCTCCCGCGGATGGGCCCCACCTTTGGCGCGATGCTGCTGTCGGGAAAGCGCGCCGCCCAGTCGGCCATCGACGAACTCGGCGTCGATGCCGAACCGGTGGAGATGACCTCCCGGTCGATCTCGGCCGACGACTGAGGGGGCATGGTCGAGCGGATTTCCCTGTACCGTGCCCCGACGACCGTCGTGGACGAGAACGCGATCGCCACCTGGCTCCGGCCGCGGGTCGGTGCCGCCGTTTCGGTCCGGGAACGCTTCCTCTCGCAGTTCGACGACGAGGATCTCGCGGCCGACCTCGCACGGACCCGCGTTCACTCGCCCTCCGATCGAGAAACGGGGTCACGGTTGCCGGGCATCGTCCGATACGAGGACCGACTTCTCGAGGACCCGGACCGCGGTGGTGGCGTCCTGTACGACGGTCACCGGGTGACGCACACCCTCAACGCGCGCATCCCCGGGGAATTCTGCGACCCGGGGCACCAGCACGTCGTGTTGACGGATCGGGCCGTCGCCACGTGGGGTACTGACGGTCGCTGGCACAAGCGCGTGATCGTTCTCGGCGCACCGACGATCGTCTCGGTCCCCGGGCTCTACGAGGCACCGGCCAAACCGGAGGCCTACTACCGGGAGAAACGGGCCCACACCCTTCTCTCGGGAACCGCACCCCCACGAGAGGTCCTCGAGAGCGAGGTGGAGGGGGAGTTCCTCGTCGAGGACGACCCGCGAACGACCGAGGCCCTCGCGGGATACGTACTCCAGGCCGTCCACTTCGCCGCGACGGGGGAGGCCTTCTGCGAGGACGAGCGCTGTCGCCTGCACGACGCCCACCGGCAGTCGGACCTGGTGACCGCCCAGTTGGGCGTTCCCGAGTTCTGTCCGACCCACGCCGAGAAGTACGGTCTCGGCCACGGGCAACACACCGACCCCGACTGGTAGCCGGTCCATCCACGACGGCGATGGGAGACCGCGTGACCCGAATCG
>JBDGUD010000051.1:0-31376 GCA_042216165.1 Halanaeroarchaeum sp.
AGCGCGGGGCCGAAGCGGGCCAGGCCGTCGCTGCTGCCGACTGACGGGGCGGCGAGGGTGACCTCGAGTGGGGGGGGGGAGCCGGCATTCGTCAGGTATATTTCGCTCAGCTGGATCGATCGAAATACGATGACTGACGTGGGACGTCCCCGATTCCGGTTCCGCTCCGTCTCGAGCGCCGGACTCGTCCTCGGTGCGATCGTTCTCCTGGCCGGGGCGACCGCCGACGCCGGATGGGACCCGACCGAGCAGATGGCGCTCGCCCTGGGGGTGTTCGCCATCACGATGTGGACCACGAAGTCGGTGCCAATCTCGATATCGAGCGTCGCGATCGTCTCGCTCTTGCCGCTTCTCGGTCTGGTCGAGGGGTTCTCGGCGGCCGCGAGCGGCTTCGCCACCCGGCTCATCTTCTTCCTGATCCTGCTGTTCCTCCTGGGCGAAGTCGTCGCCAAGACCGACCTGGACGAGCAGTTCGCGAAGCGCTTGATCCTCGCGTCTTCGACCCCGAAGAGGTCCTTCCAGAAGCTCTCGGAGTACCTCTTCGTCGTGGCCATCTTCATGCCCTCCGGCATCGCACGCGCGATCACGTTCGTGCCGCTCGTGGACACGCTGAACGACATGTACGGTCTCTCGGACCGGAGCGACTTCCTCGATGCCTCGTTTCTCTTCCTCGGCCACGTCAACCCGATCGCGTCCCTGGCGCTGATGACCGGCGGCGGGATGGCCCTCCTCAGTTCGGAGATCATCCGGATGAACGTCAGGCCAGTGGGGTGGCTCGAGTGGGCGGTCTACATGGTTCCGCCGGTGTTGACCCTCTACTTCGCGGCCGTCTTGCTCATCCAGACGGTCTACCAGGTCGACGACGCCACGTCTGCCTCCGTCGCCGACGACGTGGGTCCCATGACGGGCGAGCAGCGGATCGTCGCGGTCGTCATGACGGTCACCATCTCGCTCTGGCTGGCCGGGTCGCTCGTGGGAATCCCGACCATCCTGCCCCCGTTGCTCGCGGTGGTCGTCCTCGCTGCGCCGGGAATCGGCATCGTCACTGGCTCCGACGTGGGGAACCTCAACTGGGACGTCTTGCTCATGGTCGGGGCCGTCCTCTCGCTGGTGGACGTCCTCCAGTCGAGTGGCGCCCTCGAACGCGTCATCGACGCCCTCCTCGCCGTGGTCCCCCTCGCCACGTATCCCACCTGGCTGAGCGTACTCGCGATCCTGTCCGGGACGGTGATCGTTCGAATGCTGTTCTCCACGGGGTCGGCGTGTCTCGCCGTCACGCTCCCGGTGATCATTCCGCTCGCGAAGTCGACCGCGGGCCTCGGCGACCGGTAGCCCGGCCCGGTCCGGGAGCCGGTGCGAGACGTCCTGGCGAACCCAATTCTCGACAGAAGTAATCGTAAACTCTTATTGCCTTTCAGATACGATGGCACTCCGATGGCGCCACTCCAGGACGTCCCCCTCGACGACCTCCACCGGGCACTCGACGCCGTGAACGAGAAACGACCCACGCAACGTCTCATGGTGGCCATTCTCTACAAGAACGGGCCGTCGGTTCCGATGATCGCCGACTGGTTCGACCTGCGTCCCGCCACGGTGTACGCCTGGTTCGATCGCATCGAGCGGGATCCGCTGCCCGACGCGGTGTACGACGACCCACGTCCAGGACGCCCCGCCAAATTGACGGCTGGCCAACTGGAACGTCTCGGCGAGGCACTTCGCCGGCCCCCGGAGCGAACCGAGGAAGACGTGGGTGGATCCGCCTGGAACCCCGAGACGGTCCAGCGGTACGTTAGTGAGGCGTTCGGGGTGCAGTATTCGAGGCGACAGGCCCGTCGGCTCCTGGATCGGTACGCCCCCGACGGTCGGTCTGGCAACTGACGGTGACTGGCGTGGAGCGGTCCCCACGTCGTCGAAACGACCCGATATGGATATACGGTTAATTTTGTCAGAGGGATACCCCTTGGTTCGTTCAGGGGACCGCTGGCGAGGAGGGGATCGTCGCGTCGTCGACCCGGGCCGAGGAGAACGCAGCGGCGGCGTCCGACCCGGGAGAGACGGGTCGCCAGCGGGCGTCGGTCGCGACCACCGAGATGGACGAGATCGTCGACCCAAGAGCGAGTCTTCTCGCCGGCCTGGGGGTCGGCGCGGACGGGGGTCGTCGTCTTCGAAACGGCCAACGCGCGAGCGATCAGGACTCCGCGGCGTACGACCGGAGCAGTGCGGCACGCTCCGCTCTTCCCAGCCGCTCGTACGCGGTCGCCTCGTATTCCAGCGAGAGGACAGGAATCCGGCGACCATCGACGGTGACGAACCTCCGGTGATCGGTCACGTCGACGGGGTCTTCCCACGAACCGTCTTCCCGGCGCTTCTGGACGGCTCCCATGATCTCGACGCGGACGTCACCGAGCGTGAGCGCGCCGTACACCGATCGCATTCGCTCGCTCTCCGTGGGCGTGACGGGTTCCGCGACCGCGTCCGCGAAGCGATCGGCGATGGCCCGCGCCCCGCCCCGGTCGGTCTGGACGTCCACGTCGCCGGGCGTCAGCGGTACTCCCTGGAGGACGAAGCTCGCGCTCCCGGTGAGCGCCCACGGAATCGAGGTTTCGGCGAGGTCGTCCGCGAGCCGCAACACGGCAGCGCGGTGCGATTCGGGGAGTGCGCGGTCCGTCATCGTGGGCCGGGGTACGTTCCGACCCCGTATTCCAGTTCCCCCTCGGTTTCGAACCAGGAGGCCATCGGACCCCGAACCTCGGCGCGAACGGTCTGGCGATAGAGGTTTCCGGACCATCCGCCGGCGAACCACTCGTTGCGCCCCTCCAGCGAGACGTGGACGCTCAGTGCGGTCGTATCGGTGGCGTCGAAGGCGACGTACGCCCTTCCCTCCGTCTCGAAACACCGGTGCCGGTCTGGAGTGGGTCCATCGCAATCGCGTTCGCTGCGGTCGCGTTGCCCGGACAGGAGCGGTTCCGACCCGACCGGGTCGGCGGTCGCGATGGGCGTCGGTGACGCCGCCGTCACCGTGAACGTGAACCCCCCGTCGTCGAGGACGCCCATGTCGGGATCGTCCGGATCGTACTCTGACGCCGGGATCCGCTCGCGCCAGCCGTGGGTCTCGTTTTCGATCACCCGGTAATAGACTCGTGTTACCTCGATCTCGTCGGCCGCTATCTCGACCATCGGTCCGTCGTCGGTCTCCACGATCTCGTACGTGAAGTTCACCGGATCGGGTGGATCGTCGTACCCGTCGATAGAAGGCGTGTTCCGGTCGTACGCGACCGACTCGACGAACTGCCGACCCATCGCCGACGTGCCGTTCTCGACGGGAACCGGGACCAGAAGGGTCAGGTTCTCCAGGCTCTCGTTCGCGGACAGCGACACGCGGTACTCGTACGTGCTGTCGTAACTCTCCGCCATCCGTTGTTGCCCGAGCACCCAGAGGCCACTCACGAGCAGACCGAAGACGAGGACCATCACGACGACGCCGACCCCGACGCGACGCCAGTCGACCCTCTCCGTCCGGGAGCGAACGATGTAGTGATGGGCGAGCACGGCCGCGGCCGCGCCGGCCAGGACGCCGACCGGCAGTCCCACGAACACGGAGGGCCAGACGATCGGGTCGAGGACCGCAACGAGCGCCACGGCGACCACCACGAAGACGACGACCCCGACGGCGAGACTCCCCAGGATCGCGCCCAGCCGCCCGAGGGTACCGCCCGATGGGGTAGCTCCCGCGTCCGCGTCTGCGGCCACGATGGCCGCGAGCGCGCCGCCGACGGCCGCGATACCGATCTCACCGAGGGCCGCGACGAGCGACAGCAGCGTGGCGAACGCGAACGGTCCCGGGGACCAGCCACCACCCGGCAGTTCGCCGAACCTGGTGACGAACAGCACAGTGGTGACGGCCGCGCTCACGACCACCACGAGAGCGCCCGCGATCGCACCGGCCCGGGCACCGCTCTTCCAGCCGCCGCGCTCGAGCCCGCCGGCGACGGCACCGCCGACCAGTGGGGCCACGAGGAACACGACGGGCGCGTACCCGAGGAATATCCCGACCAGCGCACCGACCGCCGCGTTCCGGAGGGTCTGTCTCGCGAGGACCATGCGAGAAATGACACGCTCCCAAGTATTAGGTCTCGCCATTGGACGGCCGAGGAGGACCCAACCAGTAAGGCATGGGTCTCTTTTTCCGGGGTGCCCTCTCTCAGGGCATGGACGCCCTCCAGGGGACGCGGATAGTCGTCGTCGGCGCTGGGTTCGGCGGGCTCGCAAGCGCCAGTTACCTCGCCGACGCCGGTGCAGCGGTCACGGTGGTCGAACGCAACGATCAGGTGGGGGGCCGGGCGACCGTGTTCGAACGGGACGGGTTCCGGTTCGACATGGGTCCATCGTGGTATCTCATGCCCGACGTCTTCGCGGATTACTTCGGCGACTTCGGGCGAACGCCCGACGAGTTCTACTCGCTCGAACGGCTGGATCCCCACTACCGCGTCTTCTTCAAGGAGAACGTGGGTGCCCGGCCCGCGGGCGAGGCCCCTGGGTTACGGGTCGACGAGGACGGAGACGTCTTCGACGTGACCAGCGACCGGGAGCAGGTGAAAGCGGTCTTCGAGGCCTACGAGGAGGGGGCCGGCGAGGCCCTCGATCGGTATCTCGAGCAGTCCCGGGAGAACTACGAGGTCGGCCTGGAACACTTCGTCTACGAGGACAGGACCAGCATCCGGGATTTTCTCGATCCCAGGCTGGCGTCGTACGCCCGCGGTCTCACCCTGCTCGGGTCGATGCAGGATCACGTCGAGAGGTACTTCGACCACCCGAAACTCCAGCAGGTGATGCAGTACACCCTCGTCTTCCTGGGCGGTGCTCCCACGAACACGCCGGCGCTCTACAATTTGATGAGTCACGTCGATTTCAACCTGGGCGTCTACTATCCTGAGGGCGGGATGGCCGGGGTCGTGGACGCTGTCGCCACGGTGGCCCGGCAACGTGGCGTGGAGATACGAACCGAAACGACCGTCGAGAAGATCCGTGGCCGCCGCGGGAACTTCACGGTCGAGACCGAAGACGGTGCGGTGAGCGCCGACGTCGTCGTTTCCGACGCCGATTACGCCCACACGGAACAGGACCTCCTCGGGCCATCTCATCGCCAGTACGACGCGGCGTACTGGGACTCGCGAACCTACGCACCCTCGGCGTTCATGCTGTATCTCGGCGTCGAGGGGGAGGTCCCGGACCTCGCCCACCACACGCTCGTCCTTCCCGCCGACTGGAGCGAGCACTTCGATCGCATCTTCGAGAACCCCGCCTGGCCCGAGGATCCCGCCTACTACGTGTCGGTGACCTCGGAAACTGACGACGACGTCGCCCCACCGGGCCACAGCGCCGTCGTGATCCTCGTCCCGATCGCGACCGGGCTGGTGGATTCGCCCACGATCCGCGACCGCTACCGTGACGCCGTGCTCGCGGACCTGACGGCGAACACCGGGACCGATCTGCGCGAACGCATCGTCGTCGAGGAATCGTTCGCCGTCGAGGACTACGCCGACGCCTACAACGCCTACCGGGGAACGGCACTCGGGCTGGCGCACACCCTCCGACAGACGTCGCTGTTCCGGCCCTCCCGCAGGTCCTCCGCGCTGGACGGCCTCTACTTCACGGGGGCGTTCACCACGCCCGGAATCGGCGTCCCGATGTGTCTGATTAGCGGGCAGTTGACCGCAGAGGCAGTGATCGAGGACGCGTGACCCACGCAGATACGCCGATCCGCGACGAACTCCGCTACCTGCTCGCACTCTCCAGACCCCGGTTCTGGCTCTACCTCGCGGGCCCAGTTCTGGTGGGCACGGCCTTCGGTGCAGACCGGCTCGGCGCGCTCGTCGCCCCGGCACCGCTGGCTCTATTCGGTTACTTCCTGCTGCCCGCAAACGTCTACCTCTACGGGATCAACGACCTCTACGACCGGCGGATCGACCGCCTCAATCCGAAGAAGGAGGACCGCGAGTCCCGCTACGAGGGACAGCGGTCGGTGCCGATCGTCGCCGGGACGAGCCTCGCTCTTCTCGTCCCCGTCGCGTGGGTCGTACCGGTTCTGTCGTGGCCGTATTTGGCCGCGTGGGCCCTTCTCGCGACGGGATACAGCGTCCCGCCGGTTCGATTCAAGACCTGGCCGTTCTTCGACTCGCTCTCGAACGGCCTCTACGTCCTCCCGGGCGCGGCGGCCTACGCCGCCCTGGCCGGGGTCCACCCGCCGGTGGTCGCCCTCGTGGCGGGATGGCTCTGGGCCATGTCGATGCACACCTTCAGCGCGATTCCGGACGTTGAGCCAGACCGGCGTGCCGGGATCGAGACGACGGCGACCCGACTCGGGAGGGAGGCCACCCTCTGGTACTGCACGTCGCTGTGGACGCTGTCCGCCGCCGGGTTCGCGATCCTCGACTGGCGGCTCGGCGCGCTGGTCCTCGTCTATCCCGCGCTCGCGATCGCTGTGGCGCATTCACGGATCGCCGTCGACCGGGCCTACTGGTGGTTTCCGCTCGTCAACGGGTTCGTGGGGATGACCGTCACGCTCGGCGGCCTCTGGAGGCTGGTCGATGGCGCGATCTGAGCGGTGGTCGGTCGACCGTCGATGGGTCGAGAGGGGAGTGCACGGGCTCGTCTCCCGCAACCGGTTCACCATCGCGGTCGTCTTTCCGGCCGTGGGGGCGGTGGGACTGCTCGCGAGCGCTCGAGGACTGCTCCCGCCGACGCTGGCGTTCAACCCCGCGCTCGTGCTCTTCGGCGCGACGGTGATGCGCCTGCCCCTGGTCGGGGGCCTGTTGCCGATCACCCACCGCCGGGCCGCGCTCGCAGTCGGCGCGCTCGTGGCCTACGCCTACGGCATCGAACTGCTCGGCGTCACGACCGGGTGGCCGTACGGCTCGTTCGAGTACCTCGTTGCGCTCGGCCCGATGGTCGCGGGGGTCCCGGTCGGCCTTCCGGTCTTCTTCGTGCCACTCGTCGTGAACAGTTACCTCCTCGTCGGGGTGTTGCTGGGCGAGGCCGGATCACGGCCGGCGGTCCGGGTGGGTGCCACCGCCCTCTCCGTGCTCGCCATGGACGTCGTGTTGGACCCGGGCGCGGTGGCGCTCGGATTCTGGCGCTACGAGGGTGGGGGCGTCTTCTACGGCGTGCCGCTCTCGAATTACGCCGGCTGGATCCTCTCGGCTGTCGTCGCGGTGATGGCTCTCGACTGGGGCTACGAATCGACCCGGATCGGCGAACGACTCACCGACTGCCCCTACCTGCTCGACGACCTGGTGAGTTTCGTCCTCCTCTGGGGGGTCGTCAACGCAGTCTACGGCCAGTGGATTCCGGCGACGGTCGCCGCCGCGTTCGGCATCGCGCTCGTCGCGACCGACCGCTTCGACTTCGCCGTCGTCGGGCGAAACCTACCGCGCGTTTCGTTTCGGTGATCAGGTCGTGCTCGGATCGGCTGGGTGGACGGCCCGAT
Organism: Halanaeroarchaeum sp.; assembly: GCA_042216165.1. Taxonomy (GTDB): domain Archaea; phylum Halobacteriota; class Halobacteria; order Halobacteriales; family Halobacteriaceae; genus Halanaeroarchaeum. Next base: position 7,487 of record JBDGUD010000051.1, read on the forward strand.
CCCGCCCCTCGCCGCTCGGGATGGCGCTCACCCGCTCGAAGACCGACTCGGGATCGCCGCTCACTTTCCACGCGAACGCGGTTCGCGCCACCACCCAGATCTGGCGGGCCCGGCTCACCGACGGTCGTCGGCTGAGGACGTCGCACTCGCGGCCCCGGATCGCCCGGTGGTACTCCGCGTAGAGCACCGCGGAGACGAGGACCGCGAACTGGCAGTCGTCCGGGAGGTACTCGATACCGGCCACGCCCTTCCTGTACAGCGACTCCGTCCGGTGGAGTTCCGTTCTGACCGCCCGCTCGATTTCCGGGGTCGGCCTGAGGTTTTCGACGTCCTCGGGCGACGCCCCGTTCGCCTCGAGTGTCTCCAGGGGGAGGTAGATGCGACCGTGGTCCACGACGTCCTCTCTGACGTCCCGGAGGAAGTTGGTCAACTGGAAGGCCTCCGCGAGCGCCTTCGCGTGCGGTCGGGCAGTCTCGGGATCCTCGACGTCCATCACCGACATCATCATCTCGCCCACGGCGGTGGCCGACCCGTCCATGTATGCCTCGAGGTCCTCGTGGGTGGGGTACCGGGACTGATCGACGTCCCGCTCCATCGCGTCCAGGAACGCGTCGACCGTCGCCGGATCGATGCCGTGGGTCGCACGGACCTCCGCGAATGCGTCGAGGACCGGGTCGTCGGCCGATTTCCCCCCGAGTGCGCCCGCTCGCAACCGTTCGAATGCTTCGCGCTTCGTCGCCGCGTCTTCGTAGGCGGTTCCGTCGACGACCTCGTCGGCGATCCGGAAAAACGCGTAGAGGACGTACGTCGGGTGGCGCACCCGCCTCGGGAGGACGCGGGTCGCCAGGTGAAACGTCGTGCCCGTCCGTTGCTGGATGTGCTTGCTCGCGGAGAGCTGCGTGCGATCGACCATGGGGGAACTCGACGACCGGGAACCGGTCGTTCTTCCAACTAGTACGGCCGATCGGTGAATGAGCGGTCTGCCCTACTAGTTTGGGTCCTCGAAGAACGCACCGATGACCTTTGCCTCGGCGGCGCGCAGGTGCTGATGGAACGTCGAGCGCGTGATGCCCATCGAGTCGGCGAGGTCGTCACCGGCGATCCGCCGGGGCCAGTCGAAGAATCCGCCCACGTAGGCCTTCGTCAGCGCGGTTTGCTGGCGGGGCGTCAACTCGTCGTTCACCTCGGCCCAGATCTCCCTGGGCGTGCGCTGGGGGCGGTCGCGCTGGCGATACGCGACCAACTCCGTGTCCGGATGATCGTCACGGACGACGGCGAGGACCTCACGGGTGTCTCGGTCCGCGGGAAAGAGCAGGGTGAAGTGGGCCTCCCCGTCGGCGACGGTCAGCCCGGTCGTTTCGACGCCGCGGTCTGCCAGCCGTGAGAGCAGGGTTCGCCCGGCTGGGTGGAACTCCACGAGCCCCCTCGAGTCGTCCTCCCCCAGGACCGTCGCCCCCTCGAGGACTGGTTCCTCGATCGCCCACTCGACGACGGCCTCCGGATCGACCCCGTCCACCTCGAAGAAGAGGACGGGCTCGTCGGCGTCGGCGGCAACCGTGCCCCTGAACGATAGCGTGCACCCGAGCGCCCGCGAACAGCGGGTGACGAACAGGTCGTCGCTCTCGGTCGCGATCTCGACCTCGACGACGCTCGAGGCGGTGAGCGCGTTAGCACTCTCGACCGCGCGGATCGCGGTGCCCGCGACCCGTCCCACTGCCCCCAGGAGGCGGCGCTCCCGGCCGTCGAAGATTCCCCCTCCGTGGACGCGACGGCGAGGACGGCGTACAACGCCTCGGCCGTCGAGAGCGGCACGGCCACCAGCGACTCGTAGCCCGCCTCCCGGAGCGCGACCGACCAGTCCTCCGATTCACTCGAGAGCGCGTCGATCGTCACGACGGATTCCGTCTCGAACGCCCGGGCCACTGGCGTTCCTGCGTCCCAGGATTCCTCGTCGATCCCGCGACCGGCAGTCGAGAGTCGTATCTCGTCGGCCACCCGGTCCAGACGGTAGACGGCCGCGTTCCCGTACCTCGGGACGGTCTCGATGGCCGGGACGAGTTCGGACTCGATTCCGTCCCGGGAGGTGGCGCCCAGGAGCGAGGAGACGACGTCCGTGAAGAGACCCTCGACCCGCTCGAAGAGGTGTTCGATCTCGATCTCCGCGAGCCGTCGTTCGGTGATGTCGATGTGCGCGACGACCGCGTAGGCCTCGTCGTCCGTCACGAAGCGCGAGAAACGCATGACGAACCACCTGGGTTCGGACGGCGTGTGGCAGGGGTACTCGTGGACGAACTCGTCACGCTCGCCGTCGAGGACCGAACGAATCCCCTCGAGGGCCCGTTGGTCTTCGCTCGCCGCCTCGAAGTAGTTCTCACCGACGTCGGAGGTCTCGCGTCCCGCGCGTTCGCCGAAGCGCTCCCAGCCACTGTTCGTCGCGAGGATCTCCCCGTCCGGGCCGACCACGGCCACGTTGAGTGGAAGTTCGTCGAGCGTCCGCCAGGCGAGCCTCTCCACGCCCTCCATGTGGGATCGTTCGACCGCCCAGCGGAAAACTGGTTCGTCCCGGCCCTCGACTCGTTTGGAACGATTTTTTATCCACCACGGTCCACGGTCATACGACGGCTCCCCCGAGACGCGAGACATGCGCATTCTCATCATCGGCGCCGGTGAAGTCGGGTCCTCGATCGCCGAGAGCCTCGCCGCCACCCACGAGGTCGTCGTCGTCGACATCGATCAGGATCGGGTGGAGGCCATCACGTACCAGCACGACGTCCTGCCCATCCAGGGGGACGGGACGTCCATCGACACGCTCGAGGAGGCCGAGGTCGAGCGGGCCGACGTGGTCATCGCGAGCACCGACGCGGACGAGACGAACCTGGCGATCTGTGGAACGGTGAAGACGATGGCCGACGCGTTCACCATCGCGCGGGTCCAGAAACTCTCCTACCTCGAGACCTGGCAGCGATCGCAAGCCGCCTTCGGCGTGGACTTCATGGTCTGTACCGACCTGCTCGCCGCCCAGGCCATCGTTCGACTGATCGGCCTTCCGACGGCGAAGGACGTGGATCCGTTCGCGGGCGGTCGGATTCAGATGGCCGAATTCGAGGTCCCCGAGAGCAGTCCACTCACGAACGAGACCGTTCAGGAAGCGGACCGGTACGAGGGTCTGACCTTCGCGGCGATCCTCCGGGACGGCGACGCGATCATCCCCGGTGGTGACGACGTCATCGCCGCCGACGACCGGGTCGTCGTCATTGGCCGCCCGGAGAGCGTCAGACAGTTCGCCACCGCCGTCACTCCCGAGGAGATGGTCCAGGAGGCAAACGACGTGGTCATCGTCGGCGGGAGCCCCATCGGTTACCAGGTGGCCCGCCTCCTCGAGGAGCGCGACATCACTCCACGGCTCTTCGAGTCCGACGAGGAGCGGGCGCGGACCCTCGCCGAGCGGTTGCCGAAGACGACGGTCATGCAACACGACGCGACCGACCACGACTTCCTGGTTCGGGAACACGTCGCCGACGCCGACGTCCTCGTCGCCTCCCTCGATAGCGACGAGAAGACGCTCCTCGCGGCGCTCATCGCGAAGCGCGTTGGCGTCGATCGCGCCGTCGCCGTGGTGGACGAGGCCCAGTACGTCGACCTGTTCGAGGCCGTGGGCGTCGACGTCGCGGTGAACCCGAGGGAAGTGACCGCCGAAGAGATAACCCGCTTCACCCGGGAGCGCCGCGCCGAGAACGTAGCAATTCTGGAGTCGGGTGCCGCCGAGGTGATCGAAGTCGAAATATCGGCGGAGAGCCTCCTGGCGGGGCGAGAGATCCGGGAGGCCGTCGGCGATTTCCCGGCCGGCGTCGTCATCGGTGCCATCACGCGCGACTCGTCGGTCGTCACGCCACGGGGGGACACGGTCGTCGAACCGGGCGATCACGTCGTGTTGTTCGTCCGGGAGACGTCGATGGCCGACGTGCTGGGCGAACTCTAATTATGTCGGGAGGGCTGCGCGTCGACTGGCGGGCCGCGCTCGCCCTGGTCGGACGCGTCCTGCGTTACCTCTCGGTCCCGCTGGTCTTCCCCCTCGTCCTCGCCGTCGTCTACCGGGACGGGGTGACCGCCTTCGCGGCGACCATCGTCTTGACCGTCGGCGTCGGAACTGCCCTGGAATCGCTGTCGGGTGACGGCGCCCCGGACATCGGGGCCCGCGAGGGGTTCCTGATGGTCGCCCTCACCTGGATCGCCGTGAGCGCCATCGGCGCGGTGCCCTACGTGCTGGCCGGCGCAGGCACCGGGTCGACCCTCGCGAATCCGGTGAACGCGCTCTTCGAGAGCATGAGCGGATTCACCACCACGGGAGCCACCGTCATGGGGGACATCTCGGTCGCCCGCCACGGCCGGGCGCTCATGCTCTGGCGGCAGTTGACGCAGTGGCTCGGGGGGATGGGTATCGTCGTGCTGGCGGTCGCCATCCTTCCCGAACTCTCCGTCGGGGGCGCCCAGCTCATGGACGCCGAGGCACCGGGGCCGGGCATCCAGAAACTCACGCCGCGCATCGCGGAGACGGCGCGAGCGCTCTGGACCGCTTACGTCGGGATCACTGCGCTCGAGGTCGCCCTCCTCTACGGGCTGCATCTGGGGGGACTGGCACCGGACATGACCCTCTACAACGCCGTCGCACACGGGTTCACGACCATGGCGACCGGTGGGTTCTCGCCGGAGGCACGGTCGATCGAGGCCTTCTCGGCGCTCGCCCAGTGGGTGATCGTGCCGTTCATGGTGGCGGCCGGCACGAACTTCGCGCTGTTCTGGCACGTGATGACGGGGGAGCCCCGACGCCTGATTCGGGACGACGAGTTTCGCTTCTACGTCGGCATCATCGCCGTCCTGGCGGCACTCGCGACCGGTCTGCTCTACACCGATCCGAGCCTGTTCGCGACCGAGAACGTCGGACGCATCTCCGGCGACCTCGAGGCGTCCGCCCGTCACGCGATCTTCCAGGTGGTCTCCATCGTGACCACGACCGGGTACGCCAGCCTCGATTTCAACGGGTTCAACGAGGCCGCGAAGTTCCTGCTCATCCTCGGGATGTTCATCGGCGGGAGCGCCGGAAGTACCGGCGGGGCGATCAAGATCGTGCGGTGGTTCGTGATCGCGAAGACGATGCGTCGCGAACTGTTCACGACCGTCCACCCCGACGCGGTCGAGCCCGTCCGCCTGAACGGCACTCCCCTCGACGAGCGCGCGATCAAGGGAATCGTCGCGTTCTCCCTGCTCTACCTCGTGACCTTCGGGATCGGAACGGGGCTGATCCTGATCGACGCCGAGCGCGTGGATCTGACGCTCTCCGTCCTCGAGGCCGCGAGCGCGGTCGCGGCCACCCTGGGGAACGTCGGTCCGGGGATCGGGATGGTTGGCCCGATGAACAACTACCTCGCCTTCCCGGCCACCTCGAAGTTGCTCATGTTCGGGTTGATGTGGATCGGTCGGCTCGAGATATTCCCCGTCCTGGTCTTGCTCACGCGCGCGTATTGGCGGACCTGACCCGACGGAAGCGGACCCTTTTTCGCCCTCCCGATACATTTCGAACGTATGTCATCTCCTCCGGCGTCCGACGGGGGGCCGGCAGTCGCGACGGAGTTATCGCGGGACATGAGTCTCGCCGACGTCACCTTCATCGGCGTGGGAGCGATGATCGGGGCGGGAGTCTTCGCGCTGACCGGGTTCGCTGCCGGCATCGCGGGACCGGCGCTCATGCTCGCGTTCGCGCTGAACGGCTTCGTCGCCCTGTTCACCGCGGCCTCTTACGCCGAACTCGGCGCTGCCTTCCCGGAGGCGGGCGGCGGCTACCTCTGGGTCAAGGAGGCGCTGGTCGATCCGAACGGCTTCTACGCGGGGTGGATGAGCTGGTTTGCCCACGCCGTCGCGTGCTCGCTCTACGCCGTGACGTTCGGCGTCTTCCTTACCGAACTGGTCGTCGTGTCGCTGTTTCCCTCCCTGCCCCAGGACTTCGTCCTGTTCGGCGTCCTCTCTCGCCTCGCCGTCGAGAAGGTCCTCGCGGTCCTGATGGTCGCCGCGTTCGCGTACGTCAACTACCGGGGCGCGGAGGAGACGGGAAAGGCAGGGGTGGTCGTGACGGGGATCAAGATCCTCATCCTCGGGGTCTTCGTTGCCTTCGGGATCGAGGCGACGCTGTCCGCGCCGCAGTGGGTCGGCACGTTCCTCGATAGCCCCCGGTTCGCGCCCAACGGCGTCTTCGGCATCGTCGGCGCGATGGGCTTCACCTACATCGCCTTCGAGGGGTACGAGATCATCGTCCAGTCCGGGGAGGAGGTCGAGAACCCCGGGGAGAACATCCCCAGGGCCGTCTTCTACTCCCTGCTGATCGTCGTGCCCATCTACGTGCTGGTCGCCTTCGTCGCCATCGGTGGCATCACGCCCACCCAGTATCTGATCCAGCGGGCCGGCCTGGGGAGCGAGGCGACGGTCTACACCTGGGAACTCCTCGGACACCTGGGCGAACTCGGGATCATCGAGGCGGCCGGTCAGTTCGTCCCCTACGGAATCCCGCTGTTGCTCTTCGCGGGTCTCGCCGCCACCATGAGCGCCCTGAACGCCACGATCTACTCCTCGAGTCGCGTCTCGTTCGCGATGGGCCGGGATCGGGCGCTGCCGGGCATCTTCAACCACGTCGACGAGGAGACGCGCACTCCCCAGTACGCCATCTTCCTCTCGGCGGTCCTGATCGCGGTCATGGCCCTTCTGCTGCCCATCGAGTCGGTCGCGGCCGCCGCTGACATCATGTTTATCCTCCTGTTCGTCCAGGTGAACTGGACCGTCATCCGGATGCGCAAGACCCACCCGGACCTGCCGCGGACCTTCGAAATCCCGTTCATGCCCTGGCCGCCGATCGTCGGTCTGGTCTTGCAGTTCCTGCTCACCCCGTTTCTCGTCTACGAACTGGGCCTCCAGGCGATCGGCCTCGGGACCGGAAACGAGGGACTGGTCGCCCTTCTCACCACGGCGCTCTGGATGGTTCTCGGCCTCGTCGTCTACTTCGGGTACGCCGCTCCCCGGGAGGAGGCCCGGGTCGAGAAAGAGACCCCGACCATCGTCGAAGAGACCGTGCCCGAGCGTCGTGACTTCACCGTGATCGTCCCGATTGCGAACCCTGCCCACGTCGAACAGATGATGCGGACGGCAATCGACATCGCCCGGGACCGCGACGGCGAAATCGTGGCCGTCAGTACCGTCGAGGTGCCCCAACAGACGCCAATCGAGGCTGGACGGACGTGGGCGGCCAGCCATCGTGCGATCGTCACCGAGGCGATGGCGTTTGCCGAGGAGACCGACGTCCCGGTCCACGGCACCGTCCGGATCGGTCACGACCCAGCCAAGGCGATACTCAACACGATCGAGGAACACGACGCGGACCAGGTGCTCATGGGCTGGCGCGGCAGATCCAAGCGCCGGGACGTCGTCCTCGGCAGCACGATCGAGACGATCGTCACCAGGGCGCGCTGTGACGTCCTGGTGGAGCGGGTGGACGTCGACGCGGCCGGTGAAGTGTCTTCGATTCTGCTCCCGACCGCCGGCGGGCCACACGCCGAACTGGCCGCGGAAGTGGCGCGCTCGATCGCAGGATCGACCGGGGCTCGCGTGCACGTCGTCCACGTGGTCGCTCCGGACGCCGACGAGCGCGAACGCGAGCGCGTCGCAGCGGTGCTCGACGCGACGGCGGACGTCGTCGGCGACCGGGTCGGGGTCGAGACCCACGTCTACGAGCACCCGAACGTCGTGGATGGGATCGTCGAGGCGTCAGCGGACCACGACTTGACCATCATCGGGGCGACGAACGAGAGTCTCGTCCAGCAACTGATCTTCGGGGCGGTCCCCGAGGCGGTGGCCGAACGGGCGAGCGGAACCGTCCTCATGACGAAACGGTGGGTCGGTCTCCACTCCCGGTTGAGGCGGTGGCTGCGGGGGACCGAAACGGCCTAACCGACGAGGCGTTCCCAGAGCGTTCGCTCCGTCTTCGTCTCGGCGAGGAGAACCGAGCAGTCCACGTCGTCGACCACGTCGAGGACGAGCGAACCCCGGACCAGCCGGGAGAGAAGTCCCTTCTCGGTTGCCCCCACGACGAGAAGCGTCGCGTCACTCGCCTCCCGTTCGATCGCCGTTTCGACGTCCGTCCCGACGTCGACGATCAGCGACGCGTCGTCGAGGTCGTGGGCGTCGGCCCACTCCTCGAGGAACGTCCGGCCGGTCTCCTCGTCCTCGGCCACGTGGAGCAGGCTGACCTCGGCGTCGTACTCGTCGCTGAGGAAGCGGGCGACGACCGCCCCGAGGTCGGAGTCCGGTCCCCCGGCCGTGGGGACGAGGATCCGCGAGGGGTCGAACCCCCGGTCTTTCAGTACGAGGAAGTCCGCGGGCAGATCGTGGGCCAGTTCGTCGATCGCCGTCTCCGCGCGTCCCGGCGAACCGTGCTGGTCCTCGCTCCAGCCCATGACGACGGTGTCGACCTCGTGTGTTCGAGCGGCGTCGAAGATCTCCTCGAAGGAGCGGTGCGAGAAGATGGTGTGGGTCTCGATCTGGATTCCCAGTTCGTCGGCCCGTGCTTCGGCCCGCTCCAGCGCGTCGCCGGTCGCGAAGGTGAACTCGTCCGCGTGATCGGCCGCGTACGAGAGCGAGGTCTGGTCCGGGACGCTCACGATGTGGACCGCGATCAGCCGGCCGTCGTTTGCGCGCGTGATGGCTCCGCCGAGCGTGAGGAGGTCGTCCACGTGCTCCGGGTTCGCGAGCGGAACCATCACCCGGTGTTCGCCACCGTCGGTCTCGACGCCGGCCGCCGTCTGTGTGGTCCCCGGTCCGGCCTGGAGTCGGCGGAGCGCCTGCGATAGCACGCCGGTGGTCCGCGAGCGGGTCCGCGCGTACGCCACGTACCAGACCCCGGCGAAGACCACGAACCCGACGCTCAGCAGGATGACCAGCGGTTCGATGAACCCGATCAGCGCGAAGGAGATGATGGCCCCGACGATCGGCGTCGCGGGGTAGAAGGGCACCCGGTAGTCCGGCTCGTAGGTCGGGGGAGCCACCTCGCGCATGACGACCAGCGAGACGTTCAACAGGCCGTAGATGAGCAGGTGCAACACGCTGCCGGCGGTCGCGAGCGTCTCGACGTCGCCGAAGAGGATGAACACGACGATGAACAGGCCCGTCAACCCGATCGAGCGGTACGGCGTGGCGAAGCGCTCGTGGACCTCGTTGAGCCACGGCGTGACGATGCCGTCGCGTCCCATCGCGAAGTTGATTCGCGAGGAGGCGAGAATCGACGCGTTCGCGCTCGAGGCCGTCGCGAGCAGTCCGCCGATCAGCAGGAATGCCGCCCCCACCGGTCCGGCCAGTCGCCGCGCGACGTCCACGATGGCGGTCTCGTTGTTCGCGACGAACTGGGTCTCGACGACCGCGAGCAGGACGACGAGCACGAGGGCGTACACCACCGTGACGATCAGGACGCTGCCGATCACCGCACGAGGGAGGTTCCGGCCGGGATCCTTGATCTCCTCCGCGACGGAGGTGATCTGGACGAATCCGAGGAAGGAGACGAATATCAGCCCCGTCGTCGGGAGGAGGGGGGCGTAACCGAAGGGGGCGACGGGCCTGAGCGTGGCCAGGTCGGCCTCGAACGCGCCGACGACGGTGAACCCGGCCAGGATGAAGAGCAACGTGATCACGATACCGTTCTGCAGTCGGCCGGTCTCCTTGGCGCCGACGTAGTTGACGCCGACGAAGAAGACCGCTCCGGCGAGTGCGATGACCTTCGCCGACTCGAGGGCGACGGGGCCGACCGCGATCCCGGGGACCGCGAGGAACTCGCCGACGTACTGGCCGAAACCGTACATGTAAAACGCCGAGGCGAAGGCCAGCCCCATCCAGTTCGCCCAGCCAGCGATCGATCCGAACAGCGGGCCCAGCGCGTGGTTGACGTAGTAGTACGCGCCACCGGCCTTCGGCATGGCGGTGCCGAGTTCGCTGGCCGACAGGGCGGTCAACAGCGCGATCACGCCGCCGAGGAGGAAGGCGATCGAAACGAGCGGCCCCGCACGGGCGACGGCGGGACCCGGGAGGACGAAGATGCCCGCGCCGATCATGGTGCCAACGCCGATGGTCAGGGCAGCGAGCGGTCCCAGGTCCCTCGCGAGTTCCTGTTCGGTCATGGCTCGCTCGATTTCTCGGGGAATACGACGACCGGTCGGTCGGTTCCTTTCACGAGGTCGCGCGAGACGTCCCCGGTGAGCAGATCAAGCCAGCGGGAGCCGTTCCGTGGCGTGAACGCGATGGCCGACGCGCGGTGGTCCCGAGCGGCCTCCACGATCGCGGCGGCCACGTCCGAGCCGTACCGGATCTCGGTCTCGCAGTCGACGCCCGCGGCCTCGCAGGCCTCGGTGACGACCGCGAAGGCGTCCGCAGCGGTCTGCTCGCGTTGCTCGACTGACGCCTTGTCGATGCCGCCGCCGGCCTTCTCGACGACGTAGACGGCCGTGACGGAGCCACCGGCCGCCGCGACGTGGGACAGGGCGGCCTCGCACGTTGCCTCGGCGTCGTCCGGACCGGCGACGGGGATCAGGACGTCCGAGAGGAGCGAATCAGCCATGGTCGAGGCGGTACCGGTCGGTTCGCTCCCCGTCGGATCGTCCGGTGCGGCGGAACATACCCGAGTCGTCGGGCCAGGACCTACTTAGTGTGTTCGACAGGGCCGGATCAGATCTGCGTCGCCCACAGCCGGTAGTCTGCCGGCCGGTCGAAGACCTCCCGGAACAGTCGCTCGACGACCTGGGCGACACGGTCGTCGTCGACCTGCACCGCGAGGCGGACGTTCGTCCCGTCCGCGTCGTCCGGGCTGCTCCGCTCGGCGACGGTGAGACCCCGGACCTCCTCCAGTACCCGTTCCAGTCGATCGTATTCGGCGTCGGTCACGTCGACGTTGAGCACCGAATCGCGGCCGGCGAACTGGACCCAGGGCGCCGGTTCGTCGGGGATACCTCCTCCCGTGACGACCGTGCAATGGTGGCTGTCGCGCTCGCGGTGGGCCGCGATGGCGTCCGCGACGAGGCCGACGCGACCGTCTGCGGTCGCGGCGTCGAACCTGGTCATACTGCCACCGACGAGGCGGGCGGGCAAAAGCAGATGGTTCCTGTATATCCTTATAGGAGGAATCCGGACTGTCGTATATGGGTGCACCACGCGTGTTGCTCCTGGGCGCTCCGGGCGCCGGGAAAGGAACGCAGTCGCGACGGCTCGTCGAGGAATTCGGCATCGAACACGTGACGACCGGCGACGCGCTCCGGGCGAACAAGGACATGGAGACCGACTACGGGACGCCGCGGGAGTACATGGAGGCCGGCGACCTGGTGCCGGATCCGGTCGTCAACGAGATCGTGGCGGCGGCCCTCGAGGAGGCCGACGGTTTCGTCCTCGACGGGTACCCACGAAACGAGGCACAGACCGAGTACCTCGACGAGATCACCGACCTGGACGCGGTCCTCTACCTGGACGTCGCGGAGGGGGAGCTCATCGACCGCCTGACGGGGCGGCGCGTCTGCGAGGACTGCGGCGCGAACTATCACGTCGATTTCAACCCCCCCGAGGAGGAGGGCGTCTGTGACGAGTGCGGCGGCGACCTCTATCAGCGCGAGGACGACACCGAAGCGGTCGCCCGTGACCGCATCGAGACATATCGCCAGAGCACGGAACCGGTCATCGAGTACTTCCGCGAGAAGGGAACCCTGGTCGAGATCGACGGCGAACAGACCCCCGACGAGGTATGGGCGGACGTCAGGGACGCGGTCGCCGACCGCGCGGATCCGTGAGATTGTAAAAGGTTCTTAACCGCCGGTCGCTCACATGGAGACGATGGTACGAACCGCGGAGAAGGTCCGCGACCTCGTCGAGGAGGATCCGTCGTTCCGAGACGTGCTCGCGGACCTCCTCGACTCCGAGGACGAACTCCGCTGGCGGGACGTGAAAGGCGATCTCACCAGCGGACAGTGGGGCCGACTCCTCCAGAAAGACATCCTCGTCGAGGGCGAAGACGGTTTCGAGTTCGCCGACCCGGGCGCGGTCCGCGAAGGTCTCGACCTGGCCGAGGAAGGTGACGTTCCGACGAGCGGGGACGCCGACGACGAAGAGTCCGGCTGGACGACCTACGACAAGGCCGCGGCCGTCGCGTCGCTGGGGCTGTTCGCCGGTTACTCCTACGCGCCGGCCCGGAACGCGATCGGGGGGCTGATGGACGTCGCGCTCGGCCCCCTGGATTCGATGCTCCCGTTCTACGCGGTGATCATCTTCCTGGCGGTCCTCACGGGCCTGTACTCCACCGTCCTGCAGGGGAGCCTGATGGACAGGGACCAGATGGGCGAGTACCAGGAGCGGATGAAGGACATCCAGGAACGACAGAAGGCCGCCCGCGAGCGGGGCGACGACGAGGCGCTCGAGCGGATTCGCGAGGAACAGATGGACGCCATGGGCGACCAGATGGGGATGATGAAGGCGCAGTTCCGGCCGATGGTCTGGATCATGCTCATCACCATTCCCGTCTTCCTGTGGATGTACTGGAAGATCCTCGACGGCGGGGGCTCGATCGTCGGCCACGAACCGGCCCAGATCGTCGTGCCGCTCGTGGGCACGGTCGAGAACTGGAATTCCACGGTCATCGGCCCGGTCCGGGTCTGGATCCTCTGGTACATCCTGGCGTCGGTCAGTTTCTCCCAGATAATCCGGAAGGCGCTGAACATCCAGACGACGCCCAGTACCTGAGTCGACGGTGGAGACAGACCCCCTGACGTGGTTCACAACCTCTTTGTCCCGCCCCGTCCGAGGACTGATATGCTGATCACCATCTCCGGCCCCATCGGCAGCGGCAAGAGCACTGCCGCCGCCGCGCTTGCGGAGGAGCTGGACTACGACCACGTCTCCGGCGGCGACATCTTCCGGTCGCTGGCCGACGAGCGGGGGTACACGCCACTGGAGTTCAACAAACTCGCCGAGGAGGACGATCAGATCGACCGGGACCTGGATCGTCGGCTCCGCGAGACCGCCCGCGAACGGGCAAACCTCGTCCTGGAGTCGCGCCTCGCCGGCTGGATGGCCGGCGAGTACGCCGACCTCCGGGTCTGGCTCGACGCCCCGGAGGAGGTCCGCGCACGACGGGTCGCCGACCGGGAAGAGACGCCCATCGAGGAGGCGAAGCGGACGCTGCACGCGCGCGCCGAGAGCGAGATCCACCGCTACCGGCGGTACTACGACATCGACTTCACTGATCGGTCGATCTACGACCTGGCGGTGAACACGGCCCGGTGGGGCCCCGAAGGCGTGATGCAGATCGTGCGGACGGCCGTCGACGAGTACGATTCCGCCGACGACGAGGGCTCGTTCCCGATCGAGGGCGTCGCCTACGAGTTCTGAGATGCCTGCGCTCCGCGACGCACCGGCCGAGCGCGATCCCGCCGCCCTCCTCGAGTTCGGGGTGGTCAACCTCGACAAGCCGCCGGGCCCCTCGGCCCACCAGGTGTCCGCGTGGGTCCGCGACCTCCTGGACGTCGAGAAGGCCGCCCACGCGGGAACCCTGGACCCGAAGGTGACCGGGTGTCTCCCGGTGATGACCGGTGCAGGGACGCGTCTGGCGCCGGCGCTCCTCGAGGGCGCGAAGTCGTACGTCGCCGTCCTGGAACTCCACGACGATCCGCCGGGGGACCTGGAGTCGGTGGTCGGGGCCTTCGCCGACGAGATCTACCAGAAACCGCCGAAGAAGAGCGCCGTCGCCCGGCGCCTCCGCACCCGGACCGTCCACGACCTGGAGGTGCTGGAGGTGCGGGACCGCCAGGCCCTCCTCGACCTTGACTGCGAGAGCGGGACCTACGTCCGGAAGTTGTGCCACCACCTCGGTCTGGCGCTTGGTACCGGCGCTCACATGGGCGACCTCCGACGCACGGGCACCGAGCCCTTCGACGATTCCGATCTCGTGACCCTCCACGACCTGGCCGACGCCCTCGCGTTCTGGCGCGAGGACGACGACCCGACCTGGCTTCGCGAGGTCGTCGATCCGGCGGAACGGGCGCTCGAGCACCTCCCGGCCGTCACCGTCGCCCGTAGCGCTGCCCGAGAAATCGCCGAGGGCGCGCCGGTCTACGCTCCCGGAATCGTCGACGCGGACGACGAACTGGCCGACGCCCACCACGACGCCATCGTGGCCTGCTACACCCCCGACGGGAGCGCCGTCTGTCTCGGCACTCTCGTCGCCGACCCCGCGAGCGAGAAGGGCGAGGTCGTCTCCCTCGAGCGCGTCCTCGTGTAGCGAACAGGTGGTGCAGTCCCCTCCGGGCGGGTGCACCACGCTCCCGCGAACCCGTCCCGGACCGATGCTGGTGGGATGGGGGCAACTGGCCCCGCCACCGTTCAAAAGGTCTCCCTCGCCGGCCGGGGAACGAAGCGCTTAATGCCCGGTCACACTTTGACCCGAACGCGGGACCGTGGGGTAGCTTGGTATCCTCGGCGCATGGGGTGCGTCGGACTCGAGTTCGAATCTCGACGGTCCCATCCGGTTTTGTAGTGTCGCTCGACAACGAACAGTAGAGAGCCTGACGGCTCAGTTTTCGGTGTCGGAAAACTTGGTTTTAGGAGGTGGTGACGTTGAGCGTCGAAATTGACGACGACAGTCGTCTAACCCTCGTGTGCGAGTTCTGTGGGATGCCGATCGAGAGCGACGATCAACGCTGCGACGCCCTCGACGAGGGGGTGTGCCGGCCGTGAGCCAAACCCCTGTTTCGAGTGGATCAAGTGGATCAAGTGGAAGTAATACAGCACCCCCTGCTGTAATACTGGCTAAAACAGCGCCACAGGTCGTGGGGCGGCCAGCAACGGCCATTTCGACCCGATGTAATATCACCCCCCGGGGGGTCCGCCGGAGAACTATACCGTGTGTGGGTGCGCTCGGGGCCGCGCAAAATTGTGCCGAGGGCGGCCCCGTAGGGGCCGCCCGAGGCTGCGCGCGGGAGCGCGCACGCGAAGCCGGCCATCGGAGGTGGTCAGCGTGAGCGAGGAGATTCTCGCCGGCGATGTCGTGATCGATCTCTCCCAGGGCATCCCGCTCCAGGTCGTCTCGCAATCGACGAAGACGGCGGGAGAGCACGAGTACACCAGGGGCGACCGCGTCGCGGAGATGTTCGGCGTCGAGGCGGACGAGCCGGTCTACGAGTGCGTGTTTTTGCCCACGCCGGAGGACCAGATCAGCCCGCCGAAGCGGACGTACTCGTACCCGGAGAGCCGGCTGGTTCGGTTCCCGAGCGAGGCGGGGACGACTCTCGACCGTTTGCAGACGGAACTCCGGAGCCGGGCGCTGCGCTCGCTCGTCGACGCGGCGGATGAGGATCTTCGCGGTGCGATTCTCGCCCTCGTCGAGGACGTCTATGATGACCGGACGGCAGACCTCCTGGCTGAACTCGCGGAGGCGAGAGGCGTCTCGAGGGGTGAGACGACATGAGCGGGCTCGCCCCGGTGGCGACTGACCAGGATCGCGAGACGTATCCCGCCATCGCCGACCGGATCGGCGAGGATCCCGCCCGCTACCTCGACCGAGATCTCCTGACGCCGGCGTCCGACGACGTCCAGGACGACCTCTTCGCAGCACGCCTCAGCGGCATCGACCGGCTGGAGGTCATCGAGGCCTGGATCGAGGTCGAGACCCGCCTCCAGCGCGGGCCCCGCCAGCACGTCCTCGCGCGGTTGAACCAGCGGAAACGCTACCTCGAGGAGCACGGCGAGCGCGACTTGCCCGGACGCTCCCCCGACGACCTCCGGGCACTCGCCGACGCCGACGACGGCGCGGCCGACGAGGAGCCGACCGTCTGGCGGCACGAGGCCTGCGGATCGACAGACGTCGAACGGGAATCCGACATGGCGTGGTTCTGCCACGAATGCGAGCAGCGGACCAATCGCGTCGAGGCAGTCGAGGAGGCATCATGACGTCGACGACGGTGACGGTCCGCCTCGACGACGAGGAGGATGCCGACTTGGTGGAGCGGCTGGAGCGCGAAGACGTCAAGAGCGACGCCGTCAGGGCGGCGCTGCGCTCGCGCTACGACCTGACCTCGGGACATGACCTCCCGGATACGCTCGCGAAGGTCTACGACGCGCTGCTGACCATCACGGACGGAGGAGGTCGTGTGCGTCTGTCGGTCGTGAAAAAGGCGGTCCCGCAGTTCGTGACGCAGTACGATAAGGGGACGGTCGTCGACGCAGCCCTGAGGCCGCTGGAGGCAGCCGGCTACGTGACGCCGATTCAGCGCGTTGAGACTGTCTGGTTGTACGTTCGTCCCGAGATCGCCCTCGAGGACGCGGACGGCGGCCTCGATCACGGAGGCAGCGACCAAGACTCGCATAGATCCCTCAGCGCCGACGAGCGCGACGAGGCAATTCTGAACGGCGATTACGACACGGAGGGCTCAGCATGAGCATTCAGACCCCAACGACAGTATCGCTCGAGCAGCAGGATCACGCGACACTCGTCACAGGATCGGCACAGTACGGGCGCATTCGATTCGTCGCCCAGATTGAGGACGCGGACGGCCTCGGCGAGGAGGTCGCGATCGCATCAGCGATCAGCGACGGCCTCCAGGAGGCGATCGACGATGCCTGAGGCGGTCCACTTCACCCGGGCCGAGGCTCGCTATCAGTACTCGGAGCGGTACTATCGGGGCTCGCGATACAACGACCGGCATCTGCAAGATGTCCAGATCAAGACCCAGATGGCAAACCGATTCGTCGTCGATTATTTCGATTCAGACGAAGCGCACGTTGTCGATCTCGCGGCGGACGAGGGGAAGTACGTCGGTTCTTGCACCTGCGGGGACTTCGAGTATCGCGAGACGGTCTGCAAGCACATGTGGGCCGTCCTCGCCGATCCATCAACCGCAGTGCTGGATCGATCGGCAACCCAACCGCAACGCCCATCCCTCCGTGCGGACGGTGGCGCCGTCGCGACGGCGACGACGTCGCCGACGAACGGGCGCGCCCCGGACTACGGTGACCGCGTCGAGGCGGCCGTCTGCCGACGACTCGACCTGCACCCCGTGGATGGCGAGGCCCACGACGCTCGGACGACCGAGGACACGCCGGGCGACCTGCCGGTCGGCACACCCATCCAAATCAAGGGAGCCCAGGACAAGATCCGCAACGGATACGACGACCAGGGCAACCAGACGTATACCAGCGGCCGGCTCACCCTGTGGTCGGAACCCCTGATCGACCTGCTCATCGACGACGGCCGTTACGTCGTCGTCACCTACGACGAAGACGCCGAACCCGCCGATCCGGGGTTCATAACTCGGTTGCGCGTGCTCCGGCCCGAGCAAATCGGCGACGTCGCTGAGGGGTCCTGGTACGATCGGGGCGACCGCCCGAGCAAGGGCGACGTCGCGAAAGTGTCCTGGCCGAAGGTGCTGGGGGCGGATCCCGATGTCTAACCTGTCGCCAACCCGGCATTCTCGCGACGACGCACTCACGGACCGGCAGTTCGAGAAGCTGCTCGAGGGCGCCCGCAAACTCCCGGACCCGCAGGCGTTCGAAGCGCGCTTCGTCATCCACATGGCCGGTCGGTTAGGGATGCGCGGAGGCGAGATCGCGCACCTGTCGTCAGACTGGGTCGACATGGACCAGCGGATGATCGTCATCCCGGAACACGACCCGTGTTCGAAGGGAATCGACGGCGGTGTGTGCGGCTACTGCAAGGAACGCGCCGAGGACCACGTCCTTTCCATCAACCTGACCGAGGAAGAGGCCAAGGAAGAGGTTCGCGAGGAGTTCAAGGACGTCGACTTTCCGGAGGCGAAGATTGAGGAGCTGGCCCAGTCGAAGATGGACGAGCAAAACATCACGCTCGAGCAGGCGCTCGAAGAGCGCTGGGAGCCGAAGACCTCGAACGGCGACCGGTCAATCCCCTACGATTTCGACACCCGCACGCAGATCGTCGTCGAGGAGTTCGTCGACCGCTACGCCATTTTCCCAAAGGCACGCGTCGCGATTAACAGGAGGGTCGGAGAAGCCGCCGAGGCCGCCGACTTGGACGCTCGGGTCTATCCACACGCCCTCAGGGCGACGGCAGCGAACAAACTCGCGCTGATGGACGTCTCGGCGTACAGTCTGATGAGCATCATGGGGTGGGCGGACATTCAGACCGCTCGCGCCTACATCCAGTCGAACGACCAGAACGCGGCGAAAGAAGTCCGCGCGAAATACCGGTGATTCCAATGAGTGACAACGATCAGTTTGACGGAGGAGTTAATCAGTACGAATCGTTCCACGCGAAGTACTGCGAGAGTTGTGGCCACCTGTTTGAGGCGAGCGATTCGATCGTCGAAGCCGTCCGCGAGCCTGTGCACCGCGTCGAGATTATCGAGGTGATCGGCGACGTCGGCCAGGTCGGCGAGACGGCGGCTGTCCCCGCCGGTGGGTGCGAGCATTGCGGTGGGTTAGTCGTCGAACGATGGTACGCTTATCCGGTCGAGAACGTGCCCGAGTCAAAGTACAACGTCGACGAGGAGCAAATCGAGGGGCGCGACCCGGACGAGGACGCTCTCATCGAGACCCGGCCAGGCCATTTCGAGGAGGTCCGGGAGCAATCGTGGTTGGAGGTGGATTCGGATGGCGAGTGACGAAGATGCCCAGGCGGCCGCGGCCGCTCGTCGGGCCGAACGAATGTTTGGTGACATGCCGAACGCGGTCAAGGCAGGCCAACCGATCGGGGAGTGTCCTGATTGTGGTTCGCGGTTCGACTATCGAGGTGATACCGACCGACAGAACCTCGATCCGTGTCCCGAGTGTGCGTCGCAGAACTGGCACAAGTGGGGGTACCGATTCCACGGCGAGGAGATTCGTCGCGACGAAGCTTGGGATGAGTATGATGCCCCTCCGGAGGTGGACGATGACGAGTGACGATGCCGTCGACCTGTTCGTCGAGACTGCCCCGTACCCGCAGACGATCGAGTGCCCGGAGTGCGACGCCGAAATCCGACTTCTGATCGAGAGCACCGATCTCGCCGGGACGCGGTGCGAGGACTGCGGCGTCCGCATCAACTACGTGCACGATCGGTATGCTGGGGATACAAAGGACGAGACGGAACAGACGAAGCTCCTCACCGACGGCGGGACGAAGTACTCGGTCGGGGAGAGTGACCGCGACGGCCGAACTTGGACTCGGGACAAGAAGATCGTCCTCGGCTCCTGGACGACGCGGCCGTTCGTGGGACACCGCCATCGGCACGAACGCGTCGAACAGCGACTCGTCGTCGAGTACACGCACGGCGTCGGGGTCGACATCCTCCACGAAGCCCGAAGCGACGACACCGACAAGTTCGCCGACGAGTGGCAACCCGTCCAATCCCTCGAGGTCCGGGAATGGGGGATGCGTCACGAACGCGCGGAGAACGCGGGGTGGTTGACGTGAACGATACGATCATCGGCTTCGACCTCTTCGCCGGCGCCGGCGGCTTCAGCGAGGCGCTCTCTCAGGCCGCCGACGAACTCGGCTTCGACCTTCGCGAGGCCGCGATCAACCACTGGGAGCCGGCCATCCGGACGCACGAAGCGAACCACCAGGACGCCCTGCAGTACCACTCGAAGGTGGAGCAGCTACACCCACCGAACGTCCTCGACGAACTCCTCGAGGACGAGGACCCGGAGGACGTCTCGGTCGACCTGCTCCTCGCCGGCCCGGAGTGTACGCACTTCTCGAATGCCCGCGGCGGCAAACCAGTTTCCGAGCAGAAGCGGATGAGCCCCTGGAGCGTGCTCGACTGGCTGGAGAAACTCGACGTCCGGACGTTCATCATGGAGAACGTCAAGGAAATCCAGCAGTGGGGGCCGGTCCGCGACGGCCAGCCCACCCGAAACGGCGAAGTGTTCGAGGCGTGGGTCAACGCGCTGAACAAACTCGGCTACGCGGTCGACTGGACGGTCCTCAAGGCCGCCGACTACGGCGACCCGACGAGTCGCGAGCGCTTCTTCATCGTCGGCAGTCAGGACCACCAGGCGACGTTCCCGGAGCCGACGCACAGCGACGACGATCCGGAGCTCCCGGACTACCGCACGGCCGCGGACATCATCGACTGGTCGGACCTCGGCGGGTCGATCTGGACGCGCGACCTCGAAGATGCCCGGAAGACGCCGCCGAAGAACTCGACGATGCAGCGAATAGCGGAGGGGATTCGACGCCACGGCGACGACATTCTGGAGCCATACGCGGAGGTCCTCGAGGACCTCGGTCGCGACGAGATCCGGCGGCTTCGCCAGGAGCGGGTCGTGGACTACCGCCAGGCCGAGATCGTCGCCGAGGCCGTCGACGAGCCGTTCCTCGTGAACGTGCCGGCCGAGGGGCGTGACCTGACGCTACTGCTCCGCCAGCAAGACGGCGCTCACCCGATCGACGTCGAGAAGCGGCCGGTCCCGACGGTCGCGGCGAGAGGCAGTCACGCCTTCGCGACGGTCACGCAGTCGCTCATCATGCCGAAGAACGGTCGGTACCGGGGCTCCACTCGAACGCGCTCTACGAGCCCGGCGAGCGGCCGTTCCACACCGTCACGACGGATCCGCGAGCGAAGCTCGTGTCACCGTCGCTGATTCGATGGTCGCACGGCGGCGCCACGCTCGACTTCGACGATCCGTTTCCGACGATCGCGACGGAACGCGGCGGCGTCTTCTCGATGGCATCGCCGTTCCTGACGCCGCTGTACAGCGAGCGGACCACGCAGTCGCCGCGGACCCGGTCGACCGACCGGCCGTTGATGACCGTCCCGTCGTCGAAGAGTCCGGCGGCAGTGACGTCGCCGATCTTTTGGCCGTTCATCGACGACTACCAGGGGCCTGCGCCCTTGATCGAGGAGCCGATCGGCGCCGTCACGGGCAAAGACCGGTTCGCGCTCGTCGTGCCAGAGCTATGGCCGTGGGGTCTCGACGTTCGGTACCGGATGATCCAGCCGCGCGAACTCAAGCAGGCGCAGGGATTCCCCGAGGACTACGAGATCGCCGGCACGAAGACCCAGCGGACGAAGCAGATCGGAAACGCGGTCCCGGTCAACCTCGCTCGAAATCTCGTCAAGCACGTTTTGACGCTGCAGGAGCCGAGTCTCGGGTCGTTCGGCGGCGGGATCTCCGAGGAGCCGGACGTCGAGATCCCGGAGTACCACGACGTCGTTGCGGCCGACGGAGGTGTTGCTGGGGATGACTGAATAATGCAAAAGTGGGTAGATTTTCGGGAATTAGGCGATCTTGACTGTGTTAACTCGGAAGAAATTAAACAAAATTTATAGGAATAGAGTATTAATACGATTTCAACAAATCGACGAGAGTGCTAATACGAAGATAAATGACAATGAATACACCACATCTTCATTTCTAATGACCGGGAAGAAGGAATATCAGAACCCTGATAGGCTCCACGAACTGCTTAATGAAGAAGACAGGACTCAGGCAGAAGTTGCAAAGATGTATGATGTTTCTCCGTCTATAATAAGTCAATATGCCATTCGATATGAAATCACCCGAGACTTACCAGATTTAAATTTTGAGGACATCGAAAACCCGTGGAGGGACAAAGACCTGCTAGAGTGGCTTTATTGGGAAAAAATTTGAATTCGGTGGAAATCGCCGGTTTATTCGATACCTCAAACAGCACAGTCAGTAAATGGATGAAACGACATGAAATAGAATCTCAATCTGCTTCTGAGTCAAGACAAATTACTCTGGGAACGACAGGGCACCTCCCACTACACACAAAAACGCGAGGACACGAGGTTTGGCGCCATAGGGATGGAGAGTTCCCAGTACATCGACTGCTAGGAATTTCAATCTGGGGTGCTGATCCGGTTGTAGGAAATCATGTACATCATAAGAATGGAATTCCGTGGGATAATAGACCTGAGAACCTTGAAATATTATCGAACAGCGAACACCAGGCAGCACATCGGAAAGTCAACTGGCTGGATCAACTTCGAATCGCGGAACTGTATGAAAACGGTGACATTTCCATTCGAGATCTCGCTGAGGAATTTGATCTTGACATCTCATCAGGGACTGTCATCCGGATCCACAAGAAATTCTATGGCAACCATGATAGCTAACTCCCATTAGGAAAGATACCTAGGGAATGACTCGCTCTGCAACCAAGTTCAACCGTCGTTGAAGGGAGAGGTTCTGCACTCCTTTTGCCTGTCAATGCTTTCACCGTCACGACTAAGGTAAAATCCCTATCCCTATACGACATGGGCATCGCGGGCTACATTCGTGTTTCGACCGAGGACCAGAACTTCGATCGGCAACTTGAGGCCACTCATGACTACGCGCAGAACACGCTCGAGGCCGAACCGCCGGAGATCGAGACCTACCGAGACAAGTCGACGGGGACGAACACCGAGAGGTCGGGATACCACGATCTCATGGACGCCGTCGAAGCCGGCGAACACGACGCGGTCGTGGTCAAATCCATCTCTCGAGTAGCCCGCTCGATCCGCGATCTCGAAGCGACGGCTGAGCGGATCCGTGAGGCGGGGGCGGAGTTGCACGTCATCGACGAGAATCTAATCCTTCAGCCGGAGGGAGATGACCCCTATCAGGCCGCGCTCTTCAGACTCCTCGGAGTGTTCGCGCAGCTCGAGGCGGAGATGGCACAGCAACGAACGAAAGAAGGAATCGCGTCGCGTCGCCAAGAGGAAGACTACCACCACGGGCGGCCCCCGCTCGGATTCGAGACCGACGACGGCCATCTCGTGCCGGCGGAGAACTACGATCAGGTGGTCGCAACACTCGATCTAGTGATCGACGACAATCTCTCGAAGCGAGCCGCGGCAAAGGAACTCGATACGTCGCGATCGACGATCGATCGCGCCCTCGATCGGGCCGATCTGTACGGGTTGTAATATCGGTGACTTAATCAATTACAATTCAGGACATTTACATGATGCATTTCCAAAAAGCGATCATCGTGTTTGATGACGACGAGTGGGAAGATGGTCCTAACAAAATGCCGCATTCGGACGTGGAAATCCACGAGAATGGGTGGGTGAGTGCAGAGACAGTTAAAGAAGATTCCAGCGAAAAAACCCGAGCATACTACTCTCCCGAGAAGGCCGTGGCAGTCTTTCCGAAGAGCCTGTAAGCACCACTTTTCGGGCCACCCACGGCCCAACTTAAAGGCCCATACCTTTCGGACAGTCTGTGCGAAAACGGTCGTTTTCGACCAACTAGGTTAATGCAACAATTTGAATGAAACTACTGTTGCTTGAAAATCGGGAGCAAATTTCATATGGCAATGGGATGACTGTACTCAAAATGCGAAAACGAACACGATTTATTCGAGATGGAACTGGTCGGTACAAACTGAAGGTGAGCTTACCCGGTGGCCGATATCAACTCTCTCTAGATTCTGGGGCGATAATTGCTCTTCAGGACGGACTTGGGTTGGCTGAACGCGATAAAGTACCAGAACCCTTTGTTCGGATATTCGTTGCTGCAGGAGATGCTTGGTTTCCCAATGAACGTGATATTGATGGTGTTATTGAAGATTTACCGGCAGATGGAAAACTATCAAAGAATGAACGCGAGGAGCTAATCCGATATGTCGAAGATAAACGGGTTCCTCCACGTAACAGAACTCGATTCCGTCGGGCCGTTGAGGAGTCACCAATCGCTGATGATGTCGATCTTGACTACGAGTCCAAACAAGACCAAAGTCAAATCGTTGAAGATAATGACGACGAACCTCTTCCGGAATTTGACGACTTGATGAAATAGTCGATATAATTGCTCTATTGAAAATGCGGTACGGGAGTCGAATCGTTAGCGGATAGCGCGGAGC